>CAYJJA010000026.1:0-21910 GCA_964370355.1 uncultured Akkermansia sp. | reverse complement strand
CTGCGCATCCCCCCGAGATCTGCCCCCATGGCCAGCCCTATCATCGCATCCTCGCTGATAGGAGCATTCTTCACACGATCGGGATAGAGCTCATAGAGCCCCTTTGTCGCCTTGAAGGCACCGCCAAAGCTCCCTGCAATATCTTGCCCGTAGAGAAAGACGCGTGAATCCTCCTCAAGGAGCTCCTTCATCGCCTGATGGATAGCATCTATGTAAGTTACACTCATATGATAAAGAAATTTTAGAATTCAGCCACCCACGATGTCGCCTGCCACGACTCATCACACACACGAGGTGCTAGCTCCCGCTGAGCTTGGGCAACATCCTGCTGCACCTGACACTTGCACTCCTCTTGAATAGCAGCGATCGCATCGTCATCCAGCCAGCCCAAGTCACGCAACTGACGCTGCGCCACATTGAGACAATCACGCTGCGCATAGCTATCCTTGAGCTCTTGGGGAATATAGCTCGCATCATCATGCTCACCATGCCCGCACTGACGCAGCGTATGAGCCACGATCCACTGCGGAGACTGCTCACGCCGCGCCTTGCTAATCGCCGCGTGCATGGTCTGCAAGGTCGCGAGAAAATCCGTCCCATCGCACTCCCACGCCTCCATCCCGTAGCCGCGCCCACGATCCATGAGAGACGCGCAGGCGAACTGCTCGTCATTGCGCGTCGAGTAGGCAAATTGATTATTAGAAACCACCACCACAAGAGGCAGACTCTCCACGGCTGCCATATTGCAAGCCTCGTGAAAAGCCCCCGTCGAGGTCGTCCCATCGCCAGAGCAGGCCACCCCTACAGCATCCGCGACACCGTGAAAACGCTTTGCAAGAAGCATCCCCGCCGCCACCGAAATCATCGCTCCGAGGTGAGAAATAGGTGCTGGATTACCCAGCTCAGGGCGTCCCCAGTGCACATTACCATCGCGCCCACGCATCACGCTACTCGCTGTTCCTAAATACACACGCGTACAATCTAGCGGACTATCTCCCCAGACAAAGCGACCCGCATTCTCGCGGATAAAGGGAGCGTAGATATCATGACCTCGCTTGAGAAAAACAGCCTGACAGGCTGCTATAGCCTCATGGCCTCGCCCCAAAAAGACGCCTCCCATGATCTTGCCCGCCTTATAGAGAGAAGAAATCTTATGCTCAAAGGCACGCGCCAGCTCCATGCCTCGGTAGGCGCGGAGAGCCACCTCCCTGAGTTCGCTGATATTCGGCTGATATTTCACACACCCATTCTACGGATTAGGTGGACAAATTGCAAGCTTCTTCCTAGCATGCAAAAATCAACTATCACATTTTTACAGCTATTATGAATGCCAGAGACACACCCCAGAGCAGGCTGAGCACCGCCTGAGTATGACTTTATACTCTCCAGAGTACACCTTATAAAAAAAGCCCCCCCCCTCCTCTCATCGCAAGAGAGGAGAAAGAAGGAGCAAAGCAATTGCGAACAGAGCAGGACTAGAGCTTGTTGTATTCAATAACAAGGGTAGGTATCGTGCGCATCATGACTTTATGGACGGACTTCGCCCCGTCGCGCAGCTTCATCTGCATATGAGGGTGTGTCTTGGGGCAGAAGTTGTAAAGATTCGTCGTGACATTGAAGACGCGACTCTGCCCCCTCCTGAGCTCAAAATACTTCTTGGTCTCGGCAGGAACGTTTCTCGTGTAATCTCGGGTGGGGAAATAAATGGGACTCTTCGCATTGCCCATAGGCAGCAAGCGCATATCCTTATAAGTCATCTTAAAGGTCTTGAAGCCCGTAATGATGTATTGACTGCTGAGATTGGTGAGTTTGAAGGTGGTTGAGAGCTGCACCTTTTGGGGCCCAAAGTAGTAGGTCTGCCTCACGATCTCGTACTTCACCCACTTCGGAAGAGCAGCAAAGCAATGAGAACTCATCATAAAGACACAGGCGAGAGCGAGCCAGACGGATTTGAGGATACTTGTCATAAAGTAGATTGATTGTGATGTTTGAGCGTGCACAGGATACGCCCACAAGAGCCTTGAACGAGTAAGCATGCTGTGCCACTGCCTATCAGCATATCATAGAGAGCTCATTTTGCAATCACTTTTTTGATTATACAGGCATAAACAAAAAAGCAATATTAATAGATAAATTGTATATAATTAAGGAGTTAAAAGCATCACATATTAATCTGGCTATCTCCTAACATTTCTGCTACTCTATCCACCTTATGCAAGATATATATCAAGAACTGACGGCATGGATCTACGCAAGCTCCATCGTGTTCAAGTGGGTGAGCTTCATCTTCTTTATTGTCCTAGGCTGGGTACTCAACAAGATAGCCAGCAAGCTACTTGACGGCGTAGAAAAGACAGGACGCATCCCCGCCCCAGTCCTCTCCATCTTGCGCCCGTCAGTCGCGACGGTGATTTGGTTCATCATGATCGCTCAGGCACTCAGCCTCATTGGCGTGAATATCACCAGCATCCTTGGTGCTGCGGGTGTGCTCGGTATGGCTATAGGCTTTGCCTCGCAGACCGCACTGAGCAATGTGATCAGCGGTCTCTTCATCATCTCCGAAAAGAAGGTGAAGATAGGCGACTACATCAGCGTGGGCGAGGACGCGGGCTCCGTAGAGAGCATCAAGCTGCTCGCCGTCTGGCTGCGCAAGGTGGACAACTCGCTGGTGCGCATCCCCAACAGCACGCTCATCCAATCCCCCATGACCAATATCACAGGCGATGAGCTGCGCCGCTGCGACTTTGCCATCGGCGTGGACTACGGTAGCGATCTACTGAAGGTACGCGAGGTACTCATGACAGTCATCAAGCAGCAGCCCCTGCTCGCGACCGACCCTGAGCCTGTACTGCTCTTCTCGGGCTTTGGCGAGAGCTCGCTCGACCTCCATCTCGGTGCATGGTGCAAGACGAACGACTACCACCATGTGCGCTTCCTCTTCGCCTCCGCCATCCTCGAGGTCTTCGCCAAAGAGGGTATCAACATCCCCTACCCCTGCCGCACACTCTTCACGCAATCCACAGGATGCGAAGCCGTGCAGAACTAAGCCACACTCAATCAATCAAACAAGCACTCAACTCCGCGGAGTTGAGTGCTCTATCTTTGGGAAACTATCTCAGAAAACCTGCGTCACGGTGACGCAGCCGATCTCTCCTCCTTATCAGAGCTTGAGCAGCGGACTAAAGCCACACTCACCCCCAGAATCAAGAGAAGCGCGGCCAAAAACATGAAGAAGGGACTCGCCTTCACGTCACAGGGACAAGCAGGCATGCGCTTTTTGGGCTGAGCCGTGACATAGGGGCGTGCGCTCAGGCATATATTCATCGTAGGCTCATAGCGCACAGGATTGACCGCTAGGCTCAACTTGCCAAACCATTCCTCTATCGCCAAGTTTCCCAGAGATTGGTAGATGAGACTCAGCGCATCATTCTGATTATCCCTCACCCCATAAAAAAGATCGCTGAGCTGCTCCAAGGAGAGAAGGGGAGATGATACGACACGCGCTTGAGGCACAAGCGCTACGTCCAACGAGGCCTCACCCCCCTTCCAAGCCTGCTCTAGATGCGACCAGCTCAGGGCATTAATACCCGCGTGAATATCGCCGACGGACTCGGCGGCGAGATACTGCTGCTTCTCAATACAATAGCCCACGATGTAGGATATGGCACGCTTGCCCGGACGCTCTACATCGAAATAGTTGATAAAGAGACGCTTCTCGTGATTCACGGGAAGATCAAGAAAAGACCTATCCCCGTGACTGATGTCAGCCACGACTCGCTTCCAACGCTCGAATACGGCAAAGGCATCAGCCTCTACAGCCCCAAGTACCAAGGTGTCATCATTGAGACTCTCACCACCATAGATATAATAACTTGTTATTTTCATACTGAGAACATCGCTTTCATTTGTTCGATTATCTTTTTCAAATCCTCCATCCTCTCAGAGTCGAGAGACTTTTCCTTTGTAAAATCCATGTAGGACTCGCAAAAATTGCTGAATTGCAGACGCGCGGGGCGAAGCTCCAGTTCATACCCATCGCCAAAATCTTTGAGAATGAGCATAAAACGCGAAAGTAAATCATAGACACAGACCGACTGGATATGCTGCATGATCGCTTTTTGAAGCACACCTACACCATCACAGTCAGTCTTCTTCTTGGAGCTGATGAAATGGACATCATCCATCTTGTGACAATGCCATTTTTGGAATAGTGCCTTCTTTGTGTTCGCCTTGAACATCGACACATCTTCACCTGATTTTTCTGCAGCCTTGACCAATTTGTCATACTTATTGATAGCAAAGAGATGAGGGAGCACTCTCACATCTTTTTTGTAAAACTGCATACTATTATTTGACCCAAAATACTCCACACTCTCTAGAAAGATCACGACACGTGCTTTTTTAAGCATCTGGAGTGCGCGCTTCTTGTCCCTCTCATTCGAGCTTTGATTCTCTCCTGCGCCTTCTGACCCGATAGGCTCAATGCAGTTCTCCGCCCCTGGGGTATCCAGTAGAATGCAGTTTGAAGTCAAGAGATCTGATTGGCTGAAATTCCCCTCGATCTCGATGCTCTCTACTTCCTGATGAGCGTCGCCCTGATGCGAACCGTAGCTGATGATCAACTGCTTCGTCTCTTCCAAGCTCTTTCTTGTGTGGAGCTCTTCTTTATTATTCTCAAAACGGACAAGGACGTGAAATACTTTTTCCTTCATACTCCCATCATGCTTGACCATGATTGCGACGCTGGAGGCGACCGTATTTTTAACAGGCAAGAGATTCAGGTCCCCGCCTATGAGGCGATTGATAAGCGTTGATTTGCCGCGCTTCTGCACACCAAACACACCCACAATGGGGGAGCTCATCTTATCAATATCATCAATCAGCTTCTTTATTTTAGATACATTGCCGCGCCCTATCTTCGCATACTGCTCTCTGATAATAGAAAGCGTGCGCAGGAGATAGCTCATATGGAGTGGGGGTGTCGATTTCATAA
The DNA here is from genome assembly GCA_964370355.1 of uncultured Akkermansia sp. Lineage (GTDB taxonomy): Bacteria > Verrucomicrobiota > Verrucomicrobiia > Verrucomicrobiales > Akkermansiaceae > Akkermansia. The sequence goes on along the minus strand of CAYJJA010000026.1, from coordinate 16,917 downwards.
GATCTAGGAGTGAAGGACTTGGAGGACGCTAGCTTGGCGATCTAGCATGTACTGGATTGCTTGAACTTCGCCCTTGAGCTTTGCGGAAGCCTGCTCGTCGAAGTTCGCTAGGAGCTGCACGATTGTATCTATTCGCGACGCGTGCTCCTTGAGCTGATCTTTGATCTGGCTGCTATAGCTGTTGCTAAAATGATCCTTAAACAGGTTTAGCTGCTCAAGAATCTGTTCACACGCCTCATTGAATAGCTTCACCAACATAGCCTTTGACTCCTCTATAGTCTTTGCCTTTTGCCATCTTAATCCCAAGTAGACGGTTCCACTTACCAGTAGTACTGCTGCCGCTACTCCCGCTACTGGCAATCCAGAGGCTAAGTAAGGTACAGTCTTAATAACTATACTCGCTGCCTCCCTAGCACCTAGTTTATCTTCATTCGCTTCTTTCGCTTTTTTTGCTTCATCTAGAGCAACTTTAACATCCTTTATAACATCTTCCACAACGCGCGAAGCTTCTTCTTTAGCTTTGGACGCAACAGCAGCTGTAGCGCCGCTAGCAAGCACAGCCTGCCCTATAGAAGAGTTCTGAATTTTGGCTAGATCATCCCGAACACCACTGTATACTGCACTGACTGCTTGCGTGGGAGAGGCATCGCTTGATTGAGTGCTAGGAGAGAAAGCCATATGGGGCAAGGAAGGCACCTGGCTACCAGAGAGCATCACTCTTACCTTCGAGTCAACACGACCGATAGGAGCCAGCAGCTTCTCCAAGTCAGCATTCAAGTGGTAGAGCATAGGTGAGAGTTGAGCAGCTATAGCTTGAGTGACACGATCATTCATACGCCCCGATCCGGAGAATGCCGTTTGTAGCAGCCCCTCTTGTTGGAGCTCGGCAACGAGGGCGCTCTCCATCGAGGGGCGTTTTTCTGCAAGTTCTGCCATGACGTGCTCCCTCACGCGGGTCAACTCACGATCGACACCTTGCAGCGTGACAGGCAGCTCAGCATCGAGCTCTTTGCAGAGCATTTCGAGCTGCACCTGCTCCTCGCGCAATTGATCGGGCTTCACCTCATGGGAGAGGATCTGCTCTCTGAGCCTTTTATGCCGCGATAGAGCCTCTGTGTTTTGCGCAATCAAGCCAGCGAGTCGCTGCTGGATCAGCTCGTTCTCCGTCGAGCTAGAGAGGATAAACTCCTCCAGATCTCTCTCTAGATCACGCATCCCAGAGCTCTCAAGCACCCGTTCAAAATCTTCCTTCTCAGCATCAGCACTGAGTGATTCGTAGACACTTTGCGCACAAATAGGATAGACCTTTCCACAGTGTAGACCAGAAGAGCGCACCTTCGCATGAATCAGCTCTTCCGTTTCTATGAGTTCATCGGGACAATCAAGCTCATCCACCTTGCTCAAGACAAAAAATACCTTTCGCTGATCGCACTGCGCGAGCTGCGTCAAGAGCTCGAGATCACCGCCATCGAGGGGCAGATCAGCCGCGATGAGGAAAATAATAGCATCGCTAGCCGGCAAGAAATGGCGCAAAAGCTCATCATGATGGCCATAAACAGAGTTCTGCCCTGGGCTATCCACTATATTCATCGCATGGCTCCAGCTGGGGAAATCGCCATAGACATCAATAGACTCAACACCCTTAACATTACCAGGATTGCCGCTCTCGGTGGCATAATCACGCAGCTCGCTGAGGCGAATCTCAGTCGTCAGCTGAGTCCCTGTCTTCTTATGCGGAGCAAAGTTAAGCACAGCCTTGGGCAGGCCATCAGGGCTTAGAGACCTGTCCCTATATTTGATAATGACAGAGGTACAAGGCGAGAAGGAAATAGGAGATAGATCATCATTCTTCTGCCTCATCAGGGCATTGAGCAGGGTCGATTTACCCCGGTTGAATCCCCCCACGATTGTTAGATTAAAACGTCCGCGTTGGAGCTCGTCTAAAGAGCGCGTGACAAGACGGGCAACTGTTGCCTCGCCCAAGCCCTTTAGCAAGGTGGCACTCTGCTCCAGATAGCTGACGGCTTCCCCTTTTTTAGATAAATATTCTTTAAACATAGTGTATTAAAAATTCGATAGCACAACTCTAGCACTCAGAACCTTTTAGTTGTTCACTCTCAATCAACCAACCAATGACCGAATCAATCCCGCGAGACTCCAGCTTGAACCCTTTCGAGGGTACAAACTCCCTATCACCCTGTTCTGTCAGAACAAGCTTCTCACGACTACCCAAGCCATAAACGAGAAAGTACTCCACGCATTTGGATTTTAATCCCTTGAGATGGGCGTGGGCACTCTTATAAGATTTAAAATAATTCGATAAAGTCTCAACATCAGGCTCCTTATAAAACAACTCCAACTTATTGAAGACAATGGCTACTCTCGCACCCGAATTATGCTTTTCTACAGCCTTAAAGAGCCGCGCGTAGCATAAATCCTCACCATGGTCAACACCATTCACCATAGCCTCACTATCAACAACAAGAAGAATACCTGTCGCTTTCTTTACAGCGCTGAGTACAGCGTCACCACTAGTTGTTTGCCCCATTTTTTCAAAATCTTCCCCAGGAAAATCATGAAAGGCTAATTCAGTCTTTGCTTTCTTTGCTTTCTTAGAGAGGTATTTACCCGCAAAATAAGCACCTGCTCCCACGGCAGCCACACCTAAGAGAGCAACACCGCCTGTAGCAAGCGTCGCTCCACCTGCAAGTAAAACCCTAGCAGTCAAGCCTACACCTGTAACAGCGGCTGCGCCCGCAGCAGCCTTTTCGCCCGTTTTATCTGCTTTATCGGGCGAGCTGTCCTCATCATAGTTGAAGCTCAATTCTTTTTCATAAGTAGTCGTGCGGTTCGGCCACTTTCCTTGCGTGAGCATGTCGTAGTTACCTTTTATATAAGTATAAGTATGCCCTACATCCTGCTTAAAGCTCAAGCTATCCGTACTATTATTACATAGCTGCTGTAGATAATTTGCCATCACTGAGACAAAGACCGTTTTCCCGCTATTGCGCATTCCAAGAATGACTATACTCTTTTTTGCCATATAAATAAGTGCTCTAAATGATGATCCTGCGTATCGACTCAATGGAAACTTTAACAGCTTTGAACAGAATATCAAGTAAAAAGAAAACACCTATGCCATTTTTTATCAGATGTCGAGACTGCGATGACGAGCAACTTCATCTTTGCTAACAAGCAGCGAGCTCGCAATACTTGAGGGGGAAAATAATCTTGTCGCGGCGGTATCTAGTTGATAGAATCCCTCAATGACCCCACAACAACAAGACGCGCTCAAAACATGTGGCAGGCTCATGAGGCTCCTGCTGCTCTGCTGGATACCCCTCTGGCTGCTCACAGCGGCCACGGTCATCTACCTTGACGACCGCACGACTCTTGACACTTTTCTCCACCTGCTCAAGAACGAGCCTTACGGTCTCTTGATGAGTCTCTTTCTCTTACTCTGTGTTGTCAGCATACCAACCTACCTGCTTGCGATCATCTGCTTCTACATCGCGTCTGAGGTGTGCAATAAGGGGAGCTGGTTGATACGCTCACTGGTACTCAGCCTGTGGTACATGCCTCTGCTACTTTGCCTGAATGCAGAGGAAAGCGCCCACGATGGCAAAGCTCCTGCATCGACGCAAGGCTTCCACTACATCATGGTCATCTTCGCCGTCCCCAGCGTGGTCTACGTGGGGCTTGCGCAACGCCAGTTAAGCAAACAGGATCGCAACAAGGCGGCTAAAAAAGACAACGCAATCCACACAGCATGAGTGACTTTCCACCTTTAAAACTCTCACTCCCCTACCCTATTCTCGGTCGAGGGGAGCTGAACACGCTAACGCTGCCCGCCCTGCTCTGGGCGCTGCGTCATGGCTTTTGCGGCTTTGAGGCCGTGGTACACTACGCGGAGTGCCATTTCCTCCGCTTTCCAGATGATCTACTCCTCCCCCTCGCCTCGCTCGTGAAGAATGACTATGATGAGCATGGACCTGCGCTCTTGAAGGAGCTGGTGCAGCAATGTGTGGTTGATGACAGACAGGCGCATGCGAGCTCGGCTGAGGAGCTATTCTCGCTCTTGTTTCGCACGCTGCATCAGCAGAACTCTGCAGCCTTGCTCGCTGCGGTCATCAAAGCCCTCTCGGGCGAGATGCAATTCAGCAACGAGGAAGAATGGATAGGCGAGCCCCTAGATCCCTATACTCAAGACGCAGGACCGAGCGCAGAGCTCATTACACAGGTTGTTTTACTCCGCGTCCAGTTGGAGAAGCAGGGTGTCACGCCCGCGGCATGGCAGCGACTCGCTGAGCTCGCCGCAAGATAATTATTAATCTTGAGTGTAGGGCAGAGGCGTGATACACTGCGCGTCACATTTTAGCTCTATATGAACATGGAAACCGATCGCCTCATCCTCCGCCCACTCAGCCTCGACTACACGGAGGTCATTTATAAAGAATTCACTGAGGAGGTCAATGTCTTCATGCAGCCGGAAGTCCCCGAGAGTCTCTCTGACTCCGTCGACTTCATCACCCAGTCCATGAAGGAGCACGAGGACAAGATCACCTCGATCTATGTCGCTACGACCAAGGCGGACGAGGAGTTCATCGGGCTGGTCGGCCTCCATCACCTCCAAGACGAGGTGCCAGAAATTGGCATTTGGACCAAGAAGGGCTCGCACGGCCACTACTACGGCCGCGAGGCGGTCGGCGGTGCTATCGCCATTGCCAAGCAGCTCGGCTACAAGAAGCTCGTCTACCCTGTCGATTGGCGCAATACGGCGAGCAAAAAAATCCCCCTCTCCTTTCAGGGCGTACTCATCGAGAAGGATAAGCAGCTCATCACGGAAAAGGGGCGTGTCCTTGAGCTCGAGGTCTACGAGATCACGATCTAGCCCTCGAGCTCTCAAAAAAGTCTCAGGACTCCTCTACCCAAGTCAGCTCATAGATCTGCCCCTTCTCATCCTCAAAGGCAGTGATGACATGGCGGCGCTCGGTCATCCACCTCAACTTGAGCTCCCACGAGGGCGTGTCATAACGCTCGAAAATGAGCGACTGCGAGTAGACGCGCTTCACGCCCTTCCATCCCCATGAGGCGGGAACGGCGCTCCAAGCCTGACGCGTCACTCGGCATCGATCATCGTCGCTATCCTCACGCGGAGCATTCATACTCATACTCATGAGCGGAAGTCGTGCGTCCGAGCCGAGCAGGGGAGCCGCGTAGCTGTAGCGCAGCTTCTCACCATCCTCTGAGAGGCTCAGTGCCGCTTCCTTGTCAGGATTGATCTGACTCGTCTTCCTCCATGCGAGGGTCAGGAGGCGCGCGGGGCTGCCATGCAGCATCGCGGCACGCAGTCGAGTCTCACCACTGATATCAATATCTTCGAGAACACCCCCTTCTCTCGTCGTTAATTCTCCTAGGAGCGCGACGAGCGATGCCTCAGGCTGGCTATGGGAGGCACGATAATAATCCCTCACCAATTGATCCCAACGCCCTGGGTGGGACGCATTCCCCTCTATGCGAAGGAGGGCGACACGCGATGAGACGCAGGGCTGCTGGGGGCTCTGTGGCACGAGCTTGCTCGCCTCATCCACCGAGCGAGTCAGGCATACTTCTGTGAGCTCTTCATCTGGGATAAAGTCGCACTTGGTGACGAGATGAGCCAAGGGGAGGCTGCGATAGCTGTCTTCTGCCCACAAGCCCCCAACACCGAGCTTACCGAACTGCTTGTTGTCGTTATCATACATCAGATCCCACACATAGCGTAGCTTGTGCGGTGAAACTAATCTCTCGATGACCGTCACCTCAACGATGAGCTCAAAGCGTAGGTGCACACTCACATGCCCATCCGAGTGTTTGATTCTCAGATCATCCAGTCGGCGAAAATCATAGGAAATAGAGGAGAGAAAGGCGGGGAAGTGGTCGAGCTCAGCCTTGGACGTAGGCTGCACACTCAGACGTGCCCCCTCCCCCTCTGGGGTCAAGCTGACTCGGAAGCCACCACCCAGAGACTTATCCAGATACAACCCGCCTTCTCTGCTAGATGTTCCTTCCCCAATTCCCAACTCCGTCTCCCATGTTTGAGGTTCTGGCACATCGAGCTTGGCGATCACGAGCTCACGGGTGCTGACTCGAGGCAGATCAAAGAAAATGCCCAGCGCGATGCCCACGAGCAAGAGGAATGTTGAGAGAATGATTTTTTCCATGTCTGCCATACAGTTATTCTAGCTCTACTCTACATGATCAGAATGCTGCTCTCAAGTCTTCATTTTGTATTGTGAGGCTTTGGCGTCATTTTCCCCTAGAGCTACATCCCTACTTTATTAGCTACGCTGTATTCAGAATTGGCGCAATACGGTGAGCAAAAAAATCCCCCTTTCCTTTCAGGGCGTGCTCATCGAGAAGGATAAGCAGCTCATCACGGAAAAGGGGCGCGTCCTTGAGCTCGAGGTCTACGAGATCACGATCTAGTCCTCGAGCCCTCAAAAAGTCTCAGGACTCAGGCACCCAAGTCAGCTCATAGATCTGCCCCTTCTCATCCTCAAAGGCTGTGATGATATGGAGGCGGGCGGTCTCCCATTTCCACTCGGATGTCGCCACCAAGGAGGACACCTGATAACGTTCGAAAATGAGCGTCTGAGAGTAGACGCGCTTCACGCCCTTCCATCCCCATGAGGCGGGAACTGCGTTCCAAGCCTGACGCGTCACTTGGCATCGATCATCGTTGCTATCTTTTCGCGGAGCATTCATACTCATACTCATGAGCGGAAGGCGTGCGTCCGAGCCGAGCAGGGGAGCCGCGTAGCTGTAGCGCAGCTTCTCACCATCCTCTGAGAGGCTCAGTGCCGCTTCCTTGTCAGGATTGATCTGACTCGTCTTCCTCCATGCGAGGGTCAGGAGACGCGCGGGCGTGCCATGCTGCACCGCGGCACGCAGTCGAGTCTTTAAGGAACCTAGAACACGAATATCTTCGAGTACTCCCCCCGCTCTCGTCGTTAATTCTCCTAGGAGCGCGACGGGGGATGCCTCAGGCTGCTTCGAGTAGGCACGATAATAATCCCGCACCAGTCCATACCAATTCTTGGAGTAGCTCCCTCCCCCTTCCATGCGAAGGAGCGCGACACGAGATGAGGCGCAAGGCTGCTGGGGACTCTGGGGCACGAGCTTGCCCGCCTCATCCACCGAGCGAGTCAGGCATAGCTCTGTGAGCTCTTCACCTTGGATAGAGTCGCTCTTGCTGACGAGATGAGCCAAGGGGAGGCTGCGGTAGCTTTTTTCTACACTCAGTCCGCCGCTACTGAGCTGGCCTAGCTGCTTGCTGTCGCTATCATACATCAGATTCCACACATAGCGTAGCTTGTGTGGTAAAACGAACCTCTCGATGATGGTCACCTCAACGATGAGCTCAAAGCGTGGGTGCGCACTCACATGCCCATCCGAGTGTTTGATTCTCAGATCATCCTGTTGGCGCAGATCATAGGATATACCGGAGATAAAGGCGGGGGGATGATCGAGCGTTGCCTCCGACGTAGGCTGCACACTCAGACGTGCTCCCTCCCCCTCTGGGGTCAAGGTGACTTCGAAGCCACCACTCAGAGACTTCATCAGATACATCCCGCCTTCACTGCTCGATGCGAGATCCATGTCTCCCAAGCCCATCTTCCATGTTTGGGATTCTGGCACATCAAGCTTGGCAATCACAAGCTCACTGGTGCCGGATCGAGGCAGATAAAAGTAAATGGCCAGCGCGATGCCGGCGAGCAAGAGGAATGTGATGTGAATGATTTTTTTCATATCTGCTATACGGTTATTCGTCCTCTACTCTACAGGATCGTAATACTGCCGACAAGTCTTCATTTTGTATTCTTGGAGTTTTGCGGCATTTTCTCCTAGAGCTACACCCCTATTTTGTTAGATACGTCGCTTTCAGAAAAAACTTGTAGGCTGCTGTATCTCTGCTATAATGAGACTTACCCTCATACTCAACACAACATACATCCCCCATATGAAAATATCAAAACTCATCCCATGCGCCCTCATTGCAGCTCTCTGCGCGGGCACCCTCACCCTCTCCTCATGTGGAGGCTCAAGCTCATCAAGCTCCTCCGACTCCAACTCAGAAGAGTCAGCAAATTTGCTTGAGCCTTATACCATCACACTCATGATAGAAGGTGAAGAAGGGGAATATACTGAAGACGGAAGTTACCCTATATTCGATATGGTGCCCAATACGGAAACGGAAGGTACTTTTACAACAACGTTCATCTCGGATGATATGATCGTTACGAGTACTACTTTTAAATGGATCACCTTACCGAGTGCAGACTCACCTCATGGAGTGCTGGAAACAATTGAGGAATATACTGATGAGGATGACGGCAAGGCGGGTAGACGTACGATGAACTATACTCTAACATTTACTGACCCAAGGAGTGCTACAGCTACAATTCTATTTACTATAGATGATGCCACAGGGGAAAGAGAAGCCTCAATTTCCGATGTGAAAGTATTATTCTCCGCCCCCATGTACTAGACCCTACTTTTGCATCGTGGAGACAGCCTAGCTTTAGGCGAGACTCCCCCGTCATTACAAGCTACAGACACCACACAGAGAGCTCACTGATGAGCTCTCTCTTTTTTTCTGCCTCAAAACAGCACGTATCTGAGGGAGCGCATGATCAAAACAGGCGGCGCAGCAGGGCGCAGAACTACTGCTAGAGCTTGCTTCATTTTTTCGCGCTTGGCAGCATTTTCTCCTAGAGGCACATCCCTATTTTGTTAGCTAGCCCGCTTTCAGAAAAAACTTGTAGGCTGCTGTATCTCTGCTATAATGAGACTTACCCTCATACTCAACACAACATACATCCCATATGAAAATATCAAAACTCATCCCATGCGCCTTTATAGCCGCAGCCTGCATGACTACGCTCACCCTCTCCTCATGTGGAGGCTCAAGCTCATCAAGCTCCTCCGACTCCAGCTCAGAAGAGTCAGCAAATTTGCTTGAGCCTTATACCGTCACACTCATGCTAGAAGGTGAAAAAGGGGAAGTTACTGAAGACGGAAGTTACCCTGAACTCGACATGGTACCCACTACTGAAAGTGAAGGAACTTTTACATCAACGTTCATCTTGGATGCTTTGACCGTCACGAGTGCTACTTTTAAATGGATCACCTTACCGAGTGCAGACTCACCTCATGCAGAGCTGGAAACAGCTGAGCAACTTTTTGATAACGACCCATTTAACCCCAGTTCGGGTAGCCGTACAATAAACCTTACTCTAACATTTACTGACCCAAGGAGTGCTACAGCTACAGCTGTATTTACTACATATAATGATGTCACAGGGGAAAGAAAAGCCTCAATTCCCGATGTGAAAGTATTATTCTCCGCCCCCATGTACTAGACCCTACTTTTGCATCGTGGAGACAGCCTAGCTTTAGGCGAGACTCCCCCGTCATTACAAGCTACAGACACCACACAGAGAGCTCACTGATGAGCTCTCTCTTTTTTTCTGCCTCAAAACAGCACGTATCTGAGGGAGCGCATGATCAAAACAGGCGGCGCAGCAGGGCGCAGAATTATTCTTGTGAGCTGACGAGCAGCTCGCAAGCGCTCTCGTCTTTTTGTCTCTGCTAAGGGTGGGCTCACAGTCGAGCTCACCCTTGTCTTGTAGGATGCCGTGATAGCAATCAGGCAAACTCCCAGATCATGCGACGATGATAGGGCTCGCCAGCTGCCAATTCTATGCTGGGGAAGTGCGCGTGATGCGGGGCATCGGGGTAGCTCTGGGGCTCGAGTGCTACCCCACCAAAGGGGTCGGGCAGATAGTAGCCTGTATAGACCTGTAGACCCAGCGCGTCTGTCCACAGTCGCAGCCGTCGCGCGCCAGCTCGCAGCTCGACTTGGGGCTCTGTGTCTGATGCTGTGAGGCAGTAGTTGTCATCATAGCCTAGGGGGAGTGATGTGCCCTCTCCCATGCGCGTTGCCAGCAGCACGGGCTCGCGGAGGTCAAAGAGGGTGTCTGCTACTGGTGCGATTTCTCCTGTAGGGATATTCTCCACCATGGGCGTATACTGCTGAGCCGAGACGCGCAGCTCGTGCTGGAGGACTTCCCTCTGCTGGCTGAGATTCCAGTAGGCATGATGGGTGAGATTGAGCAGGGTGAGTGCATCGGAGTGCGCCTTGAGATCAAGGCTGAGGCTATTGCCCACGAGGCTGTAGCAGGCTCGCAGCTGCACCTCACCTGGATAGCCCTCGTCTCCATCGGGAGAGCAAAGGCTGAGCTCTAGGTGACTCTCGCTATGCGACTCGACACGCCACAGCTGATCGGAGAAGCTGCGTAGCCCACCATGGAGGTGATTGCCTCCATTGTTGAGGGGCAATTCTAGCTCGACGCCATTGCTCAGGGTAGCGCGCCCACCCTCGATACGATTCGCTACACGTCCACAGATCGCACCGCAGTAGCAGCGATCTGCGAGCATCGCATCGCAGTCCTTGGGACCATAGAGCAGCTCCTCGCCACCAAGCTGCACGGAGAGGAGGCGCGCGCCGTAGTCGCTGATGACGATGCGGAGCTCGTCTTGTTGCAATGTAAAAAGCTGGGGTGTATTCATCAGTAGAGTCTTAAAAGATAAAAAAAGAGGAGGCTATGTTTAAAACATACGGCGCAGGGCGCAGAACTGCTGGTAGAGCTTACGCTGCTCTTGCATAAGGGGGATGAGCTTTTTCTCCTGCTCGACGAGCAGCTCACGGGGCTCCTTATAGAGCTGGCGGTAGGCAGCGACGCGCGAGAGCACGAGCTCGGCTAGAGCAGAAGCGAGAGGCTGGCTGATGCTGTGATTCACCTCAATGAGCAATGCCTTGAGAGCCCTGCTCGTGGCTCGTATATTAAGCTGCTGCACGAGAGAAGCCAGCAGCCAGAAGAATCCCGCTGCGATGATACAGAGAAGCCCAAAAAAGTGATACTCATAGAAGCCCAAGCCCCCAGCGACGGCTGTCATCAAGCAGATGAGGATAAAGAGGGGGTAGATCTTGGCTATCAGCGGGGTGAGCATGGAGTGTAGCTTGTGGCGGAATTGATTTTGCTGCAATGTTTCGTACACGGTATGAAAGAGCTGACGGTGGAGCTCGGCGAGCTCATGGAGCAATTTACCAGATTGAAAACTGCTGATATTGCAATGCAGAGTCTCTCGCATGCGCTCCTCGACGCTCGTCCAGTGGCTCTTGCAGGCGAGGAGAAACTGCTGGTCGGAGTCTTTCTGACGCTCGAGCAGAGCCGCATTGAGCTGGAGATAGTACTCGGCCTCAATCTCGGGCGCGACGCGCTCATAAACCAGCAGGTCAGAAGGGATGAAGAGACTGCCGAAATAGCCGCTGAGCTCGTCCTCTATATCCTCAGATATCTCTTGGAGGTCATTCACATAGCTCTCAATGAGAGGCTCTACTCCGGCGAGTTGACGCTCTTGAAAGCGATTAATCTCCTCGTCTACGCTGCGCAAAAAGCCCGTGTCCGCGCTACGCGCGGCTTGCCTCGACTGGAGGACATTCGCCTGCTTTTGGAGGAGTGCTTGACAGGCATTGGATGCCTCGACGAGGTCGCGGTGCATGCCCTGCTCGCCGTCGAGAATCTCTTGTATGTAGGCATTGAGACGCGTGAGCTCATCGCTCTCTTCGCGCGTATCAAGCGGGAAGTAGGGAATAGGCGTCTTCACGTAATCATGGATACCATCTTGGATAGCTCCTTTGAGACGCAGCGTCTGCTTGGCATCAAGGGTGTCGATATGCGTGGGGACGATGGCAAATTGGCAGCGAGTCTCCAGTGCCAGTAGATCGCGCAGCATGATCCAAAAGTCGGCATCTTCCAAATCACGGCTATTGACGACAGCAATGGCAATATCGCTCTGTGCGACGAGCTCAGGGAGCCGCTCGACGACTCCTGTGAGGAGATGATCGGTGGTGTCGATGAACTCAAGGCTCGCCAGATCATCGCGCATCAGATAGCGTGCAGGTGAGCTCTCGGGCTCACAGGCAGTCGTGCGCCAGCGAATGACGCGCTCGCGTGAGATGACTTTGGGGATGAGAGGCTCGTTGATGAGGGCGGAGAGCAGGGTGGACTTCCCGCTATTCTCGCGACCGAGGAGCAACACGCGCCTATTGTGAGTCAAAACCTTAAGTGCCTGAGAAAGTGTATTTTCGTGCTCTACAAGACTGCTCTCCGCTATCTCGCGGGAGAGGGCGAGGGCCTGCCCAGCGAGGTGATTGATGAGGGATTTTTGGCTTCTATAGGCGAGTGAGAGCATGTATTGGTAATGACTATAAGCTATTTCTTGCTCGATGTCCAATGAAAAATGTATTTCAGCGAGAGTATAGATTCATCGCATTTTGTTATACTAGCTACAGGAGAAGAAATATGCTCTACTCGCGCTGAGATAAGCTTGGGCTCATCCCCTCAAGCCCAATTTTGAGAGCATCGTATAATCTGCTTCTCCACAGCGAAGCACGCACCTCCTAGTACAAAGCTGCGTGCCTCGCTGCCATGAGCAACTGCCCACTAGGGGGCGGTCAACTCAACTATTCTGTGGTAAACCTCACCCCCTTAAACATGTCAACCTTGCTTGCATTCGGAGATATCCTCCACTTGCTGATATCCTTGGAGAAGCGCGAACCTGCAAACATATAATTCATATTCAAAACATTCGCCACATTCCAACGAGAGATATCACCGTTGAACTGCGAGTCGGCAAACATAGAGTCCATATTCTCCACTCGACGCACATTCCAGCGTGCGAGATTCCCCTTGAACTTGCTGTGATGGAACATGTAGCCCATCTTGACAACGTTGCTCACATTCCACGCTGAGATGTCTTGGTTAAACGCCGATCTCTGGAACATATAGGTCATATCCCGCACACTTCCTACATTCCAAGATCCCAGAGGCTTGTTGTAGGCAGCGTTGCAGAACATAGCATACATATTCGTGACACGCGAGACATCCCACCTAGCTATACTCTTGTTGAAGGTAGAGTTCTTGAACATATAGGACATGTCTTTGACGCGTGAGACATTCCATGCAGATATATTACCATTAAAAGTTGTACCTTCAAAGAGAGAGTTCATGTACTCGACCTTCGAGACATTCCACCTCGAGATATCCCCATTAAAACGAGCGTTGCGGAACATACCTCCCATGTTGCGCAGACTGAAGGGCTTCCATTTAGAAATATCTCCATTAAAGGACGCTCCATCAAACATGCGATCCATCGTGACGACACGGCGCACATCCCACTCGGAGATATCCCCATTAAAGGCGCTATTGGCAAAGAGTCCGTTCATGTTGGTGACACGAGAGACTTTCACATGGTTCAAATTGGCATTATTCCCCAATCGGGCGATCTCGCGAGAGACAATCATTGCGATGTTCTCATTGGTGGCTAGGATGGGCTCTTCCTTCGGCACGATAGGCCTCTGCTCTGGCTTGTCATCTCCTCCACGCTCATTACTCGTGCTGGTGGTAGAGCCATTCTTGGGCTTCTTCTTGCTACCAGGGGGGGCTATGGTATAATCTGCAGGGCGATCGACATTTTCAAACAAGCCGTTGCGCTTGCCCACATGCGCTATATTCCATGAGGAGATGTCGCCCATGAACTTGGAGTTCCTAAACATGTGGTTCATGTCATACACACGCGCAAGGTGCCACTCAGAGATATCACCATTAAATTGTGAGTCTTGGAACATGTGAAAGCATGTCCCCAGATTGCGAACATCCCACTTCGAGATATCCCCGTTGAAGACGGAGCCCTGAAACATCTCATTCATATTCCACACAGAGCCCACATTCCACTTGGAGATATCACCGTTGAACTTCGAATTCTTGAACATCTCACTCATACTGCCCACACGACTCACGTCCCACTTGGAGATATCGCCGTCGAAGTCGCTCCCCTCAAAGAGCCTCCCCATCGCCGTGACTTCACTCACATCAATGTGATTCAGATCTGCCTTGTTGCCAAAGAGAGCGATCTGTCTGCGTATGAGTGAGGACAGGGTCTCATTGGTCGCCTTCACGGGCTTTAAGGCCAATTTCTTGAGCGCTTCATTATCGACAGGCTTGATCACGACCTTGGAGCGATCCACTCCTTGGAAAACCTCATTTTTTCGGACTTTGGGTCCGATCGGCCAGGAGGAGATATCGCCCTGAAACTTGCTTCCCGCAAACATATAGTTCATATTTTCGAGGGAGTAGGGAGTCCATGCGGAGATATCCTGATTAAAGGGAGTGCCCGCAAACATGTAGTCCATGGCCCACACATTGCTCACATCCCATTTGGAGATATCTTGGTTGAAAGGTGTATGCGCAAACATGGCTCCCATATTCGTCACCTTGCTGACATTCCACTTGGAAATATCACGATTGAAGGGCGATCTCTCAAACATGCGTATCATGCCACGCACATTACCCACGTCCCACTTGGAGATATCGCCGTTAAACTTAGAATCCATGAACATCTCGCCCATGTTCGTCGCCTTGCTCACATTCCAATTCGAAATATCGCCATTGAAGGAGCAATTGCGGAACATCTCGCCTAGATTGTCTCCATTACTGACATCCCATTTCGAGATATCACCGTTGAAGATTTTATCTTTGAAGAGCTGCCCAAAGTAGCTTACTTGGCTTACATCAATGTGGTTCAGGTTCGCATTGGGACCTTGCTTGGCGATTTCTTGTGCAACCAAATGGGGAAGGCTATCATTGGTCGCCACAATCCTTCCATCAGTAGGTCGTGAAGTGCCTGCGTAGCCCATGGCTGTACGCTGCGCATGTGCTTCATTGACAATTCCGTATAACAAACTACAAGAAAGAAGTAAAGGCTGTATTTTATAAAAATTTTTCATATTATTACACAAAATGGGTATGATTAAAAGCTAACATAAAAACAAAAAATAACAAGCATATTTTAAGTCTTCCTGTGCAACTTTATTTTTTTAAAATTTTGAACAAAATACAAGATTAGAATGCTTATCAAATTCGATAAGCACTTGACCCATCTAAGAGCGTGGCAAAATGACAATTAAAAGGGGCGGCTGTCGGCGAGTTTTTTCGCAGAGGCACGCCCCTTCATAGCAAGCGCAGGGGCAAAGAGGCTCAAGCGGTACTCTTCTATCATGTAGCCGTAGGCAAGGAGTGCTGGAGGGATGGGCTTGCCCTTGTCGCGATTTGCGATGAGCTCGGGGAGGCTGTAGTAATAGCCTATGGCGTCGTTGAGCTGCTGGATGCGGTCGAGCTCGCGGGCGGCAGGTTGCTCCTTGATGCGCTTGAGTCGCTCGAGGATGCCGCGCAGGTAGCGATCGAGGTCGTTGAGTCGCGCGTAGCCTGCACTGCTGAGGTAGTGCGGGCGGGTGAGGAAGTGCCACTGACGCTGGAGCTCCTCGGCGATGGGCGCGCCAAAGCGCTCTTTCCCTGCGGTGAGGGTGTAGAGACGTAGGGCTTTGTCAGTCTCCACGAGGCGTGTCCAGAGGCGCGCGAGCGGGCCTTTGAGCATGTCGTAGAGCTTCTCACGGAGCAGGAGGCAGCAGCGGTCGAATTCTTCGGCACTGCGGGGGAGCTTGCACTCGCCCATAAGGATGGGATGGCTGCCGAGGTGCATGGCACCCTCCATAGCACAGCTGATGAGCTCGGGGATATTGGTCTTGGGCATGCTGCCTAGGGTGCTCAGTGACATACGCTCTTCCATGTCGTGGATGGGGAGTTTTTGCGATTTGCGGAAGTGGTTGACAAAGTCGCCGTGGCGCAGCAGGGCGAGGCGTATGATGCCTTGGCGATGCGCAAGGGCGGCCTCGGTGGGGTCGGTAAAGACCTGCACCTTGACGGCGCGCTCGCTCTCCTCGCAGAGGGCGGGATAGCCGATGGCGGCACCGACGGGGAGCTGGATGGGGAGATCTCCGCAGTCCCAGCGCGTCATGGGGCTGTCGGAGAAGTGTTTTTTCTGCTCGCGGGCGGCCTGCTTTTCAAAGCGGCTTTGGCCGTAGCTTTGCAGCTTGTCGCGGAGGGCGGCGATGTCGCTGCCGAAGGCGAGTTCTTTGTTCTTCTCATCGTAGACCCAGATCTTGGTGACGTTCTCAGGGAGGAGTTTTTGGGAAAAGCTGGGCGCGCCCTCGAATTGGCGGGCGTGGCAGAGCTTTTCCCCACCGGTGCGCTGCATGACGAACTCAGCGAGAGCCTGCTCGATGGGTCTATCGGGGGCGCGGTCATACCAGTGCTCGGCGAAGTCCTCGGCGGTCTGCCCGAGGGGCTGGATAAAGAGGCGCACGTCCTTGGGCAGCAGGCGCAGCAGGATCTCGGCGCGGTGCTGGAGGTGGGCGGGGATGTTCCAGCCGAGCAGGTAGTCGGGGAAGTCGGCAAGCTGGTCGATATGCACGCCCAAGGTGATGCCGTCGTCGGGGGCTCCGGGGTCGTGGTTGTAGTAGACGGGGTAGCGTGTCTTCGGATCGCTGGCGATGTGGACCTCGTCGGGGTAGAATTCTTTGGGGACGTTGTCTTCCCCTGGGTAGACGCATTCGTCGCGGGGGATGAAGAGGATTTTCTTGTTCTTCTTCTCCTCGCGGTCGCGCCAGCGTTGCAGGGCCTTGGCGCTGGTGATGTCAGCGGGGAGGATGCGGTGGAAGAAGGCAAAAACGCCTTCGCTGCACCAGAGCAGGTGGCGGCGGCGTAGCTTCGCCTCGATGTCCTTGACCTCTTCTTTCATCTTGCGGAGGTGACGCAGGTAGGGGGCGTTCTTGTCCTTGAGCTTGTCGTCGAGGATGGCGTCGCGGATGAGGATTTCGCGTGCAGCGGCGGGGTTGACACGCGCGTAGCTGATGCGTCGGCCGTCGATGATGGTGAGGCCGCCGCAGTTTACGCGCTCTTTGGCATAGACTTG
>CAYJJA010000025.1:0-25384 GCA_964370355.1 uncultured Akkermansia sp. | reverse complement strand
TAGCACTCCTGAAGATTCTTATTGGAGATCATGCGCTGTGTCTCATCGAGGGCCTTGAGGATCTCACTCGCCTCGGGAGGGAGGATGGGGATGGCCGTCTCGCTGCCCGGTGCGCTCGTGACATCAAGGATGTTAAAGACGAGCACGGAGTGAAAGGCACTCACGGCGCGCCCCGACTCGGTGACGAGGGTGGGGTGGGCTATCTCGTACTTGGTACACATCTCTCCGACGATCTCAACGACGTCGCGCGCGTACTCGGCGATGGAGTAGTTGCAAGATGAGTGAAAATTGGTCTGTGAGCCATCATAGTCAACTGCTAGTCCACCACCCATGTCAAGCGTGCCCATGGGCGCTCCCTCGCGGATGAGGTCAATGTACATGCGGCAGGCCTCGGTGAGTCCCTCGCGTATCACTGAGATATTCGGGATTTGTGAGCCTTGGTGGTAGTGGAGTACCTTGAGGCAGTGGAGCATGTTTTGCTCTTTGAGGTGATCGACGACGTTGATGACCTGTGCCGTGTTGAGACCAAAGACGGATTTGTCACCTGCGGATTCGCTCCAGTTGCCCGAGCCCTTGGCGGCGAGACGCACGCGCACGCCGAGATTGGGCTCAATGCCGAGACGGCGTGCGCGCGCGAGGATGGCGGGCAGCTCGTTGGGCATCTCGAGGATGAGGTAGATGTTAATCCCCATGCTCTGCGCCATGAGTGCGAGGTCAATGAACTCATCATCCTTGTAGCCATTGCACATCAGAAAGGCCTCAGGGTCGGACATGTGGGCGATGGCGGCGATGAGCTCGGGCTTGGAGCCCGCCTCAAGCCCGTAGTGGTAGCGCTTGCCGTAGGTGACGATCTCTTCGACAATCTGGCGTTGCTGGTTTACCTTGACAGGGTAGACTCCGCGGTAGACTCCTTGGTAGTTGACATCACTGATGGCCTTGGCAAAGCTCTCGTTGAGCTCATCTATGCGCTCGCGCAGCAGGTCGGGGAAGCGCAGCAGGATGGGAGCATTCGTCCCGCGATCGGTGAGCCCCTTCATGATGGAGGCTAGTCGTATATCCTTGGCTGAGCCATCATCGTCACGCAGCTGTACGGTGGCGTCTCCTGTGCGTGAGATGTCAAAGAAGCCGTTGCTCCAGTCGCGTACGCCGTAGAGGTCGGCGGAGTCGGCTGCTGTCCAGTTTTTTACTTTGCGGCGTATGGTGTTGTTTTTACGAATAGCCATGGGGATGAGTGGGAGGGTTATACCTCTTTTGAGGATGAAAGTCAATGAGAAGCTCTGCCAGAGCTCAATTCTCGGCGTCGCGCAGCGCGAGCAGTCGCTCGATGACCTGCTCGATGACGTTGGCAGGGCAGGACGCGCCCGCCGTGATGCCGATGCGCCAGATGCGATCATGCTGCGCGGCCTCGGGGAGGAATGCCTGCTCGGTCTCCTGCTTGCCCTTGAGATCAAAGCAGCGGATGCGTGTGAGATCTAGGATGCAGTCAGCTGATTTGACAAAGTAGGTGGGGAGCTGCTCTGCGGCGATGTGGGCAAGGTGTGTGGTGTTGGAGCTGTTGTAGCCGCCGACGATGAACATGGCATCAAGCTCCTTGTCGAGCAACTCAAAGAGTGCATTCTGTCTATCCTGCGTGGCACCACAGATGGTGTCGCAGACATGAAAGTGACTCGTGTCACCGTCGCGGAGCTTGACGGCCTCGCGCAGGATGTTTTGGATGCGTGCGGTCTCGTCCTTGAGCATGGTGGTTTGATTCGCCATGCCTATGACGCGGAGGTCTTTTTCGGGATCAAAGCCGACGGAATAAGCCCCCTTGAAATGCCTAAGAAAGTCAGCTGTGCTCTGCTCTCCTCGTATGTAGGAGGCGAGCTGCAGAGCCTCTTTCTCATCGAAGATAATGAGGAATTTCCCCTTGCCCGCATCCCCGCGTGAGTGGGAGGCCGTGGCCATGCTCTCCTCATGCTTGCTCTTGCCGTGGATGATGCTCGTGATGCCACGCCTCGCGTAGGACTTGACCTTTTGCCAGACGCGTACGACATTGCCGCAGGTGGTGTCTACGATTTGAAGCCCCTTTTCCACAAAAATCTTGCGCATGCCTACCGTGACCCCAAAGGCGGGGATGATGACCACATCGCCCGCCTCCATCTGGTCATAGTCTGGGGAGTTCGCCTGCCACGTGAGACGTTGTAGCCCTAGTGCGTCCATGTGTGCATTGACAGCGGGATTGTGGATGATCTCTCCGATGAGCCAGATGCGCTCGGTGGGGAACATCTCGCGCGTCGCGTAGGCGAGGTCGATGGCGCGGCGCACCCCGTCGCAAAAGCCAAAGGAAGAGGCGAGGTGTATCTCCGTGTTGCCTCTATGATAGTAGTTGCGAGTCAAGGCGATGCTGTCGACAAGCCTGCTGTCGTAGTGCGAGCTGACGATGCCCGCGACCTTGTTCATGATCTCGGGGCGGCGTACGTTGATTTTTTTTCCTGCGCTAGGGGCACTCATGGCTTGTATTGTGCGCTAGCCCTGCCCCTGAGTCAAGTATAGAGTGTGATATCAACGAGAAGCCCTCTTGAAGAGCAGTCCCCACCTAGCAGACGACTTTGATCGGAGCAGAGAGCACTGCTGAGCTAGGGAGTGATCATATGATCATTGAGTGCGAAATCATAGCGCATCCAAGGGGCTGGTGCTGCTTTGTACCAATAGTGCCACCATTCCTTTTCGTAGTTTTTAAAACCATACTTGCTCATGATAGAGAGGAGCATGGCACGATTCTTTTGTGCCGCAGAGGAGATATGGGGACCACTGTAGGCTGTAGCTGAGCTTGGGTCGAGAAAGTCAATGGGTCCTCCCATGTCGAGAGCTTTACCCGTGCGAGTATCTAGCAAGGTGATGTCAACAGCTATGCCATAGCTGTGCTCAGAGATATCTCCGATGTAGCGATCTCCATGGATTTGGGCTTTGCTGATGCGCGGGTAGTAGCGAGCTTTCATTTTCTGATCATCTGTTTTTGCCCATGCAGCGATATCGGCGAGAGCCCTGTGGGGGCGGTAGGCATCGCGTAGGAGAATCTTGTAGCCCAGTTGGGAAAATTCTCGTGCAGCTCGGTGAAGCGCCCATGCCACATCGCAGCGCAGGATGGCGCGCTTGCCTGTATAGCCAGCAATTGGGCGACCTACAAAGTTGTCGTGCCCTGCATACATCAGATCTACCTGCACCTCGGGTGCAACATGGTCGAGGTAGCAGAGCTGAGAGGGCATGACTCCTTGATGTCCCAGTGAGGCAGTAGGGGAAGGCGATGATTGCTGCGATTGTGTGCATGCTTGCAGCATCATGAGGACGCATGCGCTAAGGAGAAGGGCGGGTAAGAGGGAGGCTGTCTTCACAGCTCATATTATAACAGCCCAGTCACGCAGAGGCAAGTCTCATCAGCTGTGCAGCGTAAAATGGATACGCGTCGTCACGCTCGAGGCTATGGCGCGTCCATTTTGCGTGGCGGGTACAAAGCTCCAGCGGCTTATAATCCAGCTTCTCGCGGTGCTGTCAAACTCTCTGTACCCACTCGTGGCGAGAATGCTGACCTGCGTTGGCTTCCCCTTTGCACTCACGGCAATGCGCACGCGCACGCTGCCTTCTACTTGTCGCGCGCGCAAGCTGCGGGGGTAGGGGGGCTTGGGGGCGGATCGGTAGCGGGGCAAGGTCTTGCTGACTATACCCGAGGAGGAGGAGCTCTTTGCGGCCTTTTTCTGAGGCTTGGCTTGCTGGGCAAGGCGACGAGATTGTTGTTGACGCGGTGCAGGCTGCGTTTTACTGCGTGCTTGCGAAGCTGTGCTTTTGCGCGGTTCTTGGACTAGGCTTGTCTCGGGGGCGAAGTCATCTTCAACGATGGCGAGCTCGTCTCTGCTTGTCGGTGGCGGTGCGGGTAGATTGAGCTCGGGCACCTCGATGGGGTCTAGCTTGAAGCTCTGAGCGAGAGGGGGCAGCGCAGGAGCCGGAGGAGGTGTCTCGGGCAGCGTGTTGACCTCAAGCAGCTTTTGCTCACTCTCGACTGGGGGCTCAGCTGTCGTGCTCGTGATCTGTGGGGCGATTATAGCACGATCCAGAGTCGTGGAGCTCGTACTGCTCAATAAGCGGTACTGCCCCTGTGTCCATGAGAGCTCCATTTGTAGGGCTGCGAGCATGCCTAGCAGGACAATGAGCGTTAGCATCAGCATGCGCCATGCGAGTCTTTCTCGCCTCAGCGCGGCGCGAATGTTGTTGCGGAGCAATGGGCGTGGGGTGGAGACCGTCTTGGTGAGGGGATTGGGCTGTATCATGCTTGTTGCATCATCGGTGTGCGCCGATACGCGTTGTGTGAATATGGGGGTGGATCATGCTGGTTTTCCGACTCGGGCTATCGCCTGTGATGGGCGAGCTCCTTTACGGTTGCGACACAGTGATGGGATTGTACCATACTTGCCCAGCTGAGCTCATGACCTGTGTAAAGCTCAGTTGATGAGTGCTTGAGTCCAATTTTTGAAGATGAACGATCAAACCACGCCCTTCATAGCACATCTGCAAGCATCTCGCAAGTGTAATTCGTGTATTGTGACTGAAAATAAGCTTGCCTTTTCCTTCCCATGAAGCAGGTCTGAGCGAGATAGCGCTGCGTCTCAGCTAAAGGAATGCTGCTTTTTCTGTATTTGATTCATTATCATGCTTAAATAAATTTTTAAATCTGATAATCGCGCAGCACAACTACTCTATGTCTAAGGAAAAAGAAATCCTAGCAACATAGGTGAGAAGCTAGGATTTGTTGTAAGATTGACTGTATTTTTGACTTAGGCTTAGTCGTCCTTGCGCCTGCGTCGTGCTGCTAGGGCAGCGAGAGCAAGGAGGCTCAGCGTCGCTGTGCTAGGCTCAGGGATGAAGAAAACGACATTTAAATTATGTTCTGTAATAGCAAGAGGATTGATTGTCACAGCTTCTTGATCCAAGCCCCCGTTGTAGATGTTGATGATGACATCATGGTACCAGATCTTTTGCATATCCTCCAATGCGACGTCTACGATCTCGAATGCCAAGAAGTCACCAGCGTCGAACTTGGTCATAAAGATCGCGTGCTGCGCTGAGTCTAGCACGACATCGAGTGTGAAGGTGCCAGTGGCGACGACATTTTCGACGGCTACAGTATCAACTGTATACACTGTCATGTTGTGCTTTGCACCCTGCAGTGTCGTGATCTCTTGGCTCTCAGCGATGCTTAAGCCTCCAGTCGCCGTAGATACCTGCATGGTATGGTCGATGAGATTCACGGTTGCTGAGTTGTTCTCAATGCGTGTGCCGAATCCTTGGATGCTGTTCTGTATCGTCATGTTGGAGTTGTTCCCCAATGTCACTCTTGTATTCGTAAGGACGGTGTCATGAATCTCCCCCGTGCCATCGGCCGCGAGAAGTACATTGACATCGGTCATGGTGGCCTTGCGAATGCTACCCACGCCACTGGCATCATGCTCTACAGTACTCTCAGTGCCATGGACTGAGGATGTGTCACCAGCGCGACCCGTCACCGTGAGGACACCCGCTTGGAGGCTAGCTCCTTCTGCGAGATCGACGTCGTTGCTCATGCTGGTACCTGCTGCTATTTCTATGCTACTATTCGCGCCTGCTTTGATGTCTCCCGATCCTAGTGCTTCTTCTAGCTCAACAATGAGCGTAGATCCCTCACCGAGCAGCGTGTCACCAGTATAGCTATTCGCATTACTGAGCGTTGCCGTCTCTCCGCTCGCGATGTGTACCTCACCGCCTCCGCTAATGCTAGCTTCTGGGCGCTGTGTGAAGCCGCCACCGAGATAGACCTTGGAGCTGGATGTCTCAAGAATGATGTTTTGGATATTCTCACCCTCGACAGATTTATCCGTTGCGTTCGCTACGATAATGTCGCCCTCCGTCGGTAGCACCTCTCTGTATGATAAGACACCGTTCTCGTAGCTGAACTCGTAGCCCTCTGTGGTCACGCCGCTGAGCATGGAGCTGCTAAACTGTGTGCCAAAGTTGGTCGTGCTGCTTCCCGTAAAGAGATCAAGGCTATACTTGCCTTCAAAGTAGGTGAAGCTGGCACCCTCTAGATCAAGTGTAAAGCCAGCCCCAATGTTGAGTGTGCCTTGATTCGTGATCGCGGATGTGAAGTCCCACTCGCCATTCAGAGTCAAGCTGCCGCTTTCGGTGATGACGATATTACCCGTGATCGTGTCGCTGATGGTGTTTGTCGCATTGAAGGTCACCGTACCTGCGTACGCGGAGAGACCTGAGATGTCACCACCGTTGACGGTGATGTCATTGCTCACGGCTTGACCGTTGATGTTGAGTGCGCCGCTTGTCACTGTGATGCCTCCACCTGTGCCGAAGGCTGCTGCATGTCCCGCAGTGACTGTAGCTCCCTCGATGATCGTGCCGCCTGTGTAGCTATTCGCCCCGTTGAGGGTGAAGCTCTGATTTGTCGTGCTGACAAACTTTAGACCTGTCGTAGAGCCTTCCTTTTGTGCCAGTACACCGTTCAGAACGACAGACGTCGCGCTGTCGCTGCCTGTGAGGGTGACTGTGCCATTGCCACTGAGGTCGATCTTGTTGAGTACGTTTGTATTGGCGGCTATAGCCTTTATGGTAGCTCCTGCCGCAACATCGACAGTGACCACGCCCGCGTTGGAAGCCGTCTCTTGGTTGCCGAGCTCCAAGGTGGAGTCCGCCGCTGCGACAATGTTGATTGCACCTGCAGTATTACCGTTGTCTATGCCGTAGAGCCCTTTGTTGAGGGTGAGCGTGCCGCCACCGTTGATCGTGATCGTGCCAGTTCCATGGTAGCTTGATATACCCGAGTTGAGCTCAAGCTTGCCGCTCACAGACACGGCCGTATGCCCATTCGTGTTCGAATAATGCCCCAGTAGGAAGGCGGGGAGGTCACTAGCAGAGCTAGACGCGTTCGTATTGGTGACGATCAGTGTGGTATTCTCTGCAATATTCAGATTCGATTCATGATCAGCTGCCCGATCAGAGCCCATGAATCCAGCGATGCTGTAGGTGCCCCCGCCCGAGACGTTGATCGTGCCCTGTCCGAGACGAATATAGACATTGTCGGTCAGGGTAGAATTCGCACCAACGATGATATTTTGAGCGAAGGTCTCGGAGTTCGTCGTGTCATCATTTTTTTTATTGTATATGCGTAGACCGTTATCTACACCAGATGTGCTCACCGTATGACCACCTGTGACTTCGAGTGTATAGCTACCCGTCATCGAGATCTTATTGAGATTCGTAGCATCCGTATCAATGAGCACTTTGTTACCGCTGATGTCCAAAGTGCCCCTATAGTTCGTCATATCACCAGAGAGCTTTAGGATACCGCCATCGTCCATTCGCAGGGTCGTGCTGCTATCACCTGATAGTGCTCCAGCCAACTCTAGCACACGCTCTGATCCCCAGACGTGAGCATAGGCAGTCGCACCAGAAACGATCTCAACCCCCATGTGCAGCGTTTTTGTGGTATATCCTGCCGGATCTCCTGCGAAGCCCGTATGATGATGGAGTGTGATGGAGCTGACGCCATTCAGTGTAGAAGACAATGCTGATAGAGTACCTGTGAGTATCTCAAGAGAGCCCGTAAACTCGTCGGATAGCTGAATT
The DNA here is from genome assembly GCA_964370355.1 of uncultured Akkermansia sp. GTDB lineage: Bacteria > Verrucomicrobiota > Verrucomicrobiia > Verrucomicrobiales > Akkermansiaceae > Akkermansia. Next base: position 17,737 of record CAYJJA010000025.1, on the reverse strand, counting down.
GCTGATCTATTTCCAAAATTATCGCTACTGCCTGACAATGATAATATGAGGGTGCTATCATCCCCACCCTTGATGTAGCCTAGATCCTGGGCTGTGGATGAGTACAGAGCTAGCGTATCGGTGATTTTGTAACTCGCATTTGAACCAAGGGTTACGGATGCAAAATCGGTCTTATCTGCTGTAGTCGCATGCATGCTGCCAGCTGTCACTAGAAGATTTCCTGTGAAATTCTCCATTTCCAATGTACTACCATCGCTAGACAAGGCGATGGATAAGCTTGCGTCTGCTCCACCGGTGATCGTGTCAATCGTTACAGCGCCCGTCGCCTGTGCGTCTTCGACGATCAGATGCGCGCTCCCAGCCAAGCTAGCTGAGATCAGCTCAGAAAGAGAAGCCATGGTCAATGTAGTGTTATCCGCCATCGCAATGATGCTTGCCGTGACATTCGAGTCCATGTCGAAGGAAGCTCCAGACTCAAGGTTTAGATTATCTATATGGAGACCGTAGCTAGCAGCCTCTGATGTGACAGTCGCGCCTGATTTCAAGGTGACAGTGCCACTGCTGAGCTCTTGCGTTACGGTAAGGGCTGTGATGCCGTTTTCGCTGAAGATCATGTTGTCACCATCAGCAAATGCCCCACCCTCGGAGAACACTTTACCTACAGCCAAGTCGAGGTCATTTCCATTCCAAGTCAAGTCTTTGCTGTCTATGGTGTAGCTGAGTACACCGTCGCTGTAGGTGAATGTGCGACCTGCGAGTGTGCCAACGAGATTTGATTTGTCCACGGTCTCGCCAGTCAGCCAATCGTTTGTATTGATGAGACCTTCTCCGTTGACTATCTGTAGAGTGAAGAGTCCATCCGCTCCCTCGGTGAAGACAGCGTCTGTGATGTCCAAGACCATATCAGCACCGAAGGTGAGTGTCCCCGCATTCTCTATAGCGTTGCTGTACTTCCAGGTCCCATCCAGATCTAAGGTGACACCAGAGGCAATATTGATCGTACCTGATATAGCGTCGCTTATGCTGAGATTGGCGTTCACATTCAGAGTCCCTGCGAAGCTTGACATGCCTGAGAGTGCGCCGCCGCTGTAGTTGACCGTGTTCTCAATCGCTTGTGCGCCTGCATTGAGACTGCCACCTGCTAGCTCGATGATGCCCTGACCCGCTGCCGTTGTCGAGCCGAGGATGACGGTGGATTCTGCGATGTGCAAGCCGCCTGTGAAGCTGTTGTCACCGCTGAGGGTGAGAGAGCCTGCACCCGTGACGCTCAAGCGTCCTACTGAGCCAGTCGTCTCGGTGATGTTTCCTGTGATATGCAGTGCTAGGGCATCGGCACTATCGCTCTGCGTCGTGTGTATCGTCGTGACGGTGGGTGACTCTGCCGTGCCTGCAATTGTGCTAGCCCCTATCTCTATATTGTCGGCGAAGCTGACATTGGCTTCAGAGCTGCCTACTGTAGCCGAGCCTAGCCTGAGCGTGCCTTCGGCATCCGCGACGAAGCTCGCCGCATTCAGGTGCAGACGACCACCGAGTACGGTGAGGGTGCTGTTGGTTGAGAAATCCATGCCGCTGACGTTCACCGTGCCGCTTTGAATCACATTTGTACCCGTGAGCCTGAGCCCTGTGTTGAAGCTCGTCGTGCCTTCACCGCTGAAGGTAGCGGATTCAATATCCGCGCGGAAGCGCCCACCTAGGATCATATGCTGGTCAGCACTCTGAGAAATCGTGCCTGTGAAGATGAGCTTATCCGCAGAGTCTCCAGTGCCGAAGTTTACGCTTCCATCATAGTTTGTTACGTTGAGGAATTTCAAGACACCTACTTCCCAAGTCGATGCATCGCCGTCGAAGGTGAGTGTGCCACCACCTGTTAAGTCTGTGAAGATGAAGGAACCATCGTACTCATGCTTGATTGTATTGCTGCCAGAGGTCGTGAGAGTGCCGAATTGAATACCTCCATATGTTTTATCAATGTCACCGCTAAACAGAGTGCCTCCTTCCATGTAGAAGGCGGTAGAGGTGAAGTCAGACCCTCGATGAGCTATGGTGAACTGCGCGTCATTCTTGACCGTGATGGACGCCGCCGAGAGGGTGTTCGTCGAGCCTTGATTTGTGCCAAACTTTGTAGTACCCGAGTTGATGATGATAGCACCTTCAAAATCAATATTGTTACTGAATGTTACAGCACCATCAAGTGTGAGCGTTTTATCGTTAGCTCCTGTGACCTGTGCCAAGGAGGTAGTCCCCGAGGAGTTTCTTATCGTCGAGTCTCCACCTACATGAATACGACGGGTGAAGGTCAGCCCCGCAGAGTCCAAGATGGCGCTCTCCGAGAGGGTGAATACTGTTGTCGCGCCTAATTGGGATATGTCCGTAAGGTATGCCGTCGCGCTGTTCAGATTGAGCTCGCCCTCGTAATCAACTAGATTAAAAACGTTAGCAATATTGTAAGTTACTCCGCTGCCGCCGTCTAGGCTCAGTGTGTTGCTCGCAGTCCCTGATACATAGATGGACCCATCACTAAGATCAAGATTCTCGTAGTCGATGCGCATTTGCGAGCTGTTCTCCATCGCGATGCTAGCGATCCTGAGACTGTGTCCTGCCGAGTTGATACTGAGGGAGGAGGTGGCCTCCAGTTCAAGAGCACCTACGACTGTATCAGCGGAAAGGGTAGCTGAGGTGTGTGCGTTAAAGATAACGCCTCTTCCCGTGGTAAATGTGTCACCATCAAATGCACCTTCGGTATTCCATGCAAGAGCCCTCGGAGACGAGCTGCTATCAGTACCTGTATATTCCAGGGGAGCGAGAATGCCACTCAGCGTGAGCTTGCCATTGCTGTAGCTTATCGTCGAGCTAGATGAGATGCCATTCACACCCAAGATTCTATCCCAAGTCAGCCCAGAGATCTCTCCCGTGTCGCCCGTCGTCAGGGTATTGATATCGTAGATGTAGCCATCACCCTCTGCCGTGCGAGAGAGTCCGTTGAGGTCGAGAATGCCCGTAGTGCCAAAGTCGAGTATACCCGAGAGGGTGATCGAGCCCGTGAGGTTCAGACGACCATCTATCGTCAGCTGACCGCCGTCTAAGACGCTGAGTTGATTTTCTCCTATGGTTTGCGTGCCTGTGAGGGTGAGGGTGCTTTGGTTGCCCACGGTCAGTGAGCTAGCACCCGCGAAGGTGACAACCCCGACTGTAGAGGCTGCTGACGCGCCATTCCCCGTCAGAATGGCCGTGCTACCATCATTGATTTCCAATGTGTCTATATTGAGCCGTGAGGTGATGGTGTAGCTTGCACCATCTGTGCCTGTACTGGTGATGCGGCTGGCCTTGTAGCCAGTGGAGGTATTATCACCTGTATTGAGTCCATTGAGGCTGAGTGTGTCTGCGTTAATAACACTGTTGCCAATGCTCACGTCTCCTGTGTAGAAATAAATGGCGTTGCGTGCATTATTATTCGCCGCAAGTCCATCGCCAGCGGCTCGAATGCCAAATTCTATAGCCCCTGTGCCAGAGATGTTTGTTTTCTCTATTTCTGTGGCTGTGGCAAGATCGCGATTCGTAAAGACAAAGTCTTTCCCTCCCGTGCTGTCAGTTCCAGGATCTTGCGTCGCTGAAGAGCTTCCACCAGCAATATGATTAACTGACATAATAAAGTCGCCAGAAAACCCATAATGTGCACCATTGAACACGTGATCGTGCTCAAAGGTGATAGTTGCTGCTGCTATCTCAATATTGCCGCCCGTGTAGTCAGCACTGAGGAGATTGGCATCTTTCAAGTCACCATTGACGACTACTTTCTCTGAATTGGAGCCGGAAGTCTGCTTCCAACTTTGAATATAGATGATAGGTGCTGTCCATCCGAAAGTGCCTCCTCCAAACCACCCATAGGTGAAATTAGTAAGCACATAGTCACTAGGAGTTCCTGTGCGCGGGTCGATTTGCCCTCCAGCGAGAGTCCCGACTGTAATGGCTGCTTCTGCCTGCGAGGAGATGAGGCTCATGCCCACGATACCCGCGATCACTGGCACTGCGGGGATGCTGACGGTGAAGCTGGCTGCTGCGTAGCAGGAGAGTAGAGCTGTGCGAAGAGAGCTGCAAATGCGGAGTTTCATATTCTTAAAGTGACTATTCTTGCTATTTTACAAATTAATAGTTAGATAGTTATGTTTTGTGGGTGAGCCTTGAGTGAACTGGAGATCTCTTTTATAGCCTAGTAGGTAAGAATTGTCAAGCTTGAAGTGAGTTTGTTGGAGTACGCCCCAATGGTATGTATTTCATTGCTTGATGAGTGAGGCTACGATGCTAGCAAGCGCTTTTTTATTCCAGTACTTCTCGGTAGCTTTATTGTTATTTGCTAATAGATAATAAAAACTATAGAATCAAAGCATTGTACTTCTTTTGTTGAATGAAAAGCAAGATTTTCACTCAACAAAAGAAGCGTTGATATTCCAACTACGAGCTAGAGTGTGCTCACTCTATAAAGCTGTAGTCTCGGCTAGCGGAGCAATTCACAGGAGCTTATCTCCCCGTGATTGCGTCAGCTCGAGTGCAAGCCCTGCACCTTAGGCGGGGTCGGATACTGATTTCTCACTAAAGATGAACTGCAAGAATACACCGATAAACATGGCAAAGATGGAGAAGGTGATGAGCATGTTGTTGTAGATCTCTATGCCAGCTACTTTGGTAATGATTCTGTTACTATAACCGCTAGCCTTTGTTGGCGTGAGCTCACTGAGTGTCTGTTGGTAAACGGCAGGGTCGTCCAACAATTTGAGCAGGCAGATCCAGTTCCCATCAAGTTGCTTTGCCTTTTCGAGGCCAAATTCTCTCGTATAGTCTCCACTGGGGGCAAGGGCTTTTTCCAACTGGGCGCGTAGCAGATCAAGGCGATGAGCGAGGAGGTCTTGATCTTGACTTCGGATATCTGGAGGGTGAGCTGAGGATGTAGATGGGTCGGAGCAAGGCTGAGAGTGCCCGTCGCCTTGGGTGAAATGGTGAAGCACGGCGAGTACTCTACCGTAGGATAGCGCATGCTCTTTGTCTTCTAGATAAGTTGCTTGATAGCGTGTATTCCATTTGCTCTCATCTATTGCCACCTTGTTTATCATCGCTAAGATTTCGGGATCATAGTTCTGGATGGCGCGATAGAGTGTGTGACTAATAAACTCGGGGCTTCTATCGCTGCTGATTTCGTAATCGGGCTTTTTGACAAAGACACGTGTTTCATAGAAATTTTCGAGTGACTCGCTGTTTTGCAAGTAATAGCCTGCAAAGAAGTTCATGACGAGTATGCCCCCCATTGTCGAATAGATGAATGCAATGATACCAAGGAAGAATGTTCTCGGTAATAGGATTTTCATCTCCAAGAATGGATTTGATTTTTTTATTTCACTATAAATAGCAATGTGATCACAAGTGCTCCTATGAGAGTGATGGGGAATTTGTGATTCACCCAAGTGGGCTCCTTGTCAAAGAAATTCGTGAAAACTGCATTGTCCACTGAGAATGTACACCATGCCGTAATGACTGCCGCTAATAAGCGTGGATAATAGCTATTGTGGTACAGTTTTGTGTATTGGGTAGCTATATTCCAGATCCATATTAAGATGGGATAGACGAGTATGATGCTTGTAGAGGCAATGATGATGCTCAAGCTTTCGATTTTTCCTATACCTATTTGATCAAAAACACTCCCCAAATAGGGGATATCGCATAGCTTTTCCCAGCCCGCTACATAGAAGCTTATAAAGATGACATAGACGATGAGAGTTAAAAAATAGATGAAGGATAGTTTCCCGCCCTGTGCGCCTGTCATGATTCTGAAAAATCCACTGATTTGATATTTTTTCAAATACCAAATCATCGCAGTATTGGCGTTGTCTTTAAGAGCTTGGGAGTATGTTTTTTGCTTCTCTTCCAGTTGTTGAAGCTTAATTACAGCTACTGCTAATGAGAGCTTCTCTATTTCTTTATCTAGATGCTCTATATTCTTTTTTGAATCATCAATTTGTAAGGATAGCTCCTTGGGCTTGGGCTCTGATTCCTTGCTGCGCTCTTGCTTCTTCTCAAGCTTGCGCTTCTTTTCAAGTTCTATTTCTAGTGTCTCCTCTTTTTCTTCGAGCAATTTCTCTGCATTTTCAAGAACATCCTTTTTGAGGTTAAGTAGTTGTAGTTCCTTTTTTTTCTCTTGTAATAATTGTTTGCGTTGATTGTTTGTATGATGTAATAACTGAGTAGAACATAATGAGGTGGACTTGGTTACCTGTGTAGGAGAATCCTCTCCCGATGCTTGATTTGCCTTGGAAGAGTGGAATTTACAAATTGTCGATTCAAATATGGCATTGAGTTCTAATTTGTTACTTTTCATCCACTTATTTGCAGAGTAGAAGACTTTTTCTGCACTCAGATCCGTGATTGTATCAATCCATAGCTTTTCTGCGTTGATTAAGCTATCAAGTTGAAAAAGACGTACGTTGGGGCTTGCCTTATCTTTAATGTATTGATTAGCAACTTCTCTTTGATGATAGTACTCAGCTTTGTTACGAATAGCTCTAAAAAGAAAGTTCTTCGTTAGTTGTGAATATATAGAGTCAAACTCTGGCGAGGCTTGAAATACCTCTGTATGCTCAGCTGTATAAATAAAATCAAGTAGTATTTCTTTTAGAGAAATTTCTTTTAGGACGGGGGCTTCTACTTTTTTAGGATCTCCTTCTGCTTGCTTGGGATTTTCTTGATTATTAGGGGAATCGTTTTGCGTTTCTTTGGTATCTTTTTGAGTATTAATGTCATCGCTTGAATGATAATCATCTGAATCCCTAAATTGGTGAAGACTAGAATAGCCTCTCATCTCACCCGTATTGTTTTTGACTACATAGGGCTTGGTAATGGGGATTCTTTCAGAATAGGCATCTTTAATATTTTTCGTGAGATTATCACGTATCTCAGTTCCTTCATTAAAGGATAGACTCAATATAGGGCTGTTTGTGTGGTGGAACTCATGTTGATTGCTAGCTTTTTTACAATGATGTAAGTAAAAACATATCTTATTATTTGATACCGTGAGATAAATGGGGTATTTGCTATGAGGGCGGTTTTTATGAACATTATGGGGCTGATTGATGATTCCTCGATAATTGAAGCAAAGGATGTTTTTCTCTGGACGAGAAATATCTATATCGAGGGAAAATAATGTTTTGTAAAGCATGATGAGAGATCTTAGATGTGATTGTTATACTTGAGGGTGACGATATGATCTTCAATCTTGTGGCAGATCGACTCTTCCTCCTTCTTGTTATCTTGGTTCTGGTGTTCGCTTTGTTGCTTGGCTTGTTCTTCGGCTCGCTTTAGGGCATGTTTGATGCATTGGTACTCACTCCACATGATTTCCCATTGCCCTGCATTACCGAAGGCGATCAGGTAGATGAGATGCTGTAAATGGCTCCAGAAGGCGTTTCCATAATATTCAATATCGGGGAAGAGTGATTGCACGAGTGGAGATCCATTAGCCTTGTTTCTGTTGTCTTTTTCGTCATGAAAAAAGTAGTCTTCGTGGAGATTATTATAATGAGATCGTAGACGTAAAAAAGCGTTGAAGCTATATGCCGCAGTCTCTTTTACGCAGCGTTTCTTAAAGAGAGCGTGTAAATAATCCAGAATGGTAACGATCCATTTTGTCCCTTTAAGATCCTCGGCGCTTTCACCGATGTCGATGAGCTCTTCTAACTGGCGATTGAGCAAATAGTAGAAATTCGCCTTGAACAGGCCAGGAGTGTTCAGCGGGCATGCACCGCGTGCAATATGCCAGTATTTTTCACTATAGTGCATATTGCTCAAACGCATATCTTCTCGTATAGCCGTGGAAAATGTGGATATAAAGTAGATCCAGAACATCTTGAGAGGACCGCGCTGTTTAAACCACACTTCTTGCTTTTCTTTGCATTCGGTGATGTCCTTGAGAAGCTTTATTCCGAATTCTACACCATCTTTGTTTTCAAAGAGATAGTCTAGGAGAAGAATGTCGTACTTTTTTAGCGCGGTTTTAGCTTTGGCCTCCTCAATGGTAGAGGCATAGTCTATGTAGATCGTTGGCTTGGTCGATTCCTTCTTTTCTTGTTGCTCAGTGACTGCGGGTGAATGAGCTTGAATCTCATCAAGGACAGTGAATTCTTCACCTAATACGCCCTTGAGTACGTCTATCTTGCCTATCGCATTTGATTCTTTGTTGACGACTGACCTATCGTCTATGAGTAAAACACGTATTTTAAGTTCATTGAGATTAATCTTATTGCCGAGTATGCTCCATTGTTCGACTGCTGCTTTATAATTATCGGTTTCGGAGCAGAAGGGGAATGGAGTTATATGCTTGCCATGTCCTGAGACGAGGTCTTGGAGGCGTGAGTTGATACAGAGTCGAGCATTGAATTCTCGGATTTCTCTTGCGTTCGCTGTTTGATAAACGGAGAAATCATCAGGGAATAGTTTCTGTGCTTTTTCTTTTATAGTTGTCTCTTGATTCGTACTTTCCTCTTTCCCTAATTGAATGAATCGTAGCCAAATACTGCTATCCATGTAGCGAGCGCGAGGCTCGAGATCTATCAGTGCGGCTTCTTCTTTCGTGCTTGTCGTTAGCGAGCGATCTGATGAGACAAGAATGGGCAGTGAGGTGAATTTCTCTACACCATATGATTCAGCTCTTTCTTTGAGTTGATCAGGAATGAGATCTAAATGCTGCTTCCACGCATGATGATTAAAATCAATGAGTTGTTTAAAAATTTGGGGGAACTGATATTCGTAGCCTGTGGAGAAATTGAGATGAATATGTATAATGTCTTTTGATGACTTGGCTGTATCCGTTTCTAAATTAACGATGTTGATTGATACAAAATCATGTGAAATGGTCAAAATTTTATCAAGGCGGCACCCTAATCCTGCAACGGATTTCTGCTTGAGGACATGCTTTTGAAACATGGAATACTTATCGTGCTGGAAAGCATAGGCATTATTTTTCTCGATGATAGCGTGTAGTCTAGGATGTTGCTCCGCGTTGATGTAATTGCCGTCGAAATTCTTTTTTGCTATAACTGAGTCTTTAACGCTACGATCAAAGATATCCTTGTCGTGTGCAAAGAGTTTTACCTCTGAGCACTTACTATGATCTTGAACAATGCCGATGAGTAGCTCAAGAAATAGATGCTTGCTTCCTTTTGCAAAATTGAGAGGAGCCTTATTGTACCAGTTATGCGTGATATAGACCTGGGTACCATCTAGCTTTTGTATTGTGCCAAATAGTTTTATTGTGATCTTTATGCGCGTTTTTCGTCTGGCTCTTTCTTTTTTGTTTTTCGCGATTCCCCTATCCGTATCAAGGGCGCATGCGACGATAGATTCTTTTAGCTCTTCGCGATCTCCGTCGTAAGTCTTTTTTTCTTTAATTGAGCTGAGGCTATCCTCTAAGGCATTGTAGCGGTCGTCCTCTGGGTGTGCTTTTCTCCACTCCTTGACCATGGTGAGAATGCCAGCTATAGGCCCTTGATCGTTGATGAAAAAGTCCCAGAATGTGTCATCTTTAAATAAATCTATTGAAGTGCTAGAATTTTTTAAAATAGGACTGTCGGTTAGGCGCGTTGTGATGAGATAGACAGAGTTTGACATAATGAGAGAGATTGGTATGCAAATATTGTAAATAACTACAGAATCTTGTATACCAATATAAAGATCTATGTGAATATGTCAATATAATTGTTAGTTTTTCTTTTTATTGTTATTTTGTATTACGTATAACGCAATGTGTTGGAATATGTTTACTTTGATAGAATCGGATAATTTATATCTGTTAATTGTAAGTAAAAATATACTTTTTCCATGAAGAGGGTGGCTCAAGTCAAGGCTGCTTACGCAAAGCATGCGAATGACTTGGGCGTCGCGTTGCTCTACGAATTAGCGAGGTGAGCGCATGCTGGGGCTACAGCTGAGCAGCCATGGGTTCGCTATTTTTGTTTGATTTCATCGGTGAGCCTGACATTTTCGTGATGAATCTGAGTTAAGGTGAATGTTAGTTTATTCTTTTGTTATGTTATACACTATATGTATGCTGCTCCGAATAACTTTGTCAAGGTGAAGAAAATACTGCTTGGAGGCGTCATCGTTCTTGATGTTTTAAAATAAGGTGTTAACAAATAATAATAATTTAAGATTTTGCTATTCCTTGCCTATCTATCTTAACTCTATTATAACAATGAGATTAGTCGATTTTTTCTTTTTTTAAGAATAATTCTACGTGTTACATAGAGCTTTCTAAATCATTTATAGTAAAAAATATCTTGCCTAGATGATTGTTTTTTGGTATTTATATCGCCATGGCACGCACCAAAGTAATTACAAAGAAGGAAGTAGCAAGCATGATTGCTGAAAAGACTGGCCTCAGCCAGGCAACCGCATTCAATGCTCTACTTGCAACAATTGACATCATTGCTGACTCTCTCACCGAAGGCAATTCAGTAATTTTTCGTAAATTCGGAAAATTTGAAGTCCAGACGGTAAAGGAAAAAGTAGGTCGCAACCCGCGTTCTCCTGAAAAGGATGTCATCATCCCTGCTCGTTGTCGCGTCAAGTTCACCGCAGGGAAGGAACTCAAGGAGGCTGTTCACCAGCTCCAGCCCGATGCTTAAGGGGAGCTCTCTATTCTTGCCTCGTGAGAAAGCTAGATCGCTTTACTCATAGGCAAAATGATCTCTTCTCTATTTTCAAGAAATCGTTTCTCGGCAGAGTGTTTGATATGTCCTGATGCAGTGAGATCTCGGTGCGCAGAGTGTCACCAGCATATGAACAGTCTGCGTAGCTCAGTGAGTTGCATTCACCAAGAAAAATCAAGCAGCACCACGGCACTGTGGCGCAAATGAAAAAATACCCAATAAATCCCACGCAATTTCGTGCTGCGAGCATGTAGCTCTTCTAGACTAGATACTACTTGCCCCGCTGCGCTCATTCGTCAATCTTTCCTCAGCGTCCCGCTTCGCAGGACGCTGAGTGATGCGTTTTCTTAAGATTCATCTCCAGTCGTCGATTAGTTCCAGCTCGCTAGCTTCTATTAAGCTTGGTCTTCTTTCTGTTTTTCTCGTAGATGGAAAGCGTGGGTGCGTCTCCTTGGTGCCACTCTGAGGAATCACAGCGAGCTATTCGACTAAGAGAAAGACTTGTAGACTCAGCAGAGCTCGCAGGTGGGATTATTGGGTAACTTACTAATCAAGAGTAGTTTTCTATGTGACAAGATGACCGCGTGCGCATTTTGTCCTTGGTGAATTCGCAAACAAGCTCTTGAGCTCTATCTCGTGAGTTGCAGAGGCACTCATAGAGCATGTAGGAGAACTCGGTCAATGCGAAAGCCTCTAGCTGCTCTTATACATTATCATGTCCCCCGAACTCTCCCTTCTCTTTAATACGCAGACTTGGATACTGCCCTTCATCTACGCCCTCTTTGGGCTCTGCATTGGCTCTTATCTCAATGTCGTTATTTACCGACTGCCTCGCGGCCTGAGTACCTATCGCCCGAGTCATTCCTACTGCCCGCGCTGCAATACGCCTTTGGCATGGTATTATAATATACCAGTAGTGAGTTGGCTATGTCTACGTGCACGCAGTGCCTGCTGCAAGCAGTCTATCTCTTGGCAATATCCGCTCGTCGAGCTCGCCACAGCCCTGCTCTTTGCAGGAATCGTCGCACGCAGCAATGCGCCCCTTGAGCAGCTCGTCGGGCTCGCCCTTCTCTGTCTCTGGGCATCCTGTGCTCTCGTCATCTGGGTCATGGACTGGCAGGAGATGATCGTGATGCCTTCTATCACGGTGATCGCTAGTATCATAGGCCTTGCAGCTCTCAGCATCTGCCCTGAGCTCATGCTGAGCTGCCACACAAGCTGGTATGATGGGCTCAGCTACAGTCTCGCGGGGATGGGCTGTGGCTTTGCACTACTCAAGCTCGTCGCATGGCTGGGTGAGCTCGCTTTAGGGCGACGCAGCACGCAGTACAGCAGCCCCCAGTCGTGGAAGCTCTGCGCCACGCCCGACGGGGAGGACATAGAACTGCATCTCGCAGATCAACGCTATCTCTACTCTGAGCTGCTGCTGGAGAGCCGCGACCATCTCATCCTGCGCGATGCTCAGCTGCTCCGCGTTGAGAGTGTTGCCAAGGGGAACAAGGCGCAGAAGGACTGCCTCGATAAGAGTCCAGCCGCGCTCACGCTCGCAAGCAGCAGTCTCACGCTCGGTGACGGTAGTAGGCTGGCTCTAGAGGACTACAATAGCCTCAGTGGTGTATGCATGGGCTATAAGCATCAGCGCAGTGTGTTGGGCAGTGGCGATGCGTGGATCGTCATGGCTATGGGGGCGGTCTGTGGCTGGCAAGGAGCACTCTTCTGCCTCTTTGCAGGCAGTGTGATCGGTCTCATTGCTGCGCTTGTCATGAGGATGGGACGCAGCCGCCCCATTCCTTTTGGCCCTAGCCTCATCCTTGCGGCTCTCCTCTGGATTTTTGGCGCGTCGGACTGGCCACGTGCCTATATGGCGCTCTTTGAATGAAGCAAGGATAGCTGCACCGCAGGGAGTGCCTCAGCCTTTTCAGGTGCGCAAGACCGCTGTCACGCAACTACCGCCTGCGTAGCTCTCTGAGGTCGGTAGCATGTGCTTCATTTGGAGAGATAGAGCGATCTCTCTGCCAAATTACGCTATTTTTTCTATAGCTGCTTCATTACTAACACTAGCCTTCTTATCGAGCGAGATAATCAATCTATGGGATTGCTCATTCGACTGATAGGATAGCTCATACTCGCGCGGCGGCTGATTGGATGGCGGCGGGGTAGAGGAGGTGCTCTTGCACCTGAATGCGGGCATGCAGCGACTCGTCTGTATCGTCGGAGTGTACGGGGACATAGGCTTGCATCAAGATCTCGCCTGTGTCCATGCCCGCATCGACATAGTGTACGGTGCAGCCAGCTTGGGTGGCACCTGCGGCGCGTGCTTGTTTCCACGCAGCAATGCCGGGGAAGGCGGGGAGCAGTGAGGGGTGGATGTTGAGTATACGATTGGGGACGGCGTTGAGAAGGGGGGACTTGACCAGTCGCATGAAGCCCGCCAAGCAGATGAAGTCAATCTGGAGCTCGCGCAGTTGGTCGGCGAGGCTCTGCTGTGCCTCCTCTGGGAATTTATTCTTGAATCCCCCACAGTCGATCAATTGTGAGGGGATGCCACAGCGGGCTGCGCGATCAAAAATGGTGGCACCCGCGACATCGGAGAGGATGATGACGACCTCGGCATGCAGTTGCCCTGCATGGATGGCATCAATGATAGATTGCGCATTGGAGCCAGAGCCAGAGCCGAGGATGGCGAGTCGGAGTTTTTTTTCAGCAGTCATGTCGCGACCATTGTAGCGAGGCTCTCGTCACTTGTCAAAAGCGAAGTGCTTTTTTTCTGCTCGCTTTCTGTTCGACGGTTTATTCTATGAGACTTCTTAATGGGTAGACTCTAGGGATGCGCCGCGCTAGGGATGCAGACTATTGATGAGTTGTGTGAGCTCATGGATTTGCTCGGCGGTGAGCTTGTCTGCATGTTCGTTTTTGAATCGCTGCATGCTCTGGCGGTATACCTCACTGAGCTGTTGCATGGCAGTGAGGCTGGCCTGGAGATGCTGCGCCTCCTCTCGCATACGGATGTAGGTGGCAGTTGTTTCTTGGAGCTCTCGGTCGCCTTGCACGCTGGTTACAGGGGCTTTTGCTGCGGATGTCGCCTCTGTCGTGGGCTCGGCTCGAGGATAGAGCAAAAGCGTGATCACGATACCGGTGATCAGGCAGCTGAGGTGGGTGTAGAGGGATTTCTTCATACGTGAGCGAGGAGGGGAGAGCCAAGGGGTCACTTGAGCTTTCTTGGCGGGGGCGGGTGTTGTGCCGTGTCGGATGCTGAGATCGTAGGTATCAGGGTCGCCTCGGTGTAGGAATTGGCTCTTCCACTCAAAGTGGTCTGCCGATCGGGGCGCATCAAATCTGAGCTCCCATTGCCCTTCGGAGTTAAGCGTTTGGTTAGGTATTAGCCCCGAGGCGAGTGCAGCGAGCAGGCTCTCGTGCTCGTCGCGCTGGCAGAGACCTACTACGCGATGCAGGACGTGGGGACGTGGATCTGAGCCTTTATCCTCAAAGTAGTAGAGCAAGCCTCGCTGCGCGTCGATGGGATGAAAGTACCAGACCGCTGGATAGCGCTCTGCCTCGCGCTCCGGCTGCGAGAGCCATTGAAAGCGAAGTACGCTCTCTATGTGTGCCGTGAGGGGCTGGAGCTCTGGTGCACTGAGCAGGATCTGGTAGCCGCTGCGATGCTCGCTTGTGGCTTTGCCAAAACTTTGACTAGGTATATGGGTGCTTGGCATGAGGGGTAGGGTAGGGGGGCGTGTAGGGATTATGCTTGATCTTGCAGGCTGCGGCGTTGCTGCTCCCAGAAGCTATTGGAGAGGATGTAGCGCACGACGAGCTCGAAGTCTTGGCTCGTGAGTTCCTTGGCTTCTTCATCGTAGAGTTTGAAGCGGAAGGTGACATCCTTTGCGTCCTCGTCAAAGGCGTAGCTGCACTTCTCCCAGTCCTTGTCCGCAAAGAGCGAGAGCGCGATATGGGACATATTGCTGTCACGCCAGATGTCGGCGAGTAGGTCATCATCATCGCCGAGGAAGAAGGTGCGGTGGATGAGGGTGACTTTTACGCGATGGGCGATGTTCCAACGGAAGCTCATGCGTGTGCTGCGAGCACTGGTGCTATTATCATAGAGCTCAGAGGGGACTGAGAATTGGGGGTTCTGATCATTGCCCACTTGTAGCTGAAAGTAGATATCGTAGGTCGAGCTCAGCCCCTTGGCCTCAATTTCTACGTAGTAGCGTTTGTCGTTGAGGAAGTCGGTGGCAAGGGCGAGCGCGCGCTTGAGGTCGAGCTTTTGCTTGGCGCTGAGATTCTGAGGATGGCTGTTGAGGTAGTCGCGTATGGATTGGACGCGCGAGCGCGTGTAGTCGTGGGGATTGCCTCTGTAGTTGTGAGCGAGGATGGCGTCAATTTTTACCGTCCCAAAGATTTGGTCGTAGCTGACGTGGAGCTTGCTGGGCAATTCGCTCTTGAGATGGATGCGGTAGAGACTGCTGAGGTGGGTGTAGTCGCGCCATGTGTCTTGGGCGGGCTGGCTGCGTAGCTGCGCGATGGCATTGAGCAGGCGCTTTTCTAGACTCTCGCGGTAGGGGGTGACGCATTGGAGCCATTGCTCCTCAATGCGTGTGCGGAAGTCTGGCTGCTGTGCTATGAGAGTGTCATAGCGCTTGCGTATCTGGGCGATACGCTGGTCACTGAGATGCTCGTCGCGCAGGAGGAGCAGCTGATTTTTGACGTAGATTTCTTTGTTTTCGTAGCTCTCGTGCCATCCTGTCTGCGAGAGCCCTAGCTTGTGTACCATGTCGAGCTCACTCTTGTAGAAGATCATCACGAGCCATGCTGCGCTGCCTAGCAGCGCGAGTACTCCGAGTAGTGAGTAGAGCCAGCGGCTGCGCCTGTGGCTGCGTTCTAGCTCGCGTAGAGGCGCAAAGAGGTCGTCAAAGACGTCTTGCGAGAGCCCCAGCTCGCCTTGTGCTTTGCCGTAGGAGGTGATGCTGCTGAGGTGGATGGTGGCGTAGTTGCGCATGATTTCTAGCTCGTTGCCCAGCTCGTGTTTGAGGTAGTGGCGGAGCTTGAGGATGCCATCTGAGCCGCTGTAGTGCGGTACCTGATCTACCTTGGTGAGCACGAGGCAGAGTAGGGGTTTTTTGCCCGTCTGTTGGTCGTAGTCGCGTAGCAGGCGTATGAGGGAGTCAAAGAGCTCGGCGTTTTTTTCTAAGAGATAGTGATCAAAGAAAAAGTAGAGGTAGTCACATTGATTGACAAAGGGTCGTATCTGCTCTAGCAAGGGACCGTTGGACTGCGCGTAGCCCTGCTGGAAGAGCTCACCGGGGATGTCGATGAACTCAATGGGGATGGTCTCGCTGCGCCCCCAGACGAGATGACCGCGAAAGCTGCGCACGCTGGAGGTCGAGGCCGTTGGGATGCCGCTGGTGATGCTTTGCGCGTAGGTCTCTAGAGTCTCGCCTGTGAGTAAGGAGTCGTCAAAGGGGACTTCAAAGTGGAGTTGCTGCGTGTTGGTGCGGTAGAGGGCGGCGAGGAAGGTGGTCTTGCCGACTTGTGTATCGCCCAGAAAGCAGATTTTGTAGTTTGTTGGCATGGGGGAAAGAGAGCGGTGGGAGCTTATAGGGGTTGTTTTTTGAATTTGGGCTGGGCAATCTGCCTGAAGAGTAGATAGAGACCGAGCAAGAACAGCAGCAGGATGGGCACGGTATAGAGGCCCTGTGATCGGAGAGCCTGGATAAAGCGATTTGCTCCTATGCCTAGACCTTCAGTAAGTTGTGTGACGCCTCCCTTGACCACATCGGAGACGAGGCGTGCGAGGGATTGAGAAAGTCCTGCCATGATCTCACCGCGGTGAGGCCAGGTGCGGTAGTAGAGCTCCATGCTGACGAGGGCGACTGCGGAGACGCGGAAGAGTCGCTGTCTCATGACAGGGGGGACGGCATGCCATGCACGTGTGAGTCCCCCAGCGACGAATCTCGTACCGCGAAAGACCAGACTGCCGACGTGCAGAGTCGCCATGGCACTGCCACGAGCAGCGCGAGCGAGCTTGCCCGAGAGGAAGCGCGAACTCCCACGCAGCGTTAGCGCGGTGGTGAAGTTTTTGACGGCCTCGGCACGCGTGCTGCCGCGCAGTGTCGCGCGATGGAGAGCCTTGCTGCTCGATTTGAGCCCGCTACGTAGACCTGTCTTGACAGCACTCTTGCCCGCCGTGGTCGCGACGCTGGTCGTGCCAAAGGAGGCGATGGCAAAGCCTATCTCTGCTACCTCAACGCCTGCCCAGCCTATCTCTCCCCAGCTGGAGGGATAGCCCTTGCTGATATTCTCCCCCATCTTGACGAGCGCGCCGCCAGGGAGATTTTCGAGCCATGAGCCCTGCTTGAGCTCTCCCGTAGGGGTGAATTGCTTATCCAAATAGCCGCGCCAATCCGCACTCGCGAGCTGATTCATCCCCTCCTTCTCGTGAAAGGCGAGGTAGATGACGGCGCGAAAATCTCGTGCCAGTATGGAGGAAAAGCGGTGCTCCTCACCGTATTTTTCTAAAATGTAGAGCGCGATCTCCTTGTAGCGCGAGAGTGCTTCTACCCCTTGGTAGAGGGCCTGTGGGTCTATCTCGCCCGCCTCGTTGCGCGACGCTGCTATGAGTAGGGTGGTGATGCCATCGGGGGCGAAGTGGGCGAGTACGTCACGTGCCTTCTCTCGATGCTGCTGATAGATGAGTAGTGCGTGGGGCTCCATGCCTATGAGTGCCCAGATTTCTTTGTCGAGGCTATAGAGGGTGATGACATCGCTGATGAAGCGGCTCTCGCGCCCCTCTTGCTTTGCCATGAGGTAGTGCTCTCCATTGGCGAGCATGATATCGACGCATTCGGAGACAGGAGCCTGCGTCTGGCGGTGGATTTCCTCGATGACAGAGCCATAGTCACGGTACATGGCGTAGAGCATGGGGATGTGGGCGATGAGCTCGCCATCGGGGATGGCCTCGCTGGCGGTGCTTGTGTTACTACCGTCATTGAGATTTCTCTGCCATTGCTTGACGAGAGACTCGGTGTAGGTGGCGAGTGAGGGGTAGC
>CAYJJA010000024.1:20116-25395 GCA_964370355.1 uncultured Akkermansia sp. | reverse complement strand
CGCAGTTGCAGACGAGGTAGACGGGCTTGGTGTTGCCCTTGGGGATGAAGGTCCACTTGAGACCCGTGGGGAAGCCAGCACCACCGCGGCCGCGCAGCCCGCTCTTGCGTACCTCATCGATGATGTCGGCGGGCTGCATGGTGAGTGCCTTCTTGAGCTGCTCGTAGCCTCCGTCTTGGAGGTAGCAGTCGATGGAGGGGTTGTAGTCAACGCGGTCGATGTTGCGGAAAAGGCGACGCGTTTCTTTGGGGTGGGGTTGCTTGCCCTGATCATCCTGGACCGCGCGCAGGCTGGGTAAACGCGGGGGTGCGGGGGGGGATTAGTGTGCCGTGTATTCGGCAATGATGGCGTCGATGGTCTCCTTGTTGACTTGGGAGTAAAGCTTGTTATTGACGAGGACGTTGGGTCCAAAGCCACAGTTGGCGAGGCATTCGACGGCCTCGATGCTCCAGAGTCCATCGGGGCTGATGCCGACGTAGTTCTCATCGGTGATGGCTTGGCGGTCGATGCCTGTCTTTTCACAGATGTAGTCAAAGAGCTCTTCTCCTCCTGCGAGGGCGCAGGAGAGGGTGCGGCAGACGCGCAGGTGGAATTTCCCTGGGCAGTGGCGGTGCAAGCCAGGGTAGAAGGTGACGACTCCCGTGACGTGGATGACGCTCGTGGAGGTCATCTCGGCTGTCCACTTGATGCTAGGCTCTGAGATGTAGCCGAACTTTTCCTGCACGAGGTGGAGGATGGGGAGGACGGCGGACTGGGATTTCCCATCGGGGTAGAGTGCCACGAGGGCTTGGGCGCGCTGGGTGAGCTCATCGGTGATCTCAAAGGGAGCGTAGTACTGCTCACCGGGTGAGTGGTGCTCGTGCGCGAGAGCGACGATGGGATTCATGGTATCAGAGGACATGGGGAGCGAGGGTCGGTGTGGGGATGGAAAATGATGTGTGCAATGATGTTAACGGTCGCATTCTCCTTGCACGAAGTCAAAGGAGCCGAGGATGGCAGGGATGTCACTCACGAGGTGACCTGGGAGGAGGTCGGGGAGGATGGAGAGGGAGCAGAAGGAGGGGCTGCGCATCTTGAGGCGATTGGGCACGCCGCCGCCCTTGGAGTCGATGAAGAAGCCGAGCTCGCCCTTGGGGTTCTCCGCGGCAAAGAAGACTTGTCCTGCGGGGGCGTTGACGGAGTGCGTGGAGACCATGAATTGGCGGATGAGCTCTTCCATGCCCATGAGGGCTGCCTCCTTGGGTGGCAGGATTCCCTTGTCGAGCTGCACGCAGATGGGACCGCTGGGGAGGCGGTCGATAGCTTGGCGCAGGATGCGTACGGACTGGCGCATCTCGGTGAGACGCAGCTGGAAGCGCGCGTAGCAGTCGCCTTCCTGTGCCACGGGGACGTCAAAGTCGTACTGCTCGTAGCCGAGGTAGGGATTGGTCTTGCGCAGGTCGCGCGCAACACCGCTGGCGCGGAGATTGGGGCCAGTCATGCCGTGGCTCAGTGCCATCTCGCGGGTGATCGTCCCGACGCCGACGAGGCGGTCGATGAAAATTTTGTTGTGCAGCAGCAGGCTCTCCATCTCGTCGATGGCATGGGAGGCGCTGTCGCAGAAGGCGAGCACGTCCTTCTCAAATCCTGCGGGGAAGTCGCGGGTCATGCCCCCGATACGCGTATAGCTGCTAGTGAAGCGCGCGCCGCAGATCTTTTCGTAGAAGTTGTGTACCTTTTCCTTTTCCTCATAGCAGTAGAGGAAGACGGTCATCGCACCCACATCCATGGCAAAGACGCCCATCCCAAGGAAGTAGGAGGAGAGGCGCGAGAGCTCGGAGCAGATGACACGTATAGCCTGTCCGCGCTCAGGGAGTTCCCAGCCGAGGAGCTTTTCCACCGCGCAGGCGTAGGCGATGTTGTTGCTCATGGGCGCGAGGTAGTCCATGCGGTCGGTGTAGGTGACGAATTGGTTGTAATGGAAGTTCTCCGCGATCTTCTCCATCCCGCGGTGCAGATGCCCGACGACGGGGTCGCAGCTCACGATGAGTTCCCCGTCCAAGACGAGCTTGAGGCGCAACACACCGTGAGTGGCTGGGTGTGAAGGTCCCATGTTCAGCGTCATATGGTCTCCTGTGTCGACGGCATCGTTGCTCATATAGTTCAGAGCAGCAGTCGAGTCTGGCATTTCAAATGTGGTTTGTGTCTTCATAAGCATCGGCTCAGCACGGCACAGGGATTGCAGCGGTGCGGCTCTATTTAACACCCCACTCCATGTTTTTTCAAGACTAAAATGCTCTTGTTTTCTATTCAGCAGTATAATTTTGCGAGTTAGTAAAAACTAACTCCAAGGGTATTTTCGCAATGCTCAGTCTGTTCGCATGGACAGACTGAGCATCACCCTGTCTGCCCCTTGAGCGCTATCTCATTTTCTGCCATGCTCTGTCCTATGGCAATTCGTATGAAAGAATGGGGCATGCTTGCCCCAGCAGCAGCGGGCGTGGATCGCTCAGGGCAAAAGCAGGCCATTCTCAATCACGTGGATGTCGCCCAATCGCGAGCCCAGAGTTTGCAACAGCTCGGCGGTGGACTGGGCAGCTACCTCCAGGGTGAGGGTGAGCGCGAGGAGAGACGTCGTCTCAAGCAGCAAGAGGATCTGCTCAATCAGGTACAGAGCACCGGCGAGCTCTCGCATCTCATGAACAAGCTCCACGAGGCCTCCCAGCTCTCCTCCGATGAGATGCAGGATATCAGCCCCGATCAAGACTTTGAGTATGCGTGGAGGCAACGCTCCACCCCGCACTACAAGGCAGCCCTCTCGACCCTATCCCCCGCCTCTCGTCAAGCTGGTGAACAACTCGCCAACATGATGAATCAGCAGGCCTACATCCACACGCGCCAGCAGCACAAGCTCTCACGCATCTCACAGGCCCGCAACCAGTGGAATGAGTCTCTCCAGCGCAGTATTGATGAGGGCAATGAGACCGAAGCGGCGAATTGGGTGGAGAGCGTCTCGGATGTCTTCATCCCACGCAGCGATGTCAAAAGGGCCAAGCAAACCGCCCAGAGCGCGGCACGCTACCGTCAATGGGATGGGCGATTCAAAAGTGCCCCCATTCAGACGCTAGCCGAATACAGGGCGGCAGCTAGTGAGCAGCTCCCCCATGACGAAACACACCGAGACAGCCTCGCCTCCCTCTACAGCGAGACGCGCCTCGGCGCAAAGAGCGCGCTGGTCAATGAGCTCAGTCGCAAGATTCTTGCGAATCAGCAAGTGAGTTCTAGCGAGCTACAATCCTCCCTCGAAGCGGGGCTCATCACCGAACAGCAGGTAGAGCAACTCAGCTACCACCAGCCCAACAGACTCGCCTCGCGCCATGAAGAGCTCCCCTACTGCCAGTGGCAACAGAGAGTCGATATCTGCCCCCCCATCGAGGAGAATCTCCTCGACACCAAGCTGCGCATAGCCAGCGCAGCACTCGCCACAGCAGAGAAGAAGCAGCTCCTACTACGTCTGGAGGCCAACGCCACCATCCCCGAGAGCACACGCTCTGGCATGAGCCATCGCATCTGGAATGCCTACCAAAGCGGCAGACTAGGCACCCCAGGTGATATCACGAGCCTCGCCCGCCTACGCGCCCTCCAAGAACGAGCCCCCCAGCTCATCCAGCGCGACGAACTCCAAAAGCTCGATGGACTCATCGACGAGCACAGCCTCCCTGACCCAGTCTGGGTCTGCCTCAGCGATATTCAATCCCCTCAGCAAGCCTAAGTACCCCCCCCTTTACTCCAATCACAAATGAATCAACAGCACTCCCCTACCCCACAGAATCCCAAAGATGAACGCGAAGAAGACGCGCTCCCACCAGAGCGCGCTGCTAGCCCCGCTCTCAGCCCCCCCCCCCCCCCCCCCGGCGCGGGGGCCCGCCCCCCCCCCCCCCGGCCCCCCGCCCGCCGCCCCCCCGCCGCCGCCCGCCCCCGACTCGCGCGGAGCTCCCACCGCCCACCGCCCCCGAATCGAAGGTCGAAGCCACTCCAGAGGCTGGCCTAGATGCGCCACTAGGGCTTGCCCAAGAATCCATCCCCAAGCTCATCCACCCCGCCAATATCCCCCTCCCCGAAGGAGAGCTACCTGATCCCAAGCTCATCTACCCTGCCAATCTCACCGCCGAGCAGCAGCCGCAGGAGGATCTCCAAACACAGCTAGAGCGCAACAGCCTCGGCTCTGATCTGCGCCGCCACTGGAAAGGGGTGCTCACTGGCTCTATCCAGAGCATTCCCGACGAGATACGACGCAAGGCTGATATCATAAAGGGGGATCTCTCGCCCACGGAGCGCGAGCAGCAGCTCTTGCGCAGCATCAATCAGTCATGGGCAGCCGACCACCTCCCTCACAGTCGTGAGCATATTCGCCAGCATTGGCCCGAGATACGCGAAGAGCTCAGCGAGGGCTATTTCGTCGCCGCTGATGAGAAGGAGATCTTCTACGCGCTCAGCGAGCAAGAGCGCAAGTATGACTATGAGGATTTGTCAAAGGATGTCTACTCAGGCGGATTCCAACAGGGGCTTCTCGCCGGCGACCCGCAGGTCTGGGAAGACAAAATCAGGACCATCAAAGAAAAACTCCCGCCCAGCCAGCATCACATCATCGACCACTACGCCCAAGCCGCCTTGCAACAAGGAGCCCAGCAGCGCGCCCAGCTCCTCCCCATCGCCCACACCCTCTCTGAGGGCATCGAGATGATGGTCGCGGCCGAAAGGCGCATCTATAGCCCCGAGCAGATCGTAGACTCCAGCGGCAGCGCCCGTCGCGCAGGCTCTCTACTGCGCAAGCTCAGCAAGGAGCAGCGTCAGCTCGTCTACCACCTCTGCCTTGAGGAGCGACGCAAAAAGCAGGGCGAGTACTACCCCCCCGACGACAATCTCGCCCATCGCACCCTACGCTCAGCCAAGCGTGGCGCGACCAATCTAGGCTTTGACCTCGGTCTAGGCGCTCTGCATCTCGGCTCAGGAGCACTCCACTCTGCGGGAGGGCTACTCGATGAGAACCTCGGCACTGACCTCCGAGGAGCAGCGGAGAATGTAGACCTGCGTGCTCGCGTCGCCAATGAGATACGCGATCTCGCCCAACAGCAGGCAGCACCTCTCTATATCCCCGAAGACAGCACACTCGCCGAGCAATTCCTCATCGACATGGCAGGCGTAGCCCCCAGTGCCGCCGTAGGCTTTGGCGGCATTCCCGCATGGGGCACACTCGTGCTTAGCGCCATAGGTACATCCGTATCCGACGCGCGAGAGCG
>CAYJJA010000024.1:0-20106 GCA_964370355.1 uncultured Akkermansia sp. | reverse complement strand
CCTTGCAGAATGCAGCGGGGCTCGTAGGGGCTGCGGTGCAGGAGTCCATCTCCTATGGCTTCACCCGCGTTGGCAAAAAGGTCTTTGAGCAGTCGATGCAGAGCTTCATCCAAGCGCAGGGGAAGGGGGTACGCGCCTACTCACTCGCCGCCCTACGCGCGAGTGGTGCCATCTCATCTCAGACCATCAAGATGGCACTCGAGTCTCAGATGGGGCAGGGAGCAGACCTCGCCGCCCATGAGCTCAGCTCACTCATTGATAATACGAACTCCAACATAGACTGGAAAACCTACGGAAACAACCTCACCGACATAGAACACAATCTACGAGAAGCCGCCATGACTCTCCCCTACCTCCTCATCGGCGCAGGACGTGCCCAGCTGCACCACTTTGAACAAGCACATGACCTCAAAAACAACGCGCTTGTCATGCGCTCATGGGGAGTCTCAGAAAAAGACATCCAAGCCATTGCCGCCGAGGAAAACCTCCAACGCGCCAATGAGAGACTCCAGCAAGCCCTACGACGCAGCCCGCACTGGGGTGGCATCCCCTTCATCAAGGAGGCTATTCAATCGCTCAAGCTGCTCAACGTTGATTACTTCTCAGGCTTCAAGGAAGAGGAGCTGGTACGCGAGTTCCTCCAAATTCCTTCTGACCTAGACGAGCTACCCCATACCAGAGCAGCTGTAGAGCCCATCAAAAGCGATGAGCAGCTCGATGCCCTCAGCAAAAAGCACGGCACAGGCTCACTGAAGGTACACAAGAATCGCCTCAGCAAAGTGCTAGAGGTATGGGATTACCTCTGGAGACGCTCCAATCTCGACCGCTTCCTCCCCGAGAGTATGCGGCATCATGCTAGCTACAGCGAGCGCATGACTATCATCGACGACGCGCTAGAGCGTCGCCACGTGCGCAATCTGCGCCACTATAGGAGCAAAGAGCCCCTTGTCCCCTTGGGACTACAGCGTGGATTCTACACCCCCAAGGCGGAGCAAAAACGCCGCGCCATGATCAAGGATCGCGCAGCAGAGCTCCACGACCTCTCCTACATCTACCTACTCACCACCAGCAGCCCTGATCTGCTCATACGAAATGCAGATAACACCAATACGACCATCACCAAGCGCGAGATGAAGCGCCAACGCTTTCTCGATCGCATCGCCACCGAGGTCATCGCGCGTGTGCATGGCCGTACGCGCGAGGAGAGCGCACAGTCTATACGCTATGAGATAGGCGAGCTCTACCGCCACTTTCGCACCAACCCCTTCACCGCTAGCTGGATAAAACCCCTCTCACGCAAGCACTTTCGCGAGATGCACAAGTACGCTCTATTACCGCGTCGCCGTCGAAAGCAGAGCCGTCTACCGAAAGAATTTTTCCGAGCTAGCGATCTGGTCATAGGCGCGGAGCAAGCCATTGAGTTCTTCTATGAGATGATACCCCAGATGGATGACTTTCATCGCCTCCTTGCGCGAGGTCAATCACCTACTCAGGCCTATGGCACGCTACTCATGCGAGAGCTAGGGCTCACGGGCAAGGAGTTCCGAAAAGCTTACATTGAGAGCATCAACAAGGTGAAAAGCAAATCTGACATCGAGAGCGAGCAGAAAAAACATGAGCAGCAATTCGACCTCTACGAGCGATTCACCGAGCATAGACTCGAGGAGACAGAGGGGCTGGGAGGAGAGAGCTACTGGCGTGCACGCCTCCCCGATGGATCGCCCTCACGCTGGCATGCCAGCCGCGAGCAGGCCATCACCGACCTCATCATGAGCACCCACACTCTCTTCCGCCCCATGCGAGAAAAGGTGATAGAAAAGCAGCGAGAACTCACTATGGAAAATCAATACAAGGTGGAGGACTACCTCAACGAGTCGCGCGAAGAGTACAGCAACTTTGACATCATCGCGGCCACCGCCTTTCAAGACCTCTACAACTACCATGTCCAATCCGCCGCATCGGGCTTTCGGGGCTTGCAGTTCACGCTCTTCAAGCAAAATATCGCACCGCGCGAAACACGCCATTTGCTCGACTTTAGCCCCGTTGACAAGTCGGTCCACCTGGTCAAGGACTTCAAAATACACGAATACGCTACCACCACCCCCTACGCCCTCATCAGGACGCGAGCCCACGCCTATTGGAAGAATTTGCTGAGCTCCCAACCCACGCAGCGCGACCACTATTTCCACATGTTTGAAGAGCTAGGACTCATCAGCTCTACGGAGCGAGAGCATGCCCTCGTACGCGACCCCTCTCCCGTCCCCATCAATCCCGCGCTAAGGAGAACAGACAGCGCCAAGCCCATCAAAAGCAGCATGCGTGATCGCGTCTTGGAAAACACCGCCAAGCTCTTCGCTCGCGTCTCCACCGACTACCTCTTCGCCAACGCCGATGCCCACCCACTGCCCGAAAGCTTCAAAACATGGCTCAAGCTCGTCCCCCTGAGCCCCCCCGAACCCGAAGTGGGCAAGAGCGAGCCATTACGCCTAGGCTACCGCCGCCGCAATCTCCTACGCTGGAGCAATAGGCAAATAGCCACCCACCTCCAAAAGAAGGTCGATCTCATGCAAGAACTACGCGCAGGCAAGGAGCGCATTGAGATGAGCCCTCTCATGCCCTACATTCTATCCTCTATAGGACTCAACAAGGCAGAAAATGCCGAACGCGCGTGGAGTCACTTCTATGGAGGGCAACGCTTCACCCACACCCAGAATGGGGAACTCTGGAATTTCCAAATGACCCCCTCCCAGATGTGGAAGTCCAGCCACCCCAAAAGAAAGGCGGTGATCTATAAGAAGCTCACGGAGAGCTACGGCTTCCTCGAAGGCCGCGAGCAGCTCTACGGCACTCGAAAACAATTCGCAGAGTCGCTCCAAGTCCTCGAAGATGTATTGCATGAATACCCCGAGCTCCACGCGCTCAGCCTCGCCCCCGATAGCAGAGATCGCTTTATAAGCCTTGAGCTCGAAGATCCCTCTGAGCATACGCGTCTCTTCGAGGAGCCAGCAGTTCTGCCTATTGGTTGGAAGTTGCCCACCCAGTCTAGGGAGGGCTACCGCTACCGAGGCGAGATCAGCCCTCCCGCCCATCTGCTCAGAGATGAGCGCGTGCTGCCCTCTATGCTCTTACTCCATGATCTACGCCTACTCAATGCGCAATCGGCAGTTTATAATGAGCAGGGCATCTGGATGCAGGGCAAGCGTCTCGGGCTAGATGGCGAGAAGCTACCTGGCATGGGGGAGAACTGGAAGGCGCAGCGTCTCCTCTCCTCACTCTTCCCCCTCATCGAGGAGATCAACACGCGATTCGACCCAGTGGAGGGTGAGCTGCGCGGCTACATAGATGTGCCCTTCACCCCGCTCAAGGATGAGCTGGATGCCAGCCCACTAGAGCATGCAGTGATCTACCGAGATGACTACTACCCCAGCCACACCCTGCGCCTCATGCCGGGGGATCTTGAGCACAGCAGCACGACGCGACGCTCCCCTTATGTCGCCCACGTACGCAGTGGTGTCTACTTTTTGGGACGCGCTCAGATCGCTGACCCAGCTGGTGTGGATGTCTACTATGAGAGTCTCAATGATTATAAATACATAGATCCTCATTTCCACACGGAGAAGAGGCACTCCACCTCCAGTATGACCACCTCACACCACCTCATCTACCGCCTCTTTGAGGAGATGGAGTCTGAGGAGTTTGAGAATAGCATCATCCAAGGCAAGGCCGACGTGCAAGATCTCCTCATCAGCCTCTATGAAGACACCGGCCTCTCACTCGACCTCAGCCAGCGCAACATAGACGAGCTCACTCCAGCGCAGCTCACCCTACTCATGGTCTGCTACAACCTCGCTCACATCCAATACGGCAATCAAGATCAACAGGCCTACGAAAATATCACCCAGCTCCTCAGCAATATACGCTCCAAGGAACGCGGTGTCGAGCGCATGGCACTGAGCATCTACGATATGACTGAGCGTCAAAACAAGGCCTCTCGCCTCCTCTACAAACAGGCAATCAAAGATGGGCACATCAAGGAGAGGAAGTACCGCGAGCCCGACAAGCTCAAAGACATCCGCGACCTCAAAAACAAACACAGCAAGATCAGACACCTCCTTGACTAATGACAAAGAGCCTCAAAACCCAGCTCCAAGGCCGACTCGATGACCCCCTCTGGCGGCTCAACCACCTCTATTGGATTGAGAACAAAGCAGGGCAGATGCAGCGCTTCTGCCCCAATCGAGCGCAACGCCGCCTCTATGACGGCATGCACACGCGCAACGCCATCCTCAAGGCACGCCAGCTGGGCATCTCCACCTTTGTGAGCCTGCTCATGCTCGATCGCTGCCTCTTCACCCCCAACTATCACGCGGGCATCATCGACAAGGCCCTCCCTGACGCTGAGCAAAAGCTGGGCAAGATACGCTTTGCCTGGGAGCATCTCGACTACGAGCCCCCCTACGCCGACCTTGAGCAACGAGCCCTCGCGCAGCTGGGGCGCCTCATCAAGCAGCACACCGGGCAATACCGCGCTGAGAAATACAGCCCCGTCAGCGACACTCGCTCACGCATAGGCTTTTGCAACGGCAGCGACATCCGCATCGGTACCACCCTACGCGGGGGTACCATGCAGATGCTGCACATCTCCGAGCTCGCGCATACCTCCGTCCACAGCCCCTGGCGTGCCAAGGAGATACGCACGGGGGGCATCAACACCGTCCCCCAGTCGGGCAGCATCTTTCTGGAGAGCACCCATGAGGGGGGGCGCTTTGGGGTGAATTATGAGCTGATGCTCCAAGCCATGGAGAATAGAGGCAAGGACGCGCTCAGTGAGCTCGACTTCGCCTTCTTCTTTCTGAGCTGGTTTGACCATGAGGAATACCAGCTCTCGGGACGCGCCAGCTGGAATGAGCGCCTCGCGCGCTACTACCAGCGTCTCCAAGACGAGGAAGGCATCACACTCACCCCCCAGCAAAAGCTCTGGTACGCCCGCATGGAGCACACGCTGGGCGGCACCATGCAGCAAGAATACCCCTCCACCGCCGACGAAGCCTTCTCCACAGGACACGAAGGCTCAATCTATGGCAGGCAGCTCTCCAGCCTACGCGAGCAGGGGCGCGTAGGCGTTGAGAGCGACTATCAGCCCGACTCCCCCCTCTATTGCAGCTGGGATCTCGGGCTCAGCGACCACACCGCCCTCTGGCTCGTGCAGGTCAGAGGAGGGGAGATCTATTGGCTCGACCACTACGCGATCAATCAGCAGGGGCTCGACCACTTCGTCCTGCACATCCAGCAGTGGGAGAGGGAGTACGGAGCTATCACCGAGCACTTCCTCCCGCATGACGCCGCCCACCGCGACCCGCATGGGCACTCCTATGTCGAGAGCCTCGCGCGGCGCGGCATCCACTCGGTGCGCGTCGTGCCGCGCACGCCCGACATCTGGCGCGGCATCAATCAGCTGCGCCGTCTGCTGAAGCGCAGTTGGTTTCACCTACGCACCCTCAAGAGCATCCTCAACCACCGAGGCATGGATGAGCCCAGCGGGCTGCGCTGCCTTGAGATGTATCGCTCCAGCCCCCCCAGCGAGACGGGAAGCCTACGTGAGACCCCGCTGCACGACCAACACTCACACTCAGCCGACGCGGCACGCACCTTTGCCGAGGCCTACAGCCACGGCATGCTGCACAGCATCGCCAGCCAGCCGCCCAAGAAAAGAGCCCTCATGTGACCCTCGCCCAGCATGAGTTTGCTTATTTTTTGAGCAGATTTTTAGCTTCGAGAAAAGATGAAAACTCGGCAACGAGAGGGCGCATATGCCCCTTCTCATCCTCAAAGCAATCGAGGAAATCTACCAGACTCGTGTAAGAAGCCATCTCCTTACCCTCAGCGTCAAGAAAATAGATATTCATACACCCAGACGAACTAATGCGCAGATTCACAAAACGACGCCGATAGAACTGAGTCGAGGAGAGAGCTTTGAGGAAAGCATCGGTCTCGGCACAGCGTTTGACACGCGCGACGATCTTGTTCTCAACATTTCCTTTAAAGCGAATCTCGCGAAACTCGATAATCGCGTAGTTGTTTAAGACATGGGGTGAAAGCTTGCGAGGCTCGATGAATTCAACCTGATCTCTTCCCGTATCCGTCTGAGCGAGAATATCTGTTTGCCACTGATAGCCCGACTCTCCCTGCGAGCTGGGAGCTGGAGGACTGCTCGACTGGGCTTCTAGATCGTGAGGCATGCAGGAAAGCAGCAGACAACATAGGATGGGGCTATACATCTTCATTTCATTCTTTTAGCATAGCAAAGAGCTCCCTACAAGAAAAAATGCCCTCCCCCTTACTCACAAGGGGGATTACAAATCGTTTATCCTTGCCAAATGCGATTAGAATTGTTAACATACAAAGCACATGCTCAGCGATATCATCAGCAACGCTCCCACCTACAAGCTCATCAACGTCAGCATAGGCATAGCCGTGCTGACATGCACGCTCGTCGCCCTCATCATCAGCTACTTTATCAGGCGCAGGGACGCGCTCATCTCCAGCAGCGCCCATCTCCCTCCCCTACCCTGTAGCGACGTCACCCCAGGGCTGAGTGCGAGCCTCTTTCCCCAAAGATTCGACTACCTGCTCACGGGCTTCTTTCTCCTAGGCTTCTTCACCCTCAACATCGACCTCTCGCCTACCATCCAAGAGGCGACGACGTCCGACCATGCCGAGACTAGCCTCTTGTCTGGCATGATCAATACCCTCTTTCTGGCAATCATCTACGTCCCCTTTGCCGTCCGCTGGCTCTGCCTCCCATCGGCAAATCGCAATCGCCTGAGCTGGAAAACGGTTCTCCTGTGGATTGGAGCGACTTATCTCTACGTATTTTGCTTCAGCAGCGTCTTTGAGCTATCAGGGCTGATGAGCTGGCTCAAGGAGATCACCCAGACACCCACTTACCAAGAGGTGGTGGAGCAGCTCAGCCGCGGCTCTCTCCAGACCCAGCTGCTCCTCGCGGTCTCCGCCATCATCATCGCCCCCATTGGCGAGGAGCTGCTCTTTCGCGGCTTTCTCTACCCATCGCTCAAGCCCTTCTTGGGCAAGGGGGGGGCTATAGCGCTCAGTGCCACCCTCTTTGGCGTCTTTCACATGTCGCTACTCCAGACACCCATACTGATCGTATTCGGGGTCATCCTCGCCCTCGCCTATGAGCGTGCACGCTCGCTCTGGCTGCCTATTCTGCTGCACGCCATCTTTAATACGGTGTCTATACTCACCATCACGGTGCTGCTCCCCTACTTTGGTAAAGACTTATGAGTCATGACACTCTAGCGGATCTAGGAGAGGACGCTCTGCTCACCCAGCTGCTCCGCGAGTCACCGAGCAACGACGCGCTCAAGCTGGGACCAGGCGATGACTGCGCTGTCATCGCAGGGGATGTGCAATGGGATACACTCCTCAAGACGGATGTGGTCGTGGAGGGCGTGCACTTCTTGCGCCATACCGACCCTGCTCTCATCGGTCGCAAGGCACTGGCGCGTGCGATCTCGGATATAGCGGCGATGGGAGGGCTACCCACCCATGCCCTCATCACCATCCTCGCCCACGCGTCGCGCCCCGCCGCTGAGCTCGTCACGCTCTACCGCGAGGGTATCTTCCCACTCGCGCGGCAGTACGCTATCTCGCTTGCGGGCGGCGAGACCTCCGCACTCCCCTACGATGGACTCATCATCAATGTCGCGCTCACGGGCAAGGTGGAGCAAGGGCGCGCCATCCTACGCTCGGGAGGGCAGATAGGAAATATCCTCGCGGTCTCTGGGCGACTGGGAGGCTCCTTTCTGAGTCAGCGTCACCTCAGCTTTGAGCCGCGTCTCGCTCTGGCTCGCTATTTGGTCACGCATGATCTCGCGCCCAGTGCGATGATGGATCTCTCCGATGGACTCTCCACCGACCTCCCACGCCTCCTCAAGGCGTGCGGCTGCGGCTGTCGCCTCGACAAGGGATGTCTCCCGCTCCACGAGGGATGCAGCAGTGAGCAGGCGATGAGCGATGGCGAGGACTATGAGCTGCTGCTCTGCTTCCCCCCCTTGGTGTGGGATCGCCTCGCGCAGCATGAGCTCCCCTGCCCCATTACAGCTATAGGCGAGCTCTGCGATCCCGCCACATCCATGCGACTCGGAGGCGAGCATTGGCAGCATTTTTCTCATACTAGGACTGAGTAGTAGTACTATCCAACAAGAACATGATAGACGCTAAATCTTTGCTACTGTCTTTGATTCTGTATTTCCTGCTATTTTTATAGGATTTTTCCAAAAAAGCTCACTCTAACTCTAAATAGTTAAGAAAAGCTAAACGAAATTATTATTATTATTGAAATTTTTTCGCCACACAACATCTTCTTGAGCGCACACTTGCGATTTCGTTATTTGTTATAAAACAAAAAAAATCTTTTCGTTTCATAACAATCATGGCAATCTCTCGCCAACACATCATCGCAATACATCCCCATGAGCTCATTCATCAAAGAACAGACACTTTGGAAACGCATTGTAAAGAATATGCGTGATCGCGAAGGAATTGGAGAATACGGTTACGATGCCTATATATCCAAATTATCACTCATACAGGACACGGGAACGACCCTACTGATCGAATACCCTTCTGACCTACCCATAGACTGGGTGGAGGTCAACTATGAGCAAAACATCATCAACGCAGCCTCCTACGTCCTTGAGGCCGCGCGTCAGATCAAGTTCATCAACGCGGCAGAGGGAGAGAAGGCATCTGCCCCCTCAGCCTCGCCTCCTAGCCCCAAGCTAGCCCCCAAAAAAACAACAGGCACCGTGCAGCAAGAGCTACGCCCCGCAGGCTCAAGCCCACGGACATCGCAGACACAAACGAGCCTCAACCCCGAGCTCTGCTTTGAGAATTTCATTGAGGGGACAAGCAACTCCTTTGCCTACGCGGCCGCCAACGCCGTGGTCAACAGCAATGCCAAGCTCTATAACCCCCTCTACATACACGGAGACTCGGGACTGGGCAAGACCCACCTCCTACACGCCATAGGCAACGCTATCAAAGATAAGCACACAGGCAAGCGCGTACTCTACGTCACCAGCGAAGAGTTCACCAACGCCTATATCGAGGCGATGAGCAAGAAGGGCGATAGCCTCACCAACTTTCGCCACAAGTACCGCAATGCAGACATCTTGCTCATCGACGACATCCAGTTCCTCGCCCACAAGGAGAAGACACAGGAAGAGTTCTTCCATACCTTCAACGCGCTGCTCTCTAGCGGCAAGCAAATCATCCTGAGCTCCGACTGCCCCGCCAGCGCGATCAAGACACTGGACAAGCGACTCACCACACGCTTTGAACAGGGCATGACCGTCGGCATCAACCCTCCCTGCCTTGAGACACGTATCGCCATCCTACGCCACAAGCGCAAGCTGTGGAATAGTCAGGGTGTTGACGATGATATCATCAACCATATAGCCCAAAACATCACCAGCTCCGTGCGCCGCCTTGAGGCAGCCCTCATCCGCATAGGCTGCTACACGAGTCTGCATTCCGAAGATATCACAATCAACAAGGCGGATCATCTCCTGCGCGATCTCTTTCAACAAAAGCAAAAACAAAATGTCACCCTCGAGACCATCTTAGAGCAGGTCGCTACAAGCTTCCAACTCGATGTCGATGATCTCAAGAGCAGCAAGCGCAGCGCGAAGATCGCCCATCCAAGGCAAATTGCCATGTACCTTGCAAGGCAGCACACAGGACACTCCTTGCAAAACATCAGTACAGCCTTTGGCAAGCGCGATCACGGCACCGTCATCCATGCCAAGCGCACCATTGAGCGCAAGATGAAGGATGACCCCACCCTGCGCGAGCTCATCGAGAGCATCAATCAAGAGCTCGGCTAATGCGTACTAGATAGACAGGATTCAAGCTTGATTCTACGAGGCGATAGAGGTACAATGCAGATAGAGTCCTCTAGAAAGGCTCTCTTCATTCGTCCAGAAAAATCGCTTTGTGAGAAAAAGCTCACGGGTTCTTTTCGGGCTCTTTTCACCATTTTTGCCGAGTGGTCACACTGCTGCCCCGAAGATGAAGAACAATCTCTGGTGATTTCAGACGGCGAATTGATCAATCTCCTCTAGACAGACTCGACCTATAGCTATGGATTGTCTACTACGCCTCAATAAGCTCAAGATGTATTTCCCCATACGACGCGGGGTTTTCTCGCGTCGCGTGTCGTGGTTGAAAGCCGTCGATGATGTCTCCTTTTGCCTGAAGGCAGGCGAGAGTCTTGGTCTTGTCGGCGAGAGCGGCTGTGGCAAGAGCACCGTGGCACGCTGCATCATGCGTCTCTATGCCCCCACGTCGGGCAGCATCGAGCTGATGGGTCAAGAGATCGCTCAGAGCTCTCCTAAGGACCTGCGTGACATGCGAGCTCACATCCAAATGGTTTTCCAAGACCCAGCAGAGTCACTGAACGCACGCATGACGCTTGCAGAAATCCTTGAAGAGCCTCTCCTCATCCATGGCATACGCCAGCGCAGCGAGCTGGACACTCGTATCGCCGCCCTACTCGACCAAGTAGGGCTCGCTTGGAGCATGCGGCACCGCTACCCGCATGAGCTCTCAGGAGGTCAGCGCCAGCGCATCTGCATCGCACGTGCGCTCGCTCTCAAGCCCAAGATACTCATCCTCGATGAGCCCGTCAGCGCATTGGATGTCTCTGTCCAAGCACAGGTCATCAACCTCTTGCTTGAGCTGCAACGAGAGCTCGGTCTCTGCTACCTCTTTATTTCTCACGACCTCTCCCTCGTGCGCCACATCGCTGACCATACGGCGGTCATGTATCAGGGAAAGATCGTCGAGATGGCTCGCACAGCCCAGATTTATAACAAGCCGCGGCATGCCTACACGCGAGCTCTACTCACTGCAGTGCCTCGTACAAGCCCTGGAGAGATCAGCCACTTCACCCCCCTGCCCGGTGAGGTACCCTCCCCCATTGATCCACCCTCATGCAGTGCCTTTGGGCTGCGTATCAATCATCCCTATCTTGATGTAACCTATGGGATGAATCTCTCGCCCCGCGAGATTGAGCCCGATCACTGGGTCGCCCCCGACCCC
Organism: uncultured Akkermansia sp.; assembly: GCA_964370355.1. Classification (GTDB taxonomy): domain Bacteria; phylum Verrucomicrobiota; class Verrucomicrobiia; order Verrucomicrobiales; family Akkermansiaceae; genus Akkermansia. The sequence goes on along the minus strand of CAYJJA010000024.1, from coordinate 8,979 downwards.
TGTGCACTCTCGCTCTCCGACCTGATGAAGCTAGGCATTGACATCTACCAATGAGTAGCTAGTAGGACTCAGCCACGCTAGACGCGCAAGTAATCGTGACCTCCCCTGAGTTTCCACTTGTCATCGTCGCATTTTAGGGTATACTAAGCTCACTATGCTAGATATTCGTGTCATTCGAGAACATACCGAGGAAATAAAGCAGGCATTGCAACAGCGCGGAGGCGAGCATTGGACATTGATTGATCAAGTCTTAGAATGCGATGAAGCACGCCGTGCCTACGAGACGGAAAAGCAGGCTCTCTCACACGAACGTAATAGCTCCTCCAAGCTCATCGGTCGGATGATGAAGGAGGCACGCCACGGAGAGGTCCAAATCCTCAAGGCACGCATGAGTGAAGTCGGTGAGCGCATCAAGCAGCTTGATCTGCTCACCGATGAGGCGGCCAGCAAGCAGCAAGAGCTGCTGCTCCATATCCCCAACACACCGCATGCCCATGCGCCTCTAGGTGCCGATGAGACGAGCAATCCCGAGCTGCGCACTTGGGGCTGCAAGCCCGATATAGCAGATCCCAAGAATCATGTGGAGATCGCAACGGCTCTAGGGATGATCAATTTTGAAGACGCAGCTCGCATCTCTGGCTCGGGCTTCATCGTCTACCGTGGGCGCGGAGCTCGTCTTGAGCGTGCGCTGATTAATTTTCTCCTTGATGTGCAGACTCAGGAGCATGGCTATGAGGAGGTGGGTGTTCCCTTCCTCGTGCGCCGCGAGTGTATGTATGGCACAGGCCAGCTTCCCAAGTTTGAAGAGGATATGTACGGGCTTGAGGATAATAGCATATTCCTCATCCCCACCGCCGAGGTGCCTGTGACCAATCTCTGCCGTGATCAGATTCTCAGTGAGGCTCAGCTGCCTATCAAGCTGACGGCCCACACGCCCTGCTTCCGTCGCGAGGCGGGCTCGGCTGGGCGTGAGAACAAGGGGATGATACGCGTGCATCAATTTGACAAGGTGGAGCTGGTGCAGGTCTGCAAGCCAGAGGAGGGCTTTGCCCGTCTTGAGGAGCTCACGGGGCATGCCGAGGCTATTTTGCAAAAGCTCGGTCTGCACTACCGCGTCATTGAGCTGTGCACGGGTGATCTCGGATTCTCCAGTGCAAAGACTTATGACATTGAGGTATGGGCACCCGGGCAGGGGAGCTACCTTGAGGTGTCGAGTTGCTCATGCTTTAGCGACTACCAAGCGCGTCGTATGAAGCTGCGCTACAAGGACAGCGATGGCAAGACGCGCACGCCCTACACGCTCAACGGCTCAGGCACAGCACTGCCACGCCTCTACGTCGCGCTGCTCGAGCAGTATCAGCAGCCTGATGGCTCGGTGCGCATCCCCGAGGTCTTGATCCCCTACATGGGGATGGAGTCCATTACTGCTCTCTAAGCAACGGCGGCTGCATTCATTCACACCCTAGAAAGAAATATCAACGCATGCTTACACTTGCCAACTCAATGGGGCCACTCTTTTGGCTCATGTTCATCTTTGCCATCGTCGGTCTGGGCGTTGTGGGAGAGCGTCTCTTTTACTTCCATCGCGTGAATATCAATTCTAGTGAGTTCCTCAATGGGCTCACGGAGTTGCTGCGTCAGGGACAGTATGAGGAGGCTCTCCACGAGGCGCGTCAGCTCCCCGGTCCCATGGCACGTGTCGTGGAGGCGGTGCTCACGCGCCCCAAGCTCGCGCGTAGTGAGATGCGTGATATTGCCATTGAGGCGGCAAATATGGAGGTGTTTCGCGTGGAGCGCAATATACGCGTGCTGCTCTGCGCGGCTACAGTCATGCCCCTGCTGGGGCTACTCGGGACGGTGCTCGCGCTGATGAGCTTTTATGAGCAGCCAGGGGTGACACGCGGCGCAGCGGTAGCGCCTGAGATCGCCGAGACGATTCAACAGGCTCTGATGAGTACATCGCTAGGCATAGCCCTTGCCATCCCTCTGTATCTCTTTTACATGTACCTGCTCTCCTGTGCTCGCAGGGTGATCAATCAAATCGAGCGCGCTGGCCTTGAGAGTGTGCATATCATCTGCGATGTGCGTGTGCGCAAGGTATCGAATGCCGCGACGCTAGATCAGCTCTCTCATAACTAATATCATCAGCCCTTCTTATGCAGCGCGTCAAGAGTACTCTCCCTGACACAGGCTTTCCTATCATCATCATTGCATGGGCCAATATCTTGCTGCTGCTTTTCGTCTGTGCTCTGCTCAAGAATCATTCGCTGCCGCAGTTTGGCTTTGACGTGGTGAGCTCTGAGTCACACTTTAATATCAGCCGCATTGATCGTACTCAGACGCATTTTATCACCATCACAGCGGGGGACAAGCCACGGCTCTTTCTTGACATGACAGAGCTGCCGAACTCCCGAGAAGAGATCGTGAAGGCACTCGAAGGACTGGCCGGCAAGAATGCCTCGCGCACGCATATAGTCATCATTCAGGATGAGGCTGTAGCCGTCGGAGCTGCGCAGCAGATTATAGATGAGATTCTCCGTCTGGGCTACCGCTGCTCACTCGCGGCACGTCCCGCTAGAGATTAGCCAGTCATCACGCTCCCTATCCCGCCATGAAAGCACAGCAGAGCAAGGGCCTCATCTATCACTCTCTTCATGGGCGTGATCCGCGTGGCTGTTTACCTTTTTTTATTCTCGTAGGTCTGCTGGGTACGGCTCTCTTCTTTTTGCTCGTGCGAGTGAAGCCTGTCGAAGATGTAGTCTCGCTAGGACGCGGGGAGATCATCCACCAAAAGAATGCTCTACTCCAGTCTTACCTCACTGAGACCTCACCTCTGCTCTTCAAACTGCCTCGCTACGCAGACCCTGCGCAGCAACTACTCTCGCCCATTCATCTGCCCATCTCACGCGCCGCAAGCCTACAAGCCTTGCCAGAGATTGCCCCCGATGCGGGTGCTAGTCCTTCGCCCCTCCTTGAGGCGTCCTATCTGCTCGCCCTCCCCGCAGAGCTCGAGCAACAAGCCCCTTGGGCAAAGAAGGCTGCGCCCGTACAGGCTACGCCGCCAGTAGCCCCTCAGCCTGAGCCAACGCAAAAGGAGGCTCAGCCATGATGCAGCTTGAGCTGAGTATCAGTGAATTTCTGATGCTGCTGACCTTCCTAGGTACAGGGGGGCTTATTCTCATCTTTTCCATCGCGAGCCTGCGCCATCTGCTGCGACTCTACAGACGACGCAAGACGCACCTGCGCTGCCGTATCTGTGGATATCAATTTATCTGCAAGGAAAAAGAGAGCTACTGCCCACATTGCCAAGCGCGGAATCGCTAGGCAATGACCCCCTGCTCGCCCTCATCCATGACGAGCAGGCGTAGCTGATGATGCTCAGGATGGTCGAGCTGAGGATCTGAATCAAGGATGCGATTGGCCTCGCTCATGGCTCGCTCGATGAGGCGTGCATGTCCTAGCCATTCGGGGAATTGGATAGAGCCCAGCCCGCTCTGAGCTGTCCCTAGGACTTCGCCAGGGCCTCGCAGGCGAAAGTCTTGCTCGGCAATCTCAAATCCATTGCGACTCTGCACGAGGATATGAAGCTTCTCTCGCCCCGCAGAATCGGGCTCGGCCTCCGAGAGCAGGATGCAATAGCTCTTCTGCGAGCCACGTCCAATACGCCCGCGCAGCTGATGGAGCTGGGAGAGTCCGAAGGAGTCGGCATCATTGATCATCATCACGGTCGCATTGGGCACGTCTACGCCGACCTCAATCACGGTCGTAGCGACGAGCACCTGTGTCTCGTTGTCGCGAAAGCGGCTCATCACCCTGTCCTTTTCCTCGCCACTGAGCTTGCCATGCAGCAGTCCTACCTCATAGTCTGCAAACTCTTGCTGCCATCGCTGCACCTCCTCGAGCACCGAGCTCTGGGCGCGAGTCTCACTGCCCTCCACGAGTGGGGAGACGATGTAGATCTGCCTGCCCGCTCGCAGCTCTGCATGGAGAAATGCAATGATGCGCTTCATGCGCTTGGGATGGCGCAGAGCTGTGTGAATCTCGCCCCTATTGGCGGGCAGCTCGTCGATGATGGAGACATCGAGATCACCGTAGAGCGTGAGCGTGAGCGTGCGTGGGATGGGGGTAGCGGTCATCACGAGCAAGTCAGCGACCTCTGTGGTGTCCAAGAAGCCGCGTCGCTGCTCCACGCCAAACTTGTGCTGCTCATCAATGACGGCCAGCCCGAGCTCCTTTACCTTGTTCTTCGCATAAAGCAGGGCATGAGTGCCGACGATGATGCGTGGTGCATCACCGTAGTTTTTATCATCCAGTGAGAGCAGATCGCTATCTTCTCGTCTCTCCCCCGTACGCAGCGAGAGCGGGATGTCCATGCCCTTGAGTAGACGTGAGAAATTTGCATAGTGCTGCTCGGCGAGAATCTGCGTGGGGGCAAGCAGGGCGGCGTTCTTCCCACTCTCGACGCAGAGCAGCATAGCTCCGAGCGCGACGAGCGTCTTGCCGCTGCCAACATCGCCCTGCACGAGGCGATTCATAGGGATGGGCTCGCGCATGTCTCGCATGATCTCATCGAGGCAGCGCTTCTGAGCCCCAGTCAGGCAAAAGGGTAGACTCGCCTCAAGCTCATCGAGATAGTAACGCGTGGTGTAGGTGATCTGACCAGGCTGACGCTGGGCGAGACGACGACGCCACTGCACCTTGAATTGCTGTAGAAAGCATTCGCTGAGCGCCAAGCGCATCTTTGCCTTGCGAATGAGGGATTCTTGCTCTGGGAAATGCAAGTCGCGCAGAGCCTCTGTCCAAGGGTACTGCGGTGCTACATCATAATAGGGGGGCGCTGTAGCGGGATCAAGCTGCTCAAGCAGCTGCCAGACAAGCTCTCTATAGATACGTGCAGCCACGCCCGACACAGAGCGGTAGATGGGCACGATGCGATCGACGTGTATACTGATAGCCTCCGTGGTACGCGATTGTGGGTAGTCAGTCGCTCCCTCTAGACTGCCTCCTAGGGCTTGCTGGGCGAGGCGCAGCCCTGCATCCTCTTCCTTGATCTCAAATTCGGGATTGACCATGCAGAGCTGCTTGCCGTAGTGCTTGAGCTTGCCATAGATGTAGAGGACTTGCCCCTGCGCTAGCAGCTTAGCTATATAGGGCATGTGAAACCAGCGTAAATGCAGCCGCAGTGCAGCAGAGCTGGCTTCCTCACAAGCATCCACGACGAGGGCTTCAAAATAACGCTTGAAGGAGTGCTTCCACCCACAGCTCAGCACGCGCACATGAAAGCAGGCGGGCTGGTGCAGCACGCTCTCGGCTATCTTGAGCCCGCTGCGTCTGTCCTCGTGACGCTTGGGAGGACGCAAAAGGATATCACCAGCAGAATGTAATCCTGCTGATGATAGAGCCTTTTTATCCTTATCCGACAAGGAGTCGAGTTGGGCTATCTGGTCAGACCAGCGCAAACTCATGGGTGGCTAGGATGATCACCTACTAGAAACCCCATTGTTGAGGCAGCGATAGTAGTAGTCAATGCGCGAGACATACCACGCCCACTTGCGTCCAGGACGTCCTCTATCGAGTAGAGGTCCAGGGCAGGCCTTGCCATACCAGTGGTAATGAGGCACGACGTTGCGCAGTCTGATCTTGTAGCGCATCATCAGTAGGGCGGTGAGCTTGGCGGCGCGATTCCACGTACGGTAGTGGTTGTTGCCACGGCTTTCGGACTCTGCCATCTCGATTCCAATTGACTTGCGATTCCCCGCGACTGTTCCCGCATGCCATGCACTCTCATTGAGAGGCAGGTGCTGCACCGCCATAAACTGATCGACGGTGAAGTGCCAGCTTCTATTCTTGAAGGCACCGCGATTCATCGCACGTGAGTGCTGCATAGCCGTCGCTGTGGGGCGATGGTTGGCTGTGCTGTGTATCGTGATGTAGGTGGGGCGCATATGCTTTGCCTCGCGGCGGGCACGAGAGCCCTTTGGCATCATGCGCACACGTATATTCACCTCACGCGCCATGGAGCGCAGCGAGCGAGGGATGATACCTCCCTTGACAGGCGTGAATTTGACAACTCGAGGAGAGCGAGTATAACTGTTCTGTTGTTGTTGAGAACAGCCGAATTGGAATATTAATAAAAATCCAAATAATAATGTGAAATAACGAATTCCGAACATGGGGGCATTGTGTCACGTCAGTTAAATTTTATCAAGCCAAATTCAAGTCTGAATTAGATATGAACATGAAGCATTATATACATACGCAATCACTTGCATTTTAGCATAGTCTCTCATTTTGAACCAGATAAAGACAGAGTGATTATAATTATAATACGTTAAATATTTTTTGTCATCAAACAAGTCTCTGAATCTCGAGAGAGCACATGCGATGCGTACGATTAAAGCTCATCCTATCATCTTCGCTCTCCTCAGGGCATGGGGAAGGAGGCATTGAAGAGGCTAACTTCCTTCTTGAGCTCAGCATAGAGAGCCTCCTGCTGCGCCTCGGGAGTGTCGGCGAGGATGCACAGACAGCGGTCTATGTAGACTGCTACCTGACGCACATCCTCTTCGCGCATCCCACGCGTCGTTACAGCTGGGGTACCTATACGGATGCCAGAGGGCTTAAATGTCGTCCCCTTGTCAAAGGGAATGGCATTCTTGTTCACCGTGATGCCTACCTCATCAAGGGCGTGCTGCGCCTGTACTCCGTTGATCCCCTTGGGGCTCACATCTACCATAAAGCAATGATTGTCCGTGCCGCCTGAGACGATACGGTAGCCGAGATCGGCGAGCTTGTCAGCCATGACGGAGGCATTCGCGACGACTTGTTGCGCGTATTGCTTGAAGTCGGGCTTGAGCGCCTCGCCGAGGCAGACGGCCTTGGCGGCTATTGCGTGCATCAGAGGTCCGCCCTGCATGCCGGGGAAGGTCGCCGAGTCAAGCTTCTTTGCCCACTGCTGCTTGCACATCACTATGCCACCGCGTGGTCCGCGCAGGCTCTTATGCGTCGTCGTTGAGACAAAGTCCGCATAGGGTACAGGAGAAGGGTGAGCTCCACCTGCCACGAGCCCCGCGATATGCGCCATATCGACAAACATGATAGCCTCCACCTCATCACAGATCTCGCGCACTCGTGCAAAATCTATGGTGCGTGAGTAGGCGGAGGCTCCCACAAGGATCATCTTGGGCTTGAGCTCGCGGGCACGCTCTGCCATCGCATCGTAATCAATCGTTTCAGCATCCTGCATGACCCCATAGTGCTCAATAGTGTAGAGCGAGCCAGAGAAGTTCGCAAAAAAGCCGTGGGTCAAGTGCCCGCCATGGGAGAGATCCATCGAGAGAATAGTATCCCCCAAGCTCAAGCAAGCGAGATAGACAGACATATTGGCCTGTGAGCCGGAGTGAGCCTGCACATTGGCATGATCGCAGCCAAAGAGTGCTTTGGCGCGATCAATCGCGAGCTGCTCCACCTTGTCCACGACTTCGCAGCCGCCATACCAGCGGCGCGCGGGGTAGCCCTCAGCGTACTTGTTGGTGAGGATGGAGCCCTGTGCTTCCATGACCGCAGGGGAGGTAAAGTTCTCCGAGGCGATGAGCTCAATATTGTTGTTCTGACGCAGACGCTCCTCCTCGATGAGATCCGCGATGCTGGGATCTAGCACACTCAGTGGTGAGCCCGAGGCCTTGGCGAGGCGCGTCACATGGCGTCCCGCCTCAAAGTCCGTGCCCATCCAGACCTTCAGTAGGGAGTCTAGGCTATCTGGCGTGACAAGAGATGCGGGCAGGCAGAGTACATTGGCATCATTGTGCTGGCGGGCAAGGGCGGCGATATCAGGGCTAGAGCAGAGTGCAGCGCGCACACCGCGCCAGCGATTCGCCGCTATTGCCATACCCTGTCCAGAGCCACAGATGAGGATGCCGCGCTCGACGCGCCCATCGACAATGGCCTTGCAGACAGCATTGGCGTAGTCCGAATAATCACAACTATCCTCTGAGCAAGGTCCGACATCCACAAGGTCATACCCTTGGGTTTTCAACGCCTCAATGGCGGCACTCTTCAAACTAACACCTTTGTGATCAGATCCTATGGCAATGCGTGGGGAGATATTCATAAAAAAATTGCTGCTTGTGTACGCAAGCAAATCTTGCCACAATTTACCCCAATAAGCAAGTTAAATGATATCTAAATGCCTATGACTTGCTCTTTCTTCTTGACTTGCGTGCTCGTATAGCGAAGAATTGACCTCTCTCGCGTAGAGCTTTTGTTTTGTTGTTATGAGACGCTTTATCTTCCATTTCCTTCTCTTCTTTCTTGTCATTTGGCTCATTGAGGCGACTCTGGTAGGCAGCCCTCACCAGTCCTTGCCTGAGCTATGGGAGAGCCTGCTCTCCTATCAATTGTGGCATCAGTTCCTCCAATTCCCCTCCTACATTGTCATCCTCGCCTTTCTGCTGGCTACCCCTAGCCTCATGAAGCAAGCATGGATGGGCTGGAATATCCTTAGCGTTCTCGCATGGAGCAAGTGCTTCTTTATCGCCATGGCTCTCGCAGGGCAGCTCCATCTCTTTCTACCTCCGCCTCTGAGCGATGTGTACAACTATGAGATCATGGAGGAGGCAATCTGGGGCTACGAATCGCTCATCATTATGTACCCTATTCTCCTGCTGATCGCGGGATGTCTCGGCAAGGGTGCAGCCTGCGTCGCCCTCATCGCTGTGGGCAACTACCTGCTCTTCTACCTGAGCGGGCTGCTCATGATGCTCGTGTTAGGCAATATGGCTGAGCCTGACATGCATCTCTATGCGCTTATCCTGCTGGTCTTTTTCACCTGCAACGCCTCTCTTCTCGCCGTCGCGCTACCCCTCGTACTCTACCGCCCCATCTCGCGCGAAGAGCTGGAGTGGGAGAGGCACGTCGCCGCCTACAAAAGAGAGAAGAGCTCCTTTAAGCCTATGCACATCCCCCTCCCCACGATCCCAG
>CAYJJA010000023.1:24292-25611 GCA_964370355.1 uncultured Akkermansia sp. | reverse complement strand
CATAAATGGCACGTACGGTGGTGTGAGAGGGGGCGAAAGCCCCCTACTCGATTGAGTTTATAGATGGCCTTATTATAGGCTCTCATCCTTTCGGCGACGGCGCAGCAGCATGGCTGTCAGAGCCAGTAGACTGAGCGTTGCCGTGCTAGGCTCGGGGATGTAGAAGACGAGGTTGCTGTCTGTCGTCGTCCATGTGTACCCGAGGGCGTTCATCGCGGTGTATTCTTCTTGGCTTAGGCCATCAAGATTCGTGACGTTGATGATCACACTGTTGTAGAACATGCCATCGAACATGCCCTCTGTTTCCTTCACACCTGCGAGTTCAAAGCCGACTATACCGTCTTTTGTCACCATGGTAGCGATGAAGGCGTCGTACATCTCACCACTCATTTTGATATTGAGTGTGAGTGAGTCTTTGAACTGCACCTCAGCTACACTTATATTCGTCAGGGAGTAGACCTGCATAGCCTGAGCTGTATCATCCTCAAGGGTGGGGAGACTCATCGTCGTTGGACCTGTGAGTCGGGTGTTCGCGTTGGTCGCATCGGCACTGGCATTGATGACGTTTCCATCCATGATAAGCATTGCGCTATTGTTATGAATGTAAGTATTCTCATCAATGTGGACATTCTCAAGCGTGAGCTCGGTAGTATCCGCTAGGGTGACATCGCTATTGACGAGTGTCGTGTGGCGTATCGTACCTTTGCCTGTGACTGTATTAGTGAGATTGATGTCTGCATTGGTCAGTGTCACATTCTCAACGAGAGCGTTGATATCTGTCGCAGCTGAGCTGTAGCTGGTGCTACCATCGTCGCGACCTTTGACGGTGAGATCGCCCGCAAGTAGTGTGGTATCCCCCCTCTCGTGGCTGATATCGTTGTCCAGCACGACTCCTGCGGCCACCTTGATGCTACTGTGGTCAGCAAGCTGGAGGCTACCCTCACCGACGGCATCCTTGTGTCCGACGCTGAGTGTTGTCGTGTCGCTGGCACTACCTTCTGCCAATTCTGTCGTGCCAGCGAAGCCCGTGCTCGCATTGTTGAGTGCGATCTCAGCTCCTGCTGTCACCAGTATGGTGCCGTCACCTACAAAGCTGGAGCTCCCAGCCTGTGCAAATCCATCGGCTAGAGAAGCGATGCCTGTGCTATCCACGAAGGTGATGGTATCGGATACAGCCGCGGTGAAGGATTCATTCTCATTTGTGTCAATTATGTTGCGTAATGAGAAGCTGAGCACACCATTGGCATAGCTGAAGGTCTTGCCCGTCGTGTCAATGCCCAAGAGATGTGAGCTGAGATCGCTGCTATTGCTGGTGAGCC
>CAYJJA010000023.1:12968-24282 GCA_964370355.1 uncultured Akkermansia sp. | reverse complement strand
TCGCCGAGCCATTGCCTGTGAAGAGTCTGAAGCTGTTATCTGCACCAAAGCTAGAGCCTGTGAGATCGAGGATGAGGCTATCGTCAAAGCTCAGCATGCCCTCGTTGTCTATCTCAGAGCTAAAGTCCCAAGTCCCGGATAGGGTGAGATTGCCCGTATTGGCGATGCTGATATTGCCTGTGATGGTATCAGCAGCAGAGACAGCACCCGTGACGCTCAGATCGCCCGCATAGGCGGAGAAGCCCGCGAGGCTGCCTCCGGCGGCGGTGACATCGTTCGCCACTGCGAGGCCTCCGAGGTCGAGTGTGCCGCTATTCACCGTGACGACTCCTCCCCCAAAGGCTGAGAGATGCCCTGCGACGAGAGTCGCGCCTGTGAGCGTCGTACCGCCTGTGTAGGTATTGGACTTACTGAGAGTGAATGTCTGTTCACTGCTGCCAGAGATGGCGAGACCAGAGCTGCCGTCAGCTGTATTGAGTACTACATCCTCAATATTCACCGCAGTGACGCCCGACTCAGCACTGAGGTTGACATAGCCTGTACCCGCGAGCTTGAGCGTATTGAGTATCTGAACGGTGCCGGCAGTAGAGGTATTACTATCAATAGCGACGATATTAGCGCCTCCTGCAATGTTTGTCTGGAGGTTACTGTCACCACCACCACTGGATTTTGATGATTCATTACTCTGGTTGCCTAGCTTTAAAGTGCCTTGAGCATCAACCTCGATTGTGGCTGTCCCCCATTTCGTAGTCGCATAGAGTCCCTTATTCAGAGTCAAGGTGCCTGTAGATTTCACATTGATAGTCCCAGCCTGATCTTGAACAGAAATGCCCGAGTTGACCACGAGTCCCCCCTCGACATTGACCGTGCCTGCACCACCAGTGCGGGCGAGGGCAAAGAGGGTTGCCTCTTCTGCCACGCCATTGGAATTCGCTGTCGCTAAGACCGTGAGCGTCGAGTGCTGCTTGATATCGAGAGTCGATGTGCCTAGGTAAGCCCCGATATAGCTCTGAGCCACGACATGGCTAGCTGTTACTCCATCACCAATCTGGAGCATTGTGTTTGATCCATTGAGCAGGATTTTATTCATCTCAGCCACCGAGGAGTTGATGATGATCTTGCCTGCGGAGACGGTGATACTACCCTGATAGCCTGATAGATTGTTGAGCTGAATACCACCGCCGCTAGTCTTATTGATGAGCGTATTTGTAGCGCCTGTGATGGCACCTGTGAGGGTGCTCACAGTCGTGTTCGCCCCCCATTTCTGCATTGTTACCGTGGCACTATCTTTGATCGCGATATCGGATCCGAAGCTAGCCCCATCACCTTCTATCTCAAAGTAGATACCTGTGCCATTGCTCAGCGTGACGAGGCTTGCGCCTCCCATGTCTGAGGAAAGAGCACTCAGAGCGCCGCTCAGGACATTGACCGTGCCTGTGAAGCTATCGGACAAGGTCAGGTGCGTGCCGTTGTTGGCGGCAGTAGAGAGATTCAGATTGAGACTTGTTGTGCTTGAGCCTGTGATCTTGGATAGATCATGCACCGTGTTGTCATGCTCACCTGTATTGTTTAAGTTGTCGTTGATTGTATAGCCAGCCGTGCTCTCAAGCTCCACTGCTGCGAGTGCTTCAAAGTGAGTCTTACCCATTGCCACGCTACCTCCAGCCACTTCGAGTACACCTTCAAAGTTCGCAAGACTCACTGTCGTTTCAGCAGTTGTTGGCGCAAGGCGCAAGGTCGTGTCGCTACCGCCACTGACGCCATCAAGTGAAATAGAGCCTCCTGATAATGCCTTCGTGAGCTCCAAAGAGGCCCCACTCGACAGCGAGACTATCGCTGTATCCAGCGAGCCCGCAGACAAGTAGCCATCCACTGTCACCTCAGCATCATTGAGTCCATTCTCAACGATCAAGGTTGCGTCGTCAGTGATCGTGATAAGCGCGGCGTGAAGATCAACGTCATTGATTTGAGCCATCGTCGATAAACCACTTACGGTCAAGGCGGCGACAGTGAGGCTTTCTCCTTCTGTACCTACAATTTTGCTCATATTCGCCATAGAAAGATCTGCCATTTCTATACTACCGCTAAGTGTTGCCGTGGCAAAACTTGAGATGTTGACACTATCTCCCTGAGCAAAAATCTTGTCGACAACCATTTCACCTACAATAATATTTTGGGGCGTGGTGATATTGTGCGTATTGGCAGTGCTCGTGTAGCTGATGACCCCATTTGCGTAGCTGTAGGTGCGACCTGCAATAAGGCCTTTCACCTTGCTCTCATTGAGAGCACCGCTATTGAGCCATGCCGCGTCATCAAGCCCAGAAGTGCCATTGACGAGAACGAGATCAAAGCCTCCCTCGCCATTCTCGACGAAGGATACACCAGAGATATCAAGTACCATATCAGCACCGAAGGTGAGAGAGCCCTCATTGCTGATGGCGGTGGCGTAGTCCCAAGTCCCTGCGAGGGTAAGTGACGCTCCAGAGTCCACTGTGATGCCACCTGTGAAGCTGTGAGTACCACTGAGTGTCAAGCTACCTGTACCTGTGACACGAAGTCCACCTATACTGCCTGCCACATCCGAGAGATTGCCCGAAATGGTGATATCTGAGCTGCCACCTCCATCAGATTGTGTCGTCTGGATAGTCGTCACGATGGGGCTTCCCACCGTCCCAGCACTCGCGGCTGTGTAGTCGCCGGGAAGCCCATTGGCGGTGTAAGCACCGAGTTGCATATTATCCGCGATGCTGAGCGTGGCCTCTGAGCTGCCGAGCGTGGCAGCCCCTATGCTAAAGGCACCATCTATAGCCGAATCGAAAGTCGCTCCTGTGAAATTAAAGACTCCACCGAGCACAGTCATCGTGCTTTCTGCGTCACCAAACTGCATATCACTGACGTTGAGCGTGCCGCCTAGCTGCTTGCTATTACCCCAGCTGTTGAGTCCTGAGCTGTAGCTCACCGAGCCCACACCACGGTAGGTGGTATTCTCTGTGTCAATGCGGCGCCCCGTGATGATCATATCCACGCCTGCCGCCTGATTGATGACACCCGAGAGGTAGAGATTGTCAGCAGGCGTGTCTGCTTGCCCCTCATCACCTTGTGCAAAGTTTAAGGTGCCGTTGAAATCAGTCACGCCGTAGATGCGCAGCTCTCCATGCTCGTTTGTAGCTGTGTTTGGTCTGAAATTCACCGTTCCTTCGCCTGTCAACTCCGTGAAGGAGAAGGAGCCATTCCAAGTATGAGAAATTGTGCTCGTCCCCGTGTTGGTCAATTTGCCAAGGGCGATGACGTTTGTCGTGCGCTTACCATTTATGTTAGTTTGACCAACATCGCCGCTCTTTAATGTAGCACTATTGAGGTTGATATCTGTACCCGTAAAATCAACCCCTCCCGCTGACAGGGGAGCGGCCTCATGGGATATAGAGAAGGTGTTTCCTGACTCCACCGTCACGGATGAGGCACTGATTATCCCAGTATTACTCTCTCCTCCCCCAAATTGCAGGGTGCCTGATTCTACAACTATATCACCGGTGAATGGATCTGCCTCGCCATCTTTGACAAGATTCGCACCATTAGCAAAATTTTTATTGCTCGTGATTGTCCATACATTCTCGCCGCTCCTCGGAGTCACGCTGGAGGTGTAGGGTTCTGATGCGACATTCTCTGCTGAGAGTAGGGTGAGCTGCTCTGCCTGTGACTGCCCAGCTATTAGGGTAAAGCTCAGAGCCGCTGCTGAGTACAATGCCGTGCTCCCTAGCGTCGTTGCGCAGATGGCACTGAGGTATGTATAGATTGCCTTTCGTAATACCTTGTTAATTTTCAGTTTCATGTGTAAAGATATGGATTGTTTTCTCTGCTCTCTGATTCATTATTTTGACTCCCATGACGCGTGAGGGTAGTTTTGTAATCGAGTTTTGGTTATACGCATAATGCTAGCAAAGAGAAGCTTCGGTCTAATTATAGCATTTCCTTTTCACTTGGCAAGAATTAATTGGATAGATGTTTGATGCGAAGAGTTGTGTTTTGATATCATTTTGGTTTTTCCTTCCCTGGGAGTTGAGCTTAGTCCCTTATCTGGTGCATGTATTCATGGATGAGTGTTTTGCAAGCTTTTTTTACTTAGCTGCTTGTCTTATTGTGTGTTTGTTGATTTATTACTCTGTATGGGAAGGAGCTTGACCTTTGTGTTATTCTATGCTATAGTGCGTGCTTTCATCACTCAGTAGTCTCATGTTAGATCTCATAAGCTCCTTTTTTGGTAGTCCAGGCTTTATTTTCTTCGCTGGCATTCTTTTGCTAGGCGCGTTTTTTTGGTATCTCTCCTCAGAGAGTAATCGTATCATGCGTATTGCTGGATCGGTGTTCATTCTCGGATTGGCGACCTTCTCCCTTGTCTCTTTGGTAAACAATGGGGTCAAGTACGGTATTGATATCAGCGGGGGGGCAGAGCTCACCCTTGAGGTGCAGCCCAAGATTGATGAGCTCTCAGGTGATGTCGTCCCTCCCACCGCTGCGGATATGGAGCAGGCTGTCGCTATTCTCAATGAGCGTCTGAATGCGACAGGCACGAGTGAGGTGCAGATCATCTACAGTGACAACAAGATTCTCATCCAGATCCCTCAGCTCGATAAGGACGCTGAGAAGAATAAGGAAAAGCTCGATGCCATGGTGCGCATGCTCACCAAGCTGGTGCGCCTCGATCTCCTTGCCGTACACCCCAATAGCAGCGCTATTGTGAGCAGTCCCGAGGTGCTGGAGCTCATTGAAGTCTACGAGCAGAGCAAAAAGGAGTATCTCCAAAAGATCGCTGCAGATCCCGAGGCTGCACTGCGCCTGCGTGCTCCTCTCCCCCCCATCCTCCCCATGAGTATGAATCTCACGTAGTACAGACTCCTTGAGTACCCCCAGCTCGATCAAGACACCAATGAGCCGCTGCTCGACAAGCAGGGCAATCAGGTCATTCATTATCTCGTCGTCCAAAAGCCCTTTGCAGCCCAGCAGAAGGAGATGAATGTCACGGGTAAAGATGTGGTCGCAGCACGCCCCAGCGGTCAGCAGCGCGGGGTCGTCGATGTGGTGCTCAGTGATGAGGGTGCCCGCAAGATCAATAGACTCACCTCCACCATGCGCAAGGGCGTGGACGCGCTCGCTGTCGTGCTCGATGACAGGGTGAAGAGTGCGCCTAGTGTGAATGACACGCTGGGCAAGCAGTTCATCATTCAGGGGCTCAATGCCCCCGGTGAGGCAGAGGATATCTGCAAGGCTCTCGCCAACCCTCTCTCCAATGACCTCGTGGTCGAGGGCCGCAAGGATGTCAGCGCGCAGCTGGGTAAGAGTGCGCTGGATCAGGGGCAGTTTGCCGGTCTGATTGGTGTGATCGCTATTTTTGGATTCTGCTTCTGGTACTACCGCATGGCGGGTATGGTCGCGATGGTGGGTCTTACGATCAATGCGCTCATCCTGCTGGGTCTCATGAGCCTCTTTGGCTTTGTGCTCACCCTTCCCGGTATCGCTGGTATCGTGCTGACGATGGGGGTTGCGGTGGATGCGAATGTGCTTATCTATGAGCGTATGCGTGAGGAGCGTGCGCAGGGCAAGGAATTCCTCGTCGCCTTGCGCAATGCCTACTCGAAGGCCTTTTCTGCGATTTTTGACTCCAATGTGACTTCACTGCTCACGGCGGTGATCCTCTTCTGGCTCGCCAGCGGCTCGATCAAGGGCTTTGCGGTGACGACGTCCGTAGGTATTATCACCTCGCTGATTGGTGCGATCGTCGTGACTCGTGTGCTCTTCTACTGGTCGGAGCATTTGGGCCTTCTCAAGGATATGAAGTTCTCCCGAGCCCCCTTTGAGGGCAAGCGCTTTGACTTCTTAAAGTGGCGCAAGGTAGCGGGCATCTGCTCTGCTGTCTTTATCATCGGTGCGATGATCTATACCTTTGCGGTGCGTCAGGACAAGGCTCTGGGCATTGACTTCACGGGTGGTAGCTCGATCACCTACGCGATTCCCGCTGATAGCAAGCTCAACTATGATGAGGTGGATAAGTATGTCAGCTCGATGAAGCTCTCCAAGAAGCCCACCGTGCAGGAGTTCGGCAGTGGTGATGATCGTAGTATCAAGATTCGCTGCGCGAGCGCAGAGGAGGCCGTGCTCATTGACGAGCAGCTGCGCCGCGATGTCAAGGGGATGGAGGAGATCTCTGTGCCCTCGGTGGACAATGTGAGCTCGTCGCTGGGCGCGACCTTCTTCCAGACGGCCTTGTTCGCGATTGCTGCTGGCTTGATAGGGATCACGATTTATCTGGCCGTGCGCTTCGAGTGGTCCTTCTCCATGGGTGCCTTGGTGGCTATTGGTCATGACTTGCTCTTCATCATGGGACTTGTCATTATACTGGGTACTGAGCTCAGTATCATCCACATCGGTGCCTTCTTGACGGTGGCGGGCTACTCCATCAATGACACCATCGTTATTTACGACCGCATTCGCGAGGCGATTCGCCTTGCCGAGCCTCATGAGAAGCTCTCCGACATCATGAACAAGGCGATCAATGATACGCTGCCTCGTACGACGCTGACGAGTCTCTCGACGATCGCGGTGCTCGTGGCTCTGCTGATCTTTGGCGGACCTGCGATGTTCGACTTCTCGCTCACGATGCTCTTCGGTGTGATCTTTGGTACTTATTCATCGGTGTTCATCGCGGCTCCCGTGGTGCTGCTCTTTGCCCGCAAGCATGACCTCAAGGATGAGGTGCTCAAGGCTGACCAGCTCGTCAACAGTGAGCAGTACGAGAGTGAAAAGCCTGTCTAAGAGTCCATACTTTTTTTAATATCAGCTGGTGTCTCTCGATATGATTGAGTAGGCACCAGCTTTTCTCTTTCCTGTGCTGCGTTTTATGAGATCTGTGCTGCGTTCTCGTTATGCTTTTTTCCTCTGCTGCGCTGTCTTTATGGCGGCTGTGCTAGGCGCCTTCTACTGCGGTGATGAGCTGCTGCGCCCCGAGCTGACGCTGGAGCGGGCGCGTGAGCTGAGGTATTTGATTTTCTTTCACTTTGGGCTTTCTCTAGTCTCCATGCTAGGGGCTGGTGCAGTGGTCTATCTTCGTTTGCGTGATGTGGCGTATAGCTATTTGATTGTGAGCTATTCGGAGAAGGCCATAGGCATTGCCCCCCCTGGGGTGGAGTTGCCGTCGCATCGCTGTTTTTATAGCTCCCTGACCACACTGTGCCAGAGGGAGCTGCCGCCGGTGGATAGACCTATTTTGGTCTTTCCCATGATGATGCAGAGTGGCTATACGAGCAGCGAGCGTTTGGAACGCGCGATCGGTGAGGCTTATGAAGCACAGGGGATGGATGCGAGTCGCCTTGAGCTTATCATGCAGCCGGTTCTCGGTGCCTCGCCTTGGCTGGCGCGTCTCATCGCCGATGAGATTGGATTGCATCTGCATACGGGCGATGCCATCCTCGTGGTGGCGCATGATACGGCTCCTAGTCTGAGTCCTGCGCCAGAGCCTGAGCTGCTCTGTCAGCGTCTGCGCAAGGCTTTTGCGAATCATGAGGTGGTGCTGACGCGCTTTGAGGAGCATGAGCAGGGGACGAGTGCTCCGCTGGCCGCTATTGATGCTCAGAGAGTCCATATCTTGCCCTTTCTGATGTCGGAGGGCTACCATACACAGCATGATCTGCCTACGCAGGCGCAGGCTGATGCCTATGGGATGCAGCTTGTCTTGCACCCTGTGGTGGGTGATTTGATGCGTGCCCACCAGCAGCAAAAAGAGAGCTCCTAGGGGGAGCTCTCTTATCGTATGCTGAGGTGGCGATCGTGATTATTCTACCTCCAGTGCTTCTTGGGCGAGCTGCTTGCAGGCGCGCAGATCGAGCTTGCCGGTGGGGAGCACGGGGATGGACTCGACGGGCACGATATACTTGGGTGTCCAGAGGTTGGGGATGTGTTCCTTGATGAGGAATTGGCGGATCACGAGCAGGTTTTCCTTCTCCTTGACTTGGTGAATGTGCTGGGGCAGGGTGGAGAGCAGCACGAGGGCTTCGCCCTTTTGCTGGTCGCTGACGCCAGTGACAGCGATTTGGAGCTCAGGTGTGTTGGGGTCGAGCTCAAGGGCGCGTATGACGAGCTGCTCGACGCCTTCATGAGGCACCATCTCACCGCCTACCTTGGAGAAGCGTGAGAGACGCCCCGAGAGGGTGAGGAAGCCATGCAGATTCATCTGGGCGATGTCGCCTGTCTTGAACCATTTGCCGTCAAAGATCTCTTCGTGCATCTCGGGCTTGCCTAGGTATCCTGTGAAGAGATTGGGACCGCGCAGCCAGAGCATGCCGCGCTCCGTGAGGGGGATCTCTTTGCTGTCGTCGTCCAAGTCGGTGATACGTATGGCAAGACCGGGGAAGACTGCACCCACGCTGCCGGGGATTTGATTCGGACGGGTGAATTCACTCACCCTGCTGGCGGGGAGTGTCGGTAGGTTGATGGAGCAGACGGGCGATGCCTCTGTCATGCCGTAGCCTTCAAGGATTTGGACGTTGCATTTCTCGAGGAATTCGAGGCGCAGGTCCTCTTGCAGTTTCTCGGCGCCGACGGCGAAGTAGTTCAGACTCTTGTAGGTGTCCGCATTGGCGCGGCGGAGCATGGCGCGAGCAAAGGTGGGGGTGGAGCAGGCGAGTGTGAGCTTGTATTTTACGATGAGCTCGTTGAGTCTCTTGGCGTCTGTGGGGCTAGGGTAGGTGCAGATGCGCAGCCCTGCAAGGAGGGGCATCATCATGGTGACGGTGAATCCAAAGCTGTGAAAGACGGGGAGGCTGGCAAGGATGCGGTCTTCGCGTCCCAGATCGATCGTGCTCAGGCATTGCGAGACATTGGCGAGTATCATCTGGTGTGTGAGTGCCACGCCCTTGGGCTCGCCTGAGGAGCCACTCGTAAAGAGGAGGACGGCTGTCTCTTGTGCGCTACGTGCGTCTGTCTCAAAGTTGCGGCAGATGAGGGCGGTGGGCATGACCTTAGCCTTCATGATGGAGGTGAGGAGGGCGACTTTGCCTATTTCTTTGAGTAATTCTTCGATGTAGATGAGCTCGCTGCGATCTGGCCAGGGGAAGTCGGGGAGCTTCTCCACGAAGCGCCCCGCGCTGATGAAGCACTTCAGCGCGGCTTGCTGCTTGATGCTTTCAAAGGCCGCATGCGAGGAGGCATAGTTAATGAGCACGGGGGTGACTCCCGCGAGCAGGCAGGCGAGGGTGGCGATGATGGCACCAGGCCCCGGCGGGAGCAGGATGCCGACGCGCTTGTTTTTCTCTTTGTCCAGGGTCTTGGCGACGGACATGGCGACGCCGAGGAGCTTGATGTAGGAGGCCTTGCCCTCAGAGAGTCCGTCGATGACTTCGACTTTGGGGTTCTCCTTGAGGGAGCGTACGAGCATGGTTGTGAGCGAGGTCTGGAGGACGGGCTGACGCTCCATGATATCGACGCCGCAGTTCATCCATGCGGAGAGCATGCGCTCGCCGGCGCGAGGACCGGGGCTGAGCTGGGGCAGGATGCTGAGGTACTCCTGAGACTTGTCCGTTGCTGCATTGCGCACCATCTTGACCACAGTTGGCTGGTAGTGCGTGTTGAATATGGGGACGGGGGAAAAGTGAAGTCCGCCTAGCAGCTTGAGGATAAAGGCAGGGATGTCAAAAAGGCGACCAGAGACGTGGGAGAGTTTCCCAGGGAGGAAGAGGACGTGCTTTTCCTCGTTGAAGCATTGCAATAGACTGCTGCGTAGCTTGGCAGGCTGTCCCTTGCGAAAATCGTGATGGATGCGATCCAGCTTGCTTTTTGCTATCCATGATTGGAGCTCGTCGCTGAGCGCAAAGTCGGGGTCAGAGAGTATAACGAGATGTCCATCGAGCAAATGGATGAGCTTCTTGAGAGATTCAAGACTCAGTCTATTGGGGACAAAGAGGGAAGGCTTGCGTGGGATGTTGTTCTCTCCCTTGATCGTGAGGCGAGGCATGATAGAAATAGTGTTGCGTTGGCAGTTGTCTGACGCGCTATTCTAGCACAGGTCGCGCGGCTCTGCCAGTTCAAAAATCACCCCTGATGCGCATGACGTATCAGGGGTGTGGAGTAATCTAATTTAAAATAGAGGATTAGAACTTGTAGGTGAGCGAGATACCACCGACTACACCGAAGTTCTGGAAGGGGACGTAGCCAGCATCACCCGTGTACTTGGCGTACTCAGAGTGCTTGTTGCCGCGAATCGCACCCTTGCCCAGCCAATGGAAGCTGACGGAGGGGGTGAGAATGAGGTTCTTGTCATCGGTCATGAACCAAGGGGTGGAGAGCTGAATCCACCATGCTTGGCTACCATTGGCGCATGCACCATGGTACTCTTGGAAGTAGTCACCTGTTGCGGACATGTTGAAGGAGAGCAGACCTGCTACCTTGACGTCTTCGGCTGTACCGATGAGCGGGGCTTTGAAGGTGAGGGAGGGCTCAAACCACCAGCCCTTCACGCCTTGGATGCTGTAGCGGACAGGGACAGAGATCTCCATCCACTTGAAGGGCGTGTAGGTGGGCTTGACGAAGAATTCGCTCACCGAGGAAGCTCCCTTGTCGGCGAAGTGCTTGGCCATCACGCCGAGAAGTCCACCATGGGCGTAGTCAAAACCAGCACCGAAGCTGAAAGTTTCATCGAAGGTGTAGCGCAGCTCGGCCGCGACGACAAACTCGTTTTCAATATTCTTCTTGGGAAGAGGCATTCCAGCAAGTTGCCCCATATGAGGACCGAACTTCGCACCGCCAAAGAGGGTGTGACCCGACATGATATACTTGTACGCGACTGTACCATGGACACTCCAGTTCGTCTTCGTATCAAGGTCGAGCTTGAGAGCTACAAAGCCTGCCCCGTCGCCCATAGTTGCCTTGCGGGTGGGCAGGTAGCCGCGACCCGTGTAGCTGGTGGAGACACCCGTGGAGAGTGAGCCAGAGAGCATACACTCCTCAGGCATAGTAAGGGGGGCTGGTGTTGTGGCAGGGGCTGCGGGGGTAGGGAGGGTCTCGCTGATTTTTGCGGACGCGCTGAGCGTGGCGAGGGTAGTCAGAAGGATGATTGTTTTCTTCATATATATTGGGCTATAGATTATTGATAGAGTCCAGTATAGATCTCTACACTGTAGGAAATCGTATTCTAACTAGAATGTTCTAACCTGTCAATATAAAAGACGGGGTGAGTGTCTATAAGTTCTTTTGATTTGAGAATAATAGTTTATTAATCAATTTTTTAAAGAAAAACACCCTCTTCACTTTTTCGTGAAGAGGGTGTGAT
>CAYJJA010000023.1:0-12958 GCA_964370355.1 uncultured Akkermansia sp. | reverse complement strand
ATGAGGTGAGGTGTCGCTCGATTAGAGGATCGTGACGGCGAGGTTGAGACCTGCTGTCACGATGGAGACCATGCTCATGAGCTTGATGAGAATGTTGAGCGAAGGACCAGAGGTGTCCTTGAAGGGGTCACCAACAGTGTCACCGACGACGGAGGCGTCGTGCTCAGGGGTGTGCTTGCCGCAGAAGGAAGCATCCCCTGTCTCAATGTACTTCTTCGCATTGTCCCATGCGCCACCTGCATTGGCCATGAAGACCGCAAGGACGAAGCCACCAGCGAGACCGCCAGCGAGCAGACCGAAGACACCGGGAACGCCCATGAGAACACCCGTGAGGATGGGGACGATCACCGCGATGAGGGAGGGTACGATCATCTCGCGCTGAGCTCCGGAGGTGGAGATGCTTACGCAGCGAGCGTAGTCAGCCTTCTTGGTACCATCGAGTACTTCCTTGTTGGAGAGCTGGCTGCGTACTTCCTCGACCATGCTCTTAGCAGCACGACCGACGGCGTTCATGGTGAGACCGCAGAAGAGGAAGGAGAGCATAGCTCCGATGAAGATACCGAGCAGTACCTTGGGGTTCATGAGCGAGACCTCGAAGAAGTCCATGAACTTAGGAATGGTGTCGAGGGCTGCAATCTCAGCGTACTTGACAGTAGTCTCTGCAAAGATGTTCATCTTGAACTCGCCGAGCGAGTGAGCGGCAATCTTGAGCTCCTCAATGTAGGAGGCAAGAAGGGCGAGAGCCGTGAGGGCGGCAGAGCCGATGGCGAAGCCCTTACCGGTCGCCGCAGTGGTGTTACCCAGTGCGTCGAGAGCGTCGGTGCGGGAGCGTACTTCGGGACCGAGGTTGCTCATCTCAGCATTGCCACCTGCGTTGTCCGAGATAGGACCGTAGGCGTCAGTGGCCAGAGTGAGACCGAGCGTGGAGAGCATGCCGACTGCAGCGATGCCGATGCCGTAGAGACCTACGGACATGTTGGACCCTTCAAATGTCCACGAACCCGTGGCGCTGAGGTAAGCACCAACCGTACCGAAGACGATGAAGAGGACAGGCCAGCAGGTGGAGACCATGCCTACGCCTATACCGGAGATGATGACGGTAGCAGGACCTGTGGTCGCATTCTCAGCGATGAATTTAACAGGCTTGTAGTCGAAGGAGGTGTAGTACTCGGTCACCTTGCCGATAGCGATACCGACGGCGAGACCGATGACGATAGCACCCCAGAGGCCCAGCCAGTTGTCAATACCCAGAGCGTAGAGGATACCGATGGAGACGACAGCGATGAGGACGCTGGAGATGTTGATGCCGAAGTTCAACGAGCTCATGAGCTGAGCCTGTGATGCACCGGGCTTGGTGCGTACGAGGTAGACACCGATGATGGAGAGCAGAGCGCCGACAGCACCGATGATCATGGGAGCCATGACGGCCTTGAGCGCGGCGTCGTAGCTGACGGTTGCAAAGGCAGCTGCACCGAGGGCGGCAGAAGCGAGAATAGAACCAGCATAGGATTCGTAAAGGTCAGCACCCATACCAGCGACGTCACCGACGTTGTCACCGACGTTGTCCGCGATGGTTGCGGGGTTGCGAGGATCATCTTCGTTGAAGTGGAACTCAGTCTTGCCTACGAGGTCAGCACCTACGTCAGCAGCCTTGGTGTAGATACCACCGCCGACGCGTGCAAAGAGAGCCTGCAAGGAAGCACCCATGCCGAAGGTCAGCATGATGGCTGTCATGTGCACGAGCTTCTGAGCACCTGTATAGGCGTCGAGAATGGAGGTGTACTCAAGGATGAGGTACCATGCGGAGATGTCGAGGAGACCAAAGCCTACAACCGTGAGACCAAGAACAGCACCCGAGCGGAATGCGAGCTTGAGACCCTGATTGAGACCGTCCTTTTCGTCACGGCAGGCCTGAGTGACACGACCAGAGGCGTAGGTAGCCGTCTTCATGCCTATAAAGCCAGCAAGACCGGAGAAAAGACCACCGGTGATGAAGGCGACAGGCACGATGTCGTTTTGCATATCATAATAAGCCATCACGCCAAAGATGGCTGCGATGATGACGAAGAAGAGAGCAACAACTTTGTACTGCTGCTTGAGGTAGGCCATTGCGCCTTCACGCACGTAGCCTGCGATCTCCTTCATACGATCGTTGCCTTCATCTGCTGCCTTCATTTCCTTGTAGAAAATGACAGCAAAGACCAAGGCGACGATGGAGGCGATAGGTACGATCCAGAATAGTATTTTCGGGTCCATTTGTCGATTAGGTTTTAATAATTGATGGGGGGTTCTCGCTTTTAAAAAAAGCACCGACTTATAACATGAATGCAGCTTTTTGGCAATACAAATTTGATTAGATTAAGGCAAACTATCTATTATATCAGGCTTATTTGAATCGCGCAAGAGGAGTGTATGTGATGACGTGAATTTTGAAAACTAGTTGAAAATAATGTAGATAGAGAGTCCAAATAGAAGAATAGCAAAGAAGGTATCTATAGTCGGCTCATGGCTTTTGTAAAATGTTCGCAGGGGCGGCCACTGGAAGAGGCGACTCCAGAGCACCCAGCCGAGGCTGTTGACGATACCTATTGTGAGGATGAAGGCGACACTATACCATGGTAGACTAGCGGCGTATTGCTCCATGCCGTAGATGCCTATGCTGGCGATGAATAGGACGAACTTGACATTGAGGAGGTTGCAGATAAAGCCCTGGCTGAAGAGCTGGAAAATGGGCAGGTCGCGCTCTTGCGTGGCTGTTTCTGAGAGGAGGGATAGCGTAGCCTTGTTTTTCTTGGCATCGAGAGCCGAGCGAAAAATCTTGTAGGCGAGATACATCAGCCAGAGCGAGGCGGCGAGGATGATGTAGAAGCTCCAGCTCTGTGTGACCAGCCATGTCCCCCAGAGACAGAAGAGCGTGGTGTGGATGAGTCCCCCTGCTCCTATACCTATCCCCAGCCATGATCCTGCACGCCAGCCTCGGTGGAGGGCGGCGCGGACGACGAGGATGAAGTCGGGGCCTGGGCTGAGCTGGGAGATGAAGAGGAGGCTAGCGCAGCCGGCGAGGTAGACAATGGCTTCGTATGTAGGCATGAATATTAAGCGAGTTGAAGGAAAGAGCCTGAAATCAGCGAGGATTTCAGGCTCGGGTGTGAATAAAAGATGATGATTAGAGAGCGGCGCGCAGGATCTCTATAGTCTTTTCTGGTGTGACGGAGCCACGCTCACCGAGCTGATGCCAGCCGCGTGTGCGGAAGCGATCGGCGATCACTGTGAAGTTCTCCTCTCCTATTTCATAATCCGACAGGCGTGTCTTGACGCCCAGCCCCTCGTAGAAGCTGCGCAGAGCCGCAATTGTCGCATCAATCCTCTGCTCGATGCTTCCTTCGCTGATGCCCCAGAGGCGCTCGCCGTATTGGAGGATCTTGTCTTGCTTTTCCTCGCGCAGCACCGAGATGAGGGCGGGCCCTACGATGGCGAGCGTGACACCGTGGTCGAGGCCGTAGAGGGCGGTGAGCTCATGGCCTATCATGTGGGTGGCCCAGTCTTGGGGGACACCCATGCCGATGATGCCATTGAGGGCAAAGGTGGCGCTGTACATGAAGTTCGCCATCGTGTCGTAGTCGTCCTCCTGCAGGACGCGGGGGGCGATCTCTTGGAGGGTGTGGAGGATGCCCTCGGCAAAGCGGTCTTGGAGGCGGCTTTCGCTGGGGTAGGTGAGGTACTGCTCAATGGTGTGGCAGTAGGTATCAATGACTCCGTTGACACGCTGGCGGGCGGGGAGGCTGTAGCAGACCTCGGGGTCGAGGATGGAAAAGACGGGGTAGTTGACAGGATTGAGAAAGGCGAGCTTCTCGTCCGTTGAGGCGCGTGAGATGACCGCCCCGCAGTTCATCTCCGAGCCGGTCGCTGGCAGCGTGAGCACGGTGGCGACGGGCAGCGAGGGCACGCCAGCATAGAGCTTGCTATCCACGAGAAAGTCCCATGGCTCGGGGGTCTTGTCGTAGCCTACGGCTGTTGCGATGAACTTTGTCCCATCAATGACCGAGCCGCCACCGACGGCGAGCAGGTAGTCCACACGCTCTGTGCGTGCGATCTCGACGGCCTTCATGAGCGTGTCGTACTGGGGATTGGCCTCAATGCCGGCGAACTCAATGATGTCGTAGCCCTGCAAGGCGGCTTTGACTTGATCGTAGACGCCATTTGCCTTGA
The DNA here is from genome assembly GCA_964370355.1 of uncultured Akkermansia sp. Classification (GTDB taxonomy): domain Bacteria; phylum Verrucomicrobiota; class Verrucomicrobiia; order Verrucomicrobiales; family Akkermansiaceae; genus Akkermansia. The sequence continues at coordinate 8,749 of CAYJJA010000023.1, read as the reverse complement.
TGCTGCCGCCGCCGTAGGTCATGAGAATTTTCTGGTTCTTATCCAGCTCTTGACTGAGTTGCGAAATACTGCCACGGCCAAAGATGAGCTTGGTGGGGTTTTTAAAAGAGAATGAATTCATGCTAAGTTATTCTAAATGATAAAAAAGGAGGGCTGTCAATGAAGCTGCGTCAACGTTATCACAGCGCCCGAGGCTAGGCAAGGATTATTATTTCGCGCTTGGTTCTTGCGTGTCTTGTTAATTTTTCTTGACTCCAGCTCTGCATTCTGGCACTATGCCTCTGTCATCGAGACCTTCGGATCAATGGCTGAAAAACCCCGCCAGGACCGAGAGGTAGCAACGGTATTCAGACCCTTGTTGTCGTAGGTACTCGGTGACATTTTTTTTCTGCACTTGTGCCCGCTTTATTATTATGAGAAGACCGCTCTCAGTCAATATTATCATTCATTTGCTGCGCATTGCTGTAGCGTCACTATTCCTCTATACAGGCATTGGCAAGGTGACGGATATAGCGGGGACGGCGCAGACGATTACGCAGGCGGACTTTTTGCCCCTCTTCTTCTCCACTCCTCTGGCTTATCTCGCTGTCTCTATGGAGATTGTTCTGGGCTTTTGCCTGCTGTTCAAGCGGCACTACCCAGCCGCAACACTCTGGGCGAATCTGCTCTGCTCTGTATTCTTGTTCATCTTTGTCCAAGCTTGGATTCGTGGGCTGGATATGAGCTGTAATTGTCTTGCTATGAATATGAGTGTTCAGGAGTATCCCCTTGAGGTGAGCCTGCGTCTCATCTTGCTGGGCGCTACACTGTGTCTGACTTGGGATGCGGCTCATCCCATCGCTAGTACGAAACGCAAGCGCAAATTGGATTTCTCCAAGGCTTGAGGAGAGGCTTCTTCATCCACCAATGGGCATGCCCCTAGAAGACAAGAGTCCCGCGCTAGCTCGTGGGGGCGTGTCGCGATAGAATCTGGAATCGCGAGAAATTGATCGAAGGAGGGAGACGACGTGGGAGCACAGTTCCAGCTTGTTATTTTGGGTATAGCACAATATCTGGTATATATTTTTCAATGACTATATAAAATATTGTTCGCTGAGAAAATAGATCTTGCCAGAAAGTCGCATTTCTGCTAGTATGAGCCCGAACAGAAAGATTATCGCTATGAACTTCACCCTTGCCAAACAAATCCTGCTTGATGGACTCAATAAAGTAGCTGGAGTCGTCTCCATGCGCCCCAGCATGCCCATCCTCACCAATGTGCTCCTCGAAGTCAATGAGGGCGAGCTGCGCATGACCACCACGAATACCGAGCTATCTATCCAAACCAAGGTGCCCTGCATGGTCATTGAAGCAGGAGCTATCACTCTGCCAGCCAAGAAGCTCCAGAGCATCATCCGCGAAATGCGCGATGGCGAGGTGAGCATCACGGTCGCGGGACGCGTCGCGACGATACGCTGCAATCGCGCGCAGTTCAAGCTGCATGGTCTGCCTGCCGATGAGTTCCCCGGTGTGCCCACCTTTAAGGAGGCGCGTGAGTTTAGCGTCCCTCAAGCCATGCTGGGCAGGGGGATCAAGTACACGGAGTTTGCGATCTCCAATGACGGCACTCGCTACGTGCTCAATGGCGTCTACACCACCTTTGAGGATGGCAAGCTCACCATGGTCGCTACAGATGGTCGTCGTCTCGCGCTCTTTGAGAATGCGCTGGACTTCCCCGCCGAGCAAAAGGTCTCCATTGACATCCCCAGTCGCGCCGTGAGCGAGGTGAACCGCCTGCTCGGTGATGCGGGGGAAGTGCTCATCAGCGTGACGAGCAATCAAGCCTCCTTTGACCTGAGCGATACCGTCCTTTATACCAAGCTCATTGATGGGAACTATCCCAACTACCGTCAGGTCATCCCTGCCCGCTACAACGAGCGCGTCGCCATGTCCGCTCAGGATCTCAATGAGATCGTGCGCCGCGTCTCACTGCTCTCGGCAGAAAAGACCAACACCGTGCGCTTCCGCTTCAGCCAAGACAACATGGAGGTGCAGTCGAGTGCCTCTGATCTCGGTGAGGCGAATGAAGAGATGCCCATCAGCTATGCGGGGCGCGATATTGCCATCACCTTCAATGCTGAATTCGTCCTTGCCCCCCTTAAGGCCATAGGGGACAAGGAGGTGCATATCGACCTCATCGACTCCTCTAGCCCAGGTGTGATGCGCGTGGGTGAAGAGTTCCTCTATGTGCTCATGCCTATGCATTCCTAAATGTGAGCACTAATCATCATTAATTTCCTCCCTCCCCCCCCCCTCTGATCCTTGCCGCGATCAGAGGGGGTTTTTCTGCTGTGGGGGTGTTTGCTAGGGCGATGACACTAATTATGTAGGGTTATTTATTTTCTTTTGCTCTTTTTCGCTTGATTAAATTGCCCTCATGTGGTTAATATCTCATCAAGTAATACAAGTAACGACAAATCCTATGAAAACGTACATTATTATTGCCCTTTTCTTGAGCATGCTCTGCCCTGTATCAGCGATGACTACGGCAGATTTTTACCTCACTCTTTCGGACAAGGTGGTTAAGAAAAAGCCTGCTCCAGCGAAGAAGGTGCAAAAGAAGAAAGCCGCGAAGATCGTCTCTGCCAAAAAGCCAAGCAAGAAGCCAGGCAAGAAGGCGGTGGCTAAGAAGCCAGCTCCTGCTGCCACGAGCTCTTCTGACTACAGGGTCAACCTGAAGCTTTGGAATAGTAAGACCAAAAAGATCAAGGTGAAGGGTGCTCGTACTCTCGTCATTGATACGAAAACGCAACGCGCGCGCCTCTATGCAGGTAAGCATCTCGTCATGATCTTCCCCGTCACGACAGGCAAGAGGGGGAAGAGCACCCCCAAGGGCAGCTTCTCCATCACGGAGAAGATCGTTGACAAGCGCTCTAATCGCTATGGCTATAGGGATAAGAAGGGTAGGTTCATTGGCGCAAGAATGCCTTACTGGATGCGCTTCAACGGAGCTATAGGTATCCATCAAGGGAAGCTTCATAGCTATCCTGCCTCCAATGGCTGTGTGCGCGTCTCCCCCGTTGTCGCTTCACTGCTCTATAATAATATGGGCAAGGGCTCAAGGGTGAGTGTGCGCTAAGGCGCCTCGGGCTGCTCTTGCTCGGTGCAGGTGCAGCTCTCGCTCTCCAGCACGCTGTCTATGGGGGTGCCGTGGTTGATCTCATTGTAGAGCTCTCCCATGACAGGTAGCACGTAGCCTAGCTCTTTTTCTTGCTCTTCGGCTATGTGATCGAGAAAGGATGTATGCTGGTGCTGCTTGGCTAGCTCGCAGCAATTCTCTGCTGCGTTTTCTGTGGGGGTATCGTGGTGTTTCATACCTAGTGCTGACAGCTCTCTGGACTCTTGCGTTTGATATAGGGTAGAAATAGGACTCGGATAGACGTAGGCGGGATTTGTCAGGAGGGGGAGGGTGGCTGTCACATTATGGGATTTTCCTATCAGTCTAACAGGGTTATAATCTAGTGATATGTCGATTCAGAAAAAAGAGATTTACTTGGCCGGTGGCTGTTTTTGGGGGGTTGAAAAGTACTTTCAGCAAATAGCGGGCGTCCTTGATACCGAGGTGGGCTACGCCAATGGTCACACGAGCAATCCGACCTATGAGCAGGTGATCAGGCAGGATACGGGCTATGCCGAGACGGTGAAGGTTGTCTATGACGAGGCGCGTGTGAGTTTGCCCTTTTTGCTTGATATGTATTATCAAGTGATAGATCCTGTATCCGTGAATAGGCAGGGGAATGACCGCGGCCCTCAGTATCGTACTGGTATTTATTACAGTGATGCGGCTGATGAAGCCCCTATCCGCGCATCGCTCGCGAAGCTGCAAGCATCCTATGAGCAGCCGCTGGCCATCGAGTGTGAGCCTCTGCGTGCTTACAGCTCGGCCGAGGTCTATCATCAGGATTATCTCATCAAAAATCCCCAGGGCTATTGCCATATAGCCCCCAGTCATTATCAGCGCGCCAAGAGCTCCGTGGATACATCGCGCAGCGAGCCTCGCTATAGCAAGAAGAGTGATGCTGAGCTACGCACGATGCTCACGCCTGAGCAGTATGCCGTGACGCAGCAGTCAGCTACTGAGCGTCCTTTTACGAATGCCTATGATCAGCATTTTGAGTCGGGCATCTATGTGGATATCACCACAGGTGAGCCTCTCTTTGCCTCGGCGGACAAGTATGACTCGGGCTGTGGCTGGCCTGCCTTCACTCGTCCTATCTCGAAGGGTATTGTTGAGGAGATTGCCGATCAGTCCCATGGCATGCAGCGCACGGAGCTGCGCAGCTCGCTAGGGGATTCTCATCTCGGGCATGTGTTTGACGATGGACCTGCCGATCAGGGGGGGCTGCGCTACTGTATCAACAGTGCCTCGCTGCGATTTATCCCTGAGCGCGAGATGATCCAAGAGGGCTATGAGAGCTATCTCCCTCTGCTAAAAAAAAAGCATTGAGTGCTCAGGCTGATGACAGCGCAGGAGGGCAAGCGAGCTCGGAGCTCACATCAGGGAGTGCTATCGAGTCTGTCATTGAGATTGCCTCCATCTCACCCTGTGGTGTCACCTGTGGTGCTGAGCCGCAGGGTAGGGCGACGGGCTTTGTGATGGGGGGATTTGCGCTGCTGGTGCTGTTTTTTTCTCTCTGGCAATGGAGGCGTAAGATATCGAAAAAGGATTGATAATAAGACTTAAGGGAGTTATACGAATCTTGTCTGTAGCGATTTTTTTTCTTGATTCTGAACGTAAAATCTAGTTCAATATAACTGATGCGCATATTCCTTCTTCTTAGTCTTATTAGCTCGCTGACACTCCTGAGCTCTTGTAGCTGTAGCAACTGTCCTTCGTATAAGCCTGAATACCTCGATGAGGTGAATGTCACCGCGCGTCACAACTTTCATTAATCAAGGGGAAGTCACTACACTATCTTTTTTATAAAATATGTCATTTGAAATACGAGAGAAGCCCGAGATGGTCGAGCGTGCACTCCTTGTCGCCATAGGCGTACCGGGAGATGCGCGGGAGGAGCGGCTCGCCCTGCTCGGCGAGCTCGACGACCTCGTGAGCAATCTCGGCATAGGGATTGTGGGCACGCGTCTTGATTTTACGCGCGAGATGCACGCGAAGATTCTCTGCGGGCAGGGCAAGGCTGACGAGATCGCCGCTGCTGCGCGTGCCTTGGATGCGGATTGCCTCGTCTTTGACAATCTCTTGAGCCCCTCGCAGCAGCGCGAGTGGGAGCAGCTCACCAATATCACGGTGATCGACCGCGAGGAGGTGATTCTCGATATCTTTGCCAAGCGTGCGCGTACGAAGGAGGCTACCATGCAGGTGGATCTGGCTCGTATGCAATACGCCCTTCCCCGCATGACAGGGATGTGGAAGCACCTCGACCGCCAGCGCGGCGGCTCCGGTGGAGGCAAGGGCGGCGGTGCCGCAGCTCGTGGTGAGGGTGAAAAGCAGATCGAAATTGATCGCCGCCTCGCTCATGACCGCATCGAGTCTATACGCAAAGAGCTCGAGCAGGTGCGCAAGCAGCGTGGTACGCAGCGCAAGGAGCGCAATAGGCAGGGCATTCCCTCCGCAGCCATCGTCGGCTATACCAATGCGGGCAAATCCTCGCTGCTCAATATGCTCACGCAGGCTGATGTGCTCGCAAAGAATATTCTCTTTGCGACGCTCGAAACGACGAGTCGCAAGATAGAGCTCCCCGACGGTCAGCCTCTCGTGCTCACCGACACGGTTGGTTTTATACGAAATCTCCCGCACCGCCTCGTCGAGGCTTTCAAATCAACGCTCGAGGAGGCTGCACTCGCGGACTTCCTCATCCAGGTCGTGGATGCAAGCGACAAGGACGCATGGAGGCATTATGAGACGACATGTGAAGTACTCTCTGAGCTAGGAGCAGGCGACAAGCCCATGATCGTGGTGTGGAATAAGAGCGATCTCATCGACGATGACGAGCGCGATGCTCGCATCGCTGAGCTCAACGCGCTGCTCCCCGAGCAGGGGCATCTCATGAGCGTCAAAAATCAGCTTGGTGCAACTGAGCTGCTGCATGCCTGCGTGGACAAGCTCAGCCACCGCGTCCAGCGTGCGCACTATCGCATCCCCTACACCGATAGCCGTCTTCCCGCCATCATGCACCGTGATGGCAAGGTCCTCTCCACCAGCTACGATGATGATGGCAATTCCATCATTGAGGCTATTCTCCCCAAGGAATTTGCCGCTCGCATCCAGCATTATCAAATCAGCCCCTGAGCGACGTAGAGCGCAAGGCATCACGCGTGACAAAGTGCAGCACCTCTTGAGACTGCTGCCTTTGTCGTGTCTTGATTGACTTCGTGTTATACGTGTAAATTATTTAACTTAAAGACAAAGTGGAATATTTTGATTTAAAATCTCTCTCTCCCTCCCCCCCCCTCCCTCCGCATATATAACCCAAGCCCTAATACAGCATAGCATATACAACATGAACCCATCCCTCCTATCAGCCTCGCTCATCGCCACACTCGTCTTGGCATCGTGCGCAAGCCACAAGGACACAGCCGTGGTCGAGCCTCCTCGTGGGGCCGACGTAGCCCTCGCCAAGCCTGCTGCCACCGCGCCAGTCGTTAAGAAAAAAAAGCCTACTTCCAAGCGTTATGCTGGAGCAGGTAACGGCTATCGTAGAAACAGCCAGCTCTGGAACAAATCCACCAAGACGCTCAAGACTGACGCGCCTCGCCGACTTGTAATCAATACAAAGACGCAGCGCGGAAGGCTCTATGCTGGCGATCAGGTGGTCATGGACTTCCCCGTCACGACGGGCAAGGCAGGAAAGCGCACCCCCAAGGGTACCTTTTCTATCTCGGAGAAGATTGCGAACAAGCGATCCAATCTCTATGGTTCTTTTGTTAAAAAGGATCGTGTCGTCAGATCGGGCGTACACGTAGGCGACAAGAGACCCAAAGGCTCATCATTCAAAGGCGCAAAGATGCCTTACTGGATGCGCTTCAACGGCTCTGTTGGCATCCACGCGGGTCCCTTGCGCAACAGCCCTTCCTCGAATGGTTGTGTGCGCGTCCCCTCCTCCGTGGCACCTGTGATCTATAAGAACATGGCAAAGGGCGGCAAGATTGTCGTCCAATAGCCCCTGCTCTTAGAGGGGACCTTGCAAAATTAGTTTTCAGAAATTGCAGATTTCGAAAATGAGTGCCACAGCACGTCTTTTGCAGCATTTTGGCGAGAATTTGCGGCTTTTTGGGCTTACATAGCTCGCTATGTGCACCCAAACGCCACAAATTCTCATCCAAACTGCTAGCAAAATCCGAAGCTGCTAATTTCGCAAGATCCCCTAGAGCTCTCTTGCACTCCTGCAAAGATATCTTTGCAGGAGTGCTCGATTGTCAAGTGGGAGGAGAGTCGCAGAGCTCGCTTGCCCTGATGCGGGTCGCGCGTGGGTCGTAACAGATGCCTCATAAATCGCAAGCATCATAAATTGCGAAAATTTCTACTTGCAAAGCCCTCAATGAGTCGCTACAATACGCCCGAAGGGAGCTTGCCCTGCAAGACTCACACGTATTCACACATTATTTTTTAAAGTACCATGCCAGTTCCAACACAAGAACAGTACATCAAGATGCTTGACACGGCCAAGAGCGAAGGCTACGCCTATCCTGCCATCAATGTCACCACCATCGAAGTAATCAACGGCGCTCTCAAGGCATTCGCAGATGCGAAGTCCGACGGCATCATCCAAGTCTCCATCGGTGGCGGTCAGTTCGCCTCTGGTACATCGGTCAAGTCCTCCGCTATCGGTGCTATCGTACTGGCTGAGACGGTTCACCGCCTCGCAGAGGAGTACGACGTTCTCGTCGCTCTCCATACCGACCACTGCCAAGCAGACAAGGTTGATAGCTTCCTGCGCCCTCTCCTCGCAGAGTCACGCAAGCGTATCGCTGCTGGTCTCAAGCCCCTTTACAACTCTCACATGCTCGATGCCTCTGAGCTCCCCATGGCTGAGAATCTGAAGCTCTGCAAGGAGCTCATCGTTGAGTGCGCTGAGCTCGGCATCCTCCTCGAAGTCGAGATCGGTGTCGTCGGTGGCGAAGAAGACGGTGTTGACAACAGCGGTGCAAGCAATGACAAGCTCTACACCACACCCGAAGACATGCTCCAGACCTACGAGACACTCAATGGTCTCGGTGAGTTCATGCTGGCAGCTACCTTCGGCAACGTGCATGGTGTCTACAAGCCAGGGTCTGTCAAGCTTGAGCCCAAGATCCTTCGTGACGGTCAGCAGGCTGTCCTCGACAAGCATGGTGCTGATATGCGCCTCGTCTTCCACGGTGGCTCAGGCTCCGAGCTCTCCGACATCCGCGAAGCAATCTCTTACGGTGTTGTCAAGATGAACATCGACACGGACACCCAGTACGCCTTCTCCAAGCCCATCGTCATGCACATGGCGAAGAATCTTGAAGGTATGCTCAAGATCGACGGTGAAGTAGGCAACAAGAAGGTCTATGATCCCCGCACCTACCTCAAGAAGGGTGAAGAAGGTGTGGCACAGCGTCTCATCGTCGCTGCTGACGACCTCCTCTCCACAGGCAAGACTCTCTACGGTAAGATCTAATCGCCTCCTTTTCTTTCAATACAAAAAGCACCGCTCTCTCGACGAGGGCGGTGCTTTTTTTGTACGCCAGACATGGCGTAGTCGCTGGGGTGAAAATCCCCAATGAG
>CAYJJA010000022.1:0-25806 GCA_964370355.1 uncultured Akkermansia sp. | reverse complement strand
ACCTTTGGCCAAATGTTGACGGGTACGGGGACAGTGACGGTCAATGCGGACACTATCTTCAACATTGCCTCGCTGACAAACACAGGCACAGGCAATGAAATGATCTACCAGCTCTTTGAGGGGATGACGGTCACCACGGGCGCACTCACAGAGGCGAATATTGCGGGCGTCTCCGCAGCGGGGCGCGACTGGACGCTGAGTGCTGACGGCACGCTCACAGGCGTGCTGACAGCGAATCTGCACACCATCACGGGTGACACACTCGATCTGGGTGTAGGCACAGACATCAATGGGACAGACTTTGAGGATGGTGATCTGCTCACCTTCACCACGGCTCCCTCCACCATCACCCTTACGCAGAATATCAGCTCGGGTCACGTCTTGATTGACGGCACGGATCTCACGATTGCGGGTGCTTTCAAGCTGACATCCTCGATTGAGATGACGGACAACGCCACACTCACCCTCCAATCCAATGCTCTCGCCGCCTCGACCACGGTGAGTGGCACGGAGTCAAGCTCCATCGTCTACGACACAGGGGGGCCCAGCAACAATGAGGCGCAGCTCAAGGATTTTACAGGTAGGGTCATCGTGCAGTCTGGCATCCTCGGCTTTTCTGATCTGGCGACATCAGGTGCTGCCACCTACGATCTTGAGGCGCAGGCAGGGGGTACACTCTCCGTCGGTATCACCTTTGCGAATGCGACTATCACACTTGCGGGCGGTGCTATCCCTGCCGCGGGTGAGACCTCGCTCGCCGAAGAAGAGGCAAAGCTCATCTACTCGAATGCTGCGGGTGAGCTCACCACCCTACTCACCGCCACAGGCAATGCCGTCTTCCAAACAGGAGGTACCACCGTCATCACCGGAGGGATTGCTGGCTCAGGTCTATTGACCAAGAAGGGGGCAGACTACTCCATGCAGGTACGCTCCAACATGACGCATACAGGCACACTCGACATCACTGAGGGCACCTTCTCTTATGGTGATGACCAAGGTGTGGCACTCACCAATCAGTTTGAGCGCATCATCGTGCGCAGTGGTGCCTCTCTCTTCTTCAATAGCGGAGCAACGGCCTTCAAGACCATCCAGCTGGATGGGGGGAACTTCAACGTCTTTGACATGAATGATAATGTCGCGCAGGTCGAGCGCATGGAGATCACCAGCGCGAGCACCATCCAGCAGGGGTGGAACTCGCAGTTCAACATTGGCGAGCTCACAGGGGATGATAATCTCACCTTTACCACCGGTGCTGGAGGAGATCAGTTTATAGATTTTGATGTTAGCGAGTTGAAGGACTACACGGGCACGATAGATCTTGCGAACTCGGGGCGTGTCGTCATGACGCTCGGTACGGTGTCGCAGGCAGCGGGGCAGACCGCCATCATCGGCAATGCTGCTGCTGGCAGCCTGCTGGGGGATGACTTTGTCATGCAGGGCGAGGGCTCGCTGACGATCAACTCCGCGATGAGTGCCAACTCGGTGACATTCGCTCAGGAGGGTAGCTTCACCAGCAACGCTGCACTGACCACGAGCGCATTCAAGCAGACAGGAGCGGGGCAAACAACACTCACAGGGCTCATCATCAATGATGGTGGCTCGCTGCAGATGACTTATGAGGGCACACTCGACATTACAGGTGGTCTCACTCTGGGGACTACTGCGGTACTGGGCTACGATAGTAGTTCTCAGCTCTTGAATATCTCCGCCGCTCAGGCTGGCTCCACAGCCTTCACGCTCAACTTGCTTGATATTGATCGCGCGCTGCTCGCAGGGGAGTATGATCTCGGTCTTGATGCGGCGATTGCACAAGACAATCTGAGTGTTCTCGGTCTTACAAGTGGTTATTCGCTTGATAATACAGGTGCTACGTGGAAGATTACGATCAATGCAGACGCGATCTTTGATCTCGGTGGTTGGGATATCAACTGGGGTGTTGACGTGATCGCAGCAGCGCCAACGACACTGCCAGCAGAAGATGCCTTTGGCGCTGTGAATAATGCACTCTACAATCTGACCTCCTCAGGGGGTGAGGCATTCACCACTGGTACGATTACCAAGGTCTTGCTCAGTGGAGGTGGCAGTGCTACGACAGGCAATGGCGCTGGTAGTGCAGTCTATGGCGGCTCTATCTCGGCCGCGGCGACGACCAATAGCTGGATTCAGGTAACGGGCGGCGAGTTCATCATCATCGCTGGCGGTAGTCTCTCGGGTAGCTTCACAGGTGATTCTCACATCCTGCTCAACCAGACAACAGGCAGTGTGAACTATATCGTCGGTGGTAACAACCAAGACGGCGGCTCTCCCACCTTCACAGGTTCTAGCTACATCTCCATCTACAGCGATACGCTAGCGGGATCTGTCATCGGGGGCTCCACCAATATGCATAATGCGACAACGACCTTCAATGGCAATACGAATGTCTTCATCTACACGCCTTTGAATCTGACAGCGGCGCATGATATCCATAGCCATGGAGGCGGCAACCTCGGTGAGGACGTGATCGTCGGCAGTAATGCGTGGGGGGCGAATACAGCAGGTACAGGTGTGCATAATGGGCATTCCAACGTCACCGTCGATCTCAGCAATGTCACCCTTACAGAGGCGACGACCTTTGGCAAGCGAATCATAGGTGGCTCATTCTCAGCTAGAGGCTGGACGATGCGCCATACGGGTAATACGAATGTCACCATCACCGGTACGGCGAATCTGACCTTCACAGAAGAGATCCTCGGTGGCTCGTACAGCAGCTCTAGTGGCTCACTGACGCACACGGGGAGCACCTACCTGACCATTCATGGCAATGGCGCGACCTTTGATTCCTCGTCGAATGTGGGCATCATGGGGGCGAACTACACCTCAGGTGCAGCGACCAACATGCTCACAGGTAGTACGAATGTCGAGATCAACGGCGCGGGTAGCACCTTCAATGACCGAGTCGTCGCGGGTAGTGAGCATGTCGCGGGTACGGGTACGATCGCGGGTGGTACAAATCTCACCATCAACGGCGGCACCTTCACGAACTATGTCATGGCAGGGGTCAATCAGCACAATGGTACATTCACCCTCGGCGCTACGAGTCTGACCATCACCGATGGTAGCTTCACGGGCAAGGTCTTCGGTGGTAGCGTCCACGCTGGGGGGACGAATACGAATACCGGTGGTAGCGTAATCAACATCTCAGGCGGTACATTCACCAATAATCTGCACGGCGGTAGCATTGACATCAATGGGACCGTCATCAACAGCACGACAGGTCTCGTCGAGATGAATCTCACAGGCGGTACATTCAGCACTTACATCACAGGGGGATCTTTCATCGGAGCAGCCTACACAGGCTCGACGACAGTTAACGGTGGCGTAAGCATCACCATCGACGGGGCGGACATGAATGGAAATATCATCGGCGGTCATATCCGCACAGACGGTACGACCGCTGCCACAGTCGGCATGGGAGACGTCGCGATCAATCTCGCCAGTGGTACTGTAGGCGCAGATGTCCATGCTGCGGGTCACCTCACGACAGCCTTTACGGGAGCTACGACTGCGTCGACGACAGTCAGCGTGGGCTCTGCGGTCACGTTTGACGGCACGGATCAGATCATCAACGGTGACTTCGGCGGGACAGCCGCTAGTTCTGGTACTGTCACGGGCGATCGCAAGCTCGTCTTTGGTGATGATGTCGCGTATACCAATGTTGGCTCGCTGAGCTATAGCAACTTCGACACTGTCGAGGTGACACAGGCTGGCGGTGATGTCTCCATCAGTGATGTGACAGATGTCACCGAGATTACCAAGACGGGAGCGGGTACGCTCACTCTGGGAGCTCAGACGAATAAGAACATTAACCTCAATGCAGGCACACTCAAGTTCTCCGACGCATCGACGCTCACCGATCTTCATATGGCGGGTGGCAATCTCGATGTGTCAGCGACTCAGCTCACACTGATTGGAGGGGCTACAGTATCGGGTCTTGCGAGCGGCTTGACGATGGACTATGGTCATGCGACAGGTCTCGACCTAGGTGCTTCTGGTACCTTTGCGGTTGAAGCTGGCGCGAAGCTCACGCTGAACTTGACCGGTCTCACCTTGGGTGGTGATGTCGAGCAGGTCCTGCTGAGCGGTGCTACGGCGACGACTGCTCTGACAGGTGTCATTTACCGTGAGTTGGACAACGGTATGCAGGGCTTTGACGCAGGCGATATACTCGCGGGGCTGAATACAGCGACCGATCTGACAGGCTACTATATCTACCACGATACGGCGACTGATACGATGGTGCTCACCAATGTCATGTCACGCGATCTGTATTGGAACGCGGGAGATGCAGACTGGAATACGACAGATACAGGCTGGCTCAAGGATGATGATGCCGCACTACAGACCGCCTTCAAGAATAAGGATAATGTCTTCTTTAGCAAGGCTGCATCGACGATCACGCTCACAGGAGATGTGACCGTGAATGATATGACTGCCGAGGGGACTGACACACTCTATAGCTTCGGTGGCGCGCAAAGCCTCACAGTCGGGCGCAACCTGATACTCAAGAATGGCAGTGATGTCACGCTAGATGCCGCTACGACAATGATCCTCACCGAGAGTGATGTGTCGGTAGGCGCAGACAGTATCCTGACTCTCAATCAGACAGGAGATCTCACCATGAAGTCGCTGACTGGTGCGGGCACCGTCAGCGCGAGTGGGAATGTCACCATCACGGAGCTCGTCACAGCGGGTGGTACATTGACCGCCACAGGCAAGACGGTTACTCTTGCCGATGGGGAGAATGTCTTTGCGAGCCTCTCGGCTGCTACCGTCGCTGCTGATCAGATCAAGATAGACGACGGCACGATTGGCACGTTCAATGGTACCCAGCTGGAAATCATCACAGGAGGCGATGTCACGATCACGACACTGGCGGAGGATCTCGCGAGCTTCACGAATGCGGGGACCTTCACCACGACAGGTGATCTCACCATCACCAGCGCGGTGAGCACGGGTGGTACTGTCACTGCGGCGGGCGTCTCGCTAGCGGGTACGAGCAATAGCTTCACCCAGCTCACGGCTGCTGCTGTCACACAGGGAGCAGACGCGACACTCAGCCTCGGTGGCACGAGTGAGATCGAGAGTCTTAACCAAGGCTTACTGGAGATCGCCAGTGGTGGCTCTGCTGAGATCACGACCACGACTCCCACCTCTCTGACCCGCGTCACGGGTGGAGGCGACCTCACGACAGGGGGCGACTTGTCCCTGACAGGTACGGAGGCCTCTACAGTAGGTGCATTGACCGTGGCGGGTGAGCTGACGACGAAGGCTGTGCTCAATGCGACGAGCCTCAAGGCAGATAATCTCGTACTGGGTGCGGACCTCATCCTCACTGGCAGTCTGGATGCAAGAACCTTGGATGAGATCAACGTGAATCACAGCCTCGCGACGACACCAGTCACCTCTCCATCCGAATCCGCGCCTCTCATCGAGGCGAGCGGGATTGATCTCGATGTTACTGGAGAGCTCAATTTCACCATGACCAATGAGAATCTGCTCAGTGCAGGGCTCTCCAATGGTGAAAGCTACGTCCTCGCCGAGCTCGCTAATGATACGGGTATTCTTGATAATATGCTGAAAATCAATGATGCTGCTAACTGGGCGATCGGGACATCAAAATTCACCATTGTCAAAGATGGCAACAACATCGTGCTGACCATGACGCTCGAGGGGAATACATGGAAGGTCGCAGATGGCAGTGGCTTGTGGTCTGAAGGCACAGACTGGTCGGGTGGCTTCTCCCCCACTAATCCTGCGGGCGCACCTAGCGAGGCTATCCTCGCTGGTACACTGCCACCTACTGGAATAGAGATCACCCTCGGAGTAGATGCACTAGCCTCAAGCGTCATCGTCGATACCGATGATAAGGGTATGCAATACACCCTCAAGGATGGCAATCTCTCCACTCCCTCCTTGCGGGTGAACAAGGGTGTCCTGAGCCTAGAATCTGCCACGGTGGTGCTCACCACGGGTGCGACGATAGACTCCCAGCTCGTCCTCGGTGCCAATGGGAAGCTCATGCTCGATGCGGGCTCCTCGCTCACGGCGAAAAGACTGGACTTCAACGCTGGCGCTATCCTCGAGAATGCGGGCAGCCTGAGCATAGACAGCTTTGACGCAGCCACGGCCATCATCACGAATACAGGGACCCTCACCCTCGGCGATGGCTCGGCACTGGCCACCGTGAGCGGTGCTACTGGTAGCCTCGCGACTCAGGATGGGGCGCAGGTCAGCATTGGCGCACTGGAGAATAGCGGCCTCGATCTGGGAGCAGGCTCGACGCTCAGCGTGGATGCAGGCATGACGCTCTCGACGATGACGGGCACAGGCCTGCTCACGATAGGCACAGGCTCTGATGATCAGGGACTCACCGTCGCGACAGGCTCAACGGGCATCGCTAGTGGTGGTCTGCAGGCAGATAGCCTGACTCTCCAGTCTGGCTCGGATGCGACCTTCACCCAGCTGGCGGTCAATAGCATCACCATTGAGGGTCTGCTCAGCACCACAGAGACGCGCCTGAGTGCAGGCTCGCTCACTGACTATGCAGGTACTGGTGGAAAGATCGCTCTCGACATCAGTGCGGAGACGATCGACATGCTGATGACTGGATCAGGCGGCGTGGCTCAAAGCTACTATGTCTATGAGCAGGCGGGGATCACCTGGGATGATTTTGCGATCAGCTTAGCTACCAAGCAGGCTGTCAATACGCATATTATCGCGGAAGGCAATGATATCCTGCTGACCAAGCAAGGAGATACGCTCACCTTCACCATGCAGGAGTCGACCGACCGTCTGTGGAAGACCTCGGACAACTTTGCCCTCACGGCGGGCTCAGCGGGAGCAGACATCAGTGTGCTCATGCCCATCTATGATGACACGACAGGCAAGATGGTGAACTACGACATCCTCAACACCGTCGATCGCGTCTACGTCAATGAGGACTTCACCATAGACCTCGTCGGAGTCGATGCCGTGAGCATCCTCCCCGACACGCCCACCTTGCACATCCAGAATCTCGCGGGTGATGCAGGCAAGACACTCACCATCACCGGTGACGGTGCCACTGAGGACAATGTCTCGCTCAGGAATACGCAGACGAGCTACGCGCTCAATGACCTTGTCGCCAAGAATGTCACGGTGAGCTCGCAAGCCTTCGGCCTAGGTGTCGTCCTCGAGCTAGCCTCGGTCAGCCTGGAGGATGCGGTACTCGATGTCCTCTCCTATCGACGCGCTGCTGTGGATGCCGAGACGGGCACCACTGTAGGCTCTCTGTCCAACAAGGAGGGTGACAGCTCTCTTGTCAGGGGTATTCTCAGCATCAATGGTGCGGGTGGTGTCTATACGGGCAGCTATGAGGGTGCTACCATCAATGCTCTGGCAGGGGCGGATCAGGTACTCCAGGCGGGTGATGGGCTCACCATCAAGGGTGATGCTGGTCACTTGTACATCACCGAGGCTGCGGGCGGCCAGATGGATGGCATCGAGACGACGGGTGCGGATGTCACCCTCGACATGCGCAACGCTGCCGCAACGCAGAGCCTGACGCTAGCCAATGGCTCCACCATGGACGGCGGCACGCTCACCATCCTGCTCAATGACAAGAATGTCGAGGCGGGCGAGACTCAGCTAGTCGTCAACGAGGCGGGTGGCTCACTCACGCTCAATCCCGATACGAATCTCATGCTCAAGGTGGTTGACGATGACGGTCTGCTGACCCTTGCCCCCGGCAGCGGCGCGGGAGTCGAGCTCGTCGAGATCTCGGAGGGGCTGAACCTCACGGGCAACCAGATTGATCTGGGCTCGACGCTGAGCAAGTACTTCGCCGATCTGACCTACGATCCGACGACGGGTATTATCTCTGCACAGATCAACACCAACTACTACGCGAGCTTCGCTCAGTCTGAGAATGGGCTTGCGGGTCTGGAGATGATGACCGATGTGATGATCAACCTCAACCCTCTGGGCAATACTGGGCAGTACCCCGAGCTCGCCGAGGTCATGACAGCCCTTGACGACCTACTCGCCAAAGACCCCGTCGCCGCCGACCGCCTCGCCGCTAGCATCGCTGGTGCGGGCAATCTCGGACTGGGTATGGCCCTGAGTGGGGATATGGCACGCCAGCTGGGCAGCATACGCAACCGCACGATGAGCATGGGCACAGATCCCTCTGCGGGGGCTAGCGGCGAGTGGGGCTTCAACGGCTGGATCAATGCCGAGACCAGCACCACCGATCTCTCGGGCTCGGGGACGACTGCGGGCTACAAGCTCACCAGCTGGGGTGGCACCGTGGGTGCTGAGGCGAATGTGAACGAGCATCTCACCTTTGGCCTCGCGCTCACCTCCATGTACGGTGACTACAGCAGCAATGATGTGGACACCCACACAGGTGAGGTGAATACGAACTACCTGAGCGCCTTTGCCCGTCTGCATGACGGTCGCTGGTCGCACAGCTTCGTCATCTCGGGCGGTCTCAGCGAGCTGAGCACCTCTCGTACGGTGAGCTACGCGGGTGGATCTTATGACACCAGCGGTGACACGGAGGGCTCTTCCTTCGGTATGCTCTATGAGCTCGCCTACACCTACGCGATGAATGAGGAGAGCTCCACGGCATGGCAGCCGCTGGTGAGTGTCGCCTTCCAGACGAGCAGCGTGGATGCCTACACCGAGTCTGGCTCGGATGCGGCTCTGAGCGTCGGTGAGCAGAGTGTCGCCTATGCGACGCTGGGCTTGGGCGCGCGCATGGAGACGGTCGTGGGTGAGAATATCTACAACCGCAGCTCGGTGCTCTCGCTGCGCGCCATGGCCAAGGCTGACTTTGGCGATGACAGCAGTGAGGCGAGTGTCTCGATGGCACGTGGCACGGAGAGCAGCACGGTGACGAGCGCGGAGCGCGGCATGTACGGCCTTGAGGTCGGTGCAGGGCTCAATGTGCCCATCATGAGTGGCACGAGCAGCCTGTTCTTCGACGCGAACTTCGAGGTGCGCGAGAATCAGAATAGCTTCAGCGCGACGGCTGGTTATCGCTTCTCCTTCTAAGATCTAGAGAGATTCTTACTTATTTCATCCTCCCTTGTTCCCTGAGTGGCATGAGGGAGGATTTTTTGTGGACTGTCGCAGAGATCTTGTTTTATAGGCATTTTGGGAGTTTTCTACTTGTAAAACGTGGCTTGTTGTGGTATGTAGTAATGTCACGTTAAGCTTTTTTATGAAACTCCATCTTCCTAGTTTACTGCGTACAGCATTACTCTCTTGTTATGCTGCTGTTACATCTTTTTCAACCACTATTGCGACGAGCACGCTGAGTATAGGTGTCGTCAGCTATGTCCTCAGCCACGAGCAGACGCGAGCGGCTGATGTGATCTTTGATGGCACAGGCTCATCGGTGCTCCATGAGCTAGATGGCTGGGCTGCGACGGGCAATGTTCTGATCTTTGCTGCTGGTAGTGAGAACACTGAATTGGGCTATACTCAGATTCCTGGCTTGGCGGGTGATTCTGGAGCTCTGGGGTCTGGTGTGCTCACGGGATTGGTTGTGAATGTCGATGGTGCATCACTCGTAGCACTCCATGATGGGAATCGTTATATTAATGGTTTGACTGCTAACGCTCTGCTGGATATTAATGGTGACTTCACCATTGACTTGGCAAGCAGTCCGCTCACGACCCCTAATCAGTACTCACGCAATTTCTCGGCGGGACCTAACAACATCACCTTTGACATTGCCTCGGGCAAGACTCTGACCTTTAAGGCTGACTTGACGGGGGATGGAGGATACACGACCACGATCACGGGGGGCGGTACCTTCGACTACCACTACTCGGATACGGCAAACAATCCTGGCACACAGCACACCTACAATCTCGCCATCACGGGTGGCACGACTCTCAATCTCGTCAATGACACCACGACTGCCGCGAGTACGAGCAATGCGCATGTGCTGCCTACGGGTAGCTTGACCCTCGACTCGGGCAATATCGTGCTCCTCTCGGATGCGGCGACAATAGGTGGGGCTGTCACCATCGGTGGCACGGGGACGAGTACTCTCTCGGGGGCAGCCTCGCTGGCACTGAATGGTGCGGTGAGCATGCAGACAGGCGCGACGCTGGATCTCTCCGCTATGCCTACGACGATCGCGACGCTGACCACGGCGGGGACGACAGCGATCACTGGGACTGGCACTCTTTCGCTGACCAATGCGACCATCGCAGCTGGTAGCCAGCTGACGCTGCAAAGCAGCACGACGAATATCACAGGAAACTTGGGCGGTACAGGTACGCTGATTGTCGATACGGGCAAGACGGCGAATATCTCGGGTACATTGACGAGTACGATGACCATTACGAATAATGGGACGCTGAATTGGACGGGCGTCCGATTCGACCTCGGCGAGATGGGGATCACGGGGGCTGGGACGCATAGTCTCGTCACGCTCACAGGGACTGATAGTGGATTTACTACTCTGACCAAGGACAATATCACAGGATTTACGACCGCTGGTCATTCTTTTGCTTTTAATGCTAATGGAGAGCTTGTGATCACGCAAGTCGGGGATCTCCACACCTACACCTCCAATGATGCCATTAATTGGCAGATCGGGACGGCCTTTGAGACTGGCAAGACCTTTGCTGATGGTGATAGTGTCACCTTTACTGGTACTCCGACGGTGACCTTGACGGAGAATGTCTCGACAGGGCAGGTGACGATAGACACGGGGGCAGATGTCACCTTGAAGAGTGATGCATCGGGAGCCTACACCCTGAATGGCACGATCGTGCTGGATGGCACGCTCAGCCTTGAGGGTGCCGTCCTGCATGCCGATGCGCGTGTGCTCAATGCAGGCACGCTCGAGCTCAATCCTGGTGATGGTAATACGCTGAATTATGAGGCGCGACTTGAGGATTTCTCAGGTAGTGTCATCGTGAAGTCTGGCACCCTCGCCTTTGCTGACCCTGCCATCTCCTTGAATGCAGAGTACGATTTGATCGCACAAGCAGGTGCGACTCTCTCGATTGATGGCGTCGGCTTTACCAACGCGACGATGACTCTCGAGGACGCGACACTCGCTTCCGTGGGAGACGTCGCGACAGCTGTCAACCAGCTGCTCACCTCCACAGGAGATAGCTTTATCGAGACCATTGCTAGTACCAGAATCAATGCAGGGCTCGCAGGCTCTGGCACGATCACCAAGTCGGGTACTGCCTATCTGAATATACAGTCGAGCCTGACGTATTCAGGTACGCTGGATATGACCGAGGGCAACTTACAGATAGGTGGCGGTGAAGGCGCTGGAATTACGGTTGCCTTTGAAAGGATTATTATGCGCGGAGGAACTACATGGTTCAACAACAACAGTGCCACCCAATACAAGACTGTCCAGATGGATGGCGGTACCTTCAACAACTTTGACATGGACGGAGGCACGATGACTGTCGAGCGTATGGAAGTGACGGGTGATAGCTTCCTTCAGAACACGTATAATGGCTTGATGCATATTGAAGAGTTTACAGGTGATTCCAAGTTAACTTTCAACCCTACAGGCGTGAGCGAAGCATTCGGCGTCTCCATTGGCGAGATAGTCGACTACTCAGGCACGATCGACATGGGGGGGCATACTCTCCATAGCCTCACTCTCTCCACCGTCACGCAAGGGGCTGGCAAGAGTGCCACCATTGAGAATGCGGGTGCGGGTAGCCTGCGTGGAGACGACTTTGTCATGCAGGGCGAGGGCTCGCTGACGATCAACTCCGCGATGAGTGCCAACTCGGTGACACTCGCTCAGGGTGTGGATGGTAGCTTCTCAAGCACCGCGGCACTGACCACGAGCTCATTCTCGCAGACGGGTGCTGGTACATCCACGCTGTCGAGCCTTGCGATCAATGAGGGCGGCTCGCTGTATATGACGAGCGCTGGCACCACGACGATTGATACATTGACTCTGGGCGCGACCAAGGCGAGTCTGATTTATGATTCTTTTGAAAACGCGCCAATCTCTATTACGAATTGGGGCACGATCACCGCGAGCTTGGATGTCATCATCCTTGAGATTATCGAAGACATCAAGGGGGCTGGCGCCTACGACTTGGGCATAGACGCAAGCGTCGATGAGGTGTTGATTAATGTTGTCGGCTATACAGGAGGGGTAGATTACACCCTCGATGATAGCACGGGTAGCTGGTTGCTCACGCTGAATGCCGATGCGACGCTTGACATCGGTGGCTGGGATATCAACTGGGGGGCTAGCGTAGTCGCTCAAGCTCCTTTGGATATTAAGACTGCTACGGGCTTCACGGGTAATACCTACCTGAGCAATCTAGCCGAGTATAATGCTGATGGCAAGACCTCAGTCATCCTCAATGCAGACTCGGGCACGGGTAGCGTCTTTGGTGGGAACAATACGGTCAACGCCGCAGGTCTTGTCACTGATGTGTGGATCATGGTGACAGGCGGTACATGGGATGCTATCGTAGGGGGCAATGATGCCTCTTGGGTGAATGGCGGCTCGACCCCCTATAACTTCATCGGTGACACTCATATCGTGGTCAATCAGGCTGAGGGCACGGTGGAGCATATCGTGGGTGGTAACCATCAGGATGGGCAGAACTCGACCTTCAGAGGTGATGTCTACATCAGCGTCTATACAGATACTCTCACGGGCACCATCATCGGGGGACCTACCACGGCGCATCAGGATGTACCCGTGCAGACGGGCGATGTCAACATCTTTGTCTATGCTCCCTTGACTACTAATTCAGCAGATTATCTGAATGGTACTTCCTCATCCGATAATCACTACAACTACAATGATAGAATCATTGGGGCTGGCTCGTGGATCTCCAATGCCTCACCTGGGGGGATAGGCGCTATGCTCGATGGGGATGTGCAGATCAATATTGATCTCGATGAGGTGACTCTCTCCGAGGCGACCAGCTTTACGAAAAAACTCATTGGTGGCTCATTCTCTTACAATGGCTGGCAGATCGGGCAGGATGGCGACTCCACCATCCGCGTCGATGGTACGGCGAATCTGACCTTTGCCCAACAGATCATCGGCGATTCCTTTATTGATGGTAGCGGCAGGACGACACGCACGGGTGATACCTTCATCGAGATCACGGGCAATGGCGCGACATTTGATGTCGCCGACACGAGCGTTGGTATCATGGGGAGCAGCTATCATGTCGCAGGTGCGACCTCCACGCTCACAGGCAATACCAATGTGACGATCAACGGAGCGGGTAGTATCTTTAACGATCGTGTGACGGGTGCGAGCCAGATTCACGGGGGGACGGCGACGATCACAGGCCAGACGCGTGTGACGGTCAATGATGGTACCTTTAATGAGCTCGTCATGGGCTCATTCAACCAGCATGCGGGTACATCGAGCTATGGTGGCTCGGTCGTGACCATTACTGGTGGTAGCTTTGAAGTCGATGTCGTGGGTGCTGGCGTGCAGGCTGCTGGTACGATGACCAATACGGGTGGTACTAGCATCAATGTTACAGGCGCTACATTAAAGAATAATCTCTATGGTGGCTCAATCCAGCTCGCTGGCACCTCGGTGAATACAACGGCAGGCCTCATTGAGATGACTCTCTCGGGTGGCACTATAGCAGGCAATGTCATCGGTGGCACGCAGGTGCAGGCCGATTTCACCGGTACATTGTCCGCTGATGGTGGTGTCAATATCACGGTGAATGGGGCGGCGATTACGGGCAATATTATCGGTGGTCACAATAGCTCTGCTACGGCAGCGGCGACCGAGTTGTCGATGGGCAAAGTGTCGATCTCTCTAGAAGAAGGCAGCCTCACTGGCAATGTCTATGCGGCGGGGATGCTAGCTACCTCAGGTTCAATCGTTACAGTTAATGGTACAAGCGTCACGATTGGCTCTCAAATGGTGTTTAACGGCACTGATCAGCTGATCAGCGGCGGCTTCGACGGTGCGGGTGCGGTGGCTGGAGCGGTGCTAGGGCCAAGGGTACTCCTTTTTAGCGATGCTGGCGTCTATGATAACATCGACTCGTTGAGCTACGAGAAATTTAATACCATCAACGTCACGGACGTTGCTGGCATCGTCGCAATCGACGATGTCGCGGGGGTATCAGAGTTCTCGAAAGATGGTGCTGGTACACTCATTCTTGGTGCTCAGACGGATAAGAGTATCAACCTCCGTGGTGGGACGCTCCAATTCTCCGCCGCATCGTCTCTCACGAATCTCAATATATCTCAGGGGAATCTCGATCTCCAGTCTACTGAGCTCACGGTGAATGGTGAGGCGCGCTTCTCAGGTACACAGGGCTCGCTCACGATGGATCTCGGGCATGCAGGTATTGCGCTCGGTGCATCGGGGAGCTTTGGCCGCGCTGATGCCGCCGACAAGCTCGCGCTGACGCTCACTGGTTGGACTGCTGATGACTCGCTCACGCAAGTGCTCGTCACGGGTATTACAGACTTCTCCACTCTGGAGAATATCACAGGCTTTACGGAGCTGCAGGGCGGGGTGCAAGGCATCGCCGCAAGTGCTCTCCTCGCCGAGCTCAATGGCGCGGCCGTGGGTGCAGATATGTACATCATCCAGAAGGACAACAGCCTCGTGCTGACCAATGTGCTCTCGCAGAATCTCTACTGGATAGGTGAAGGCGCGGATAACAACTGGGATACCACTCAGGCGGCTGACTGGCACAAGGATAGTACCACGGGAGTCGATACGGCCTTCATTAGTAATGATAATGTCTTCTTCACCGATGCGGGTACCAAAATGGATATTTACGTCACATCAGCCATCGAGGTCATGGACATGACCGTCGATGGCGCAGCCTATACCTTTACCCCCTCTGGTAACATGCTGAGTATAAAGGTGAAGGGGGATCTCTCGGTGATAGGCACAGGAGCAAGCCTCAGCTCTGGCGTTGCGATGGACCTGAGTAATAGTGAGGTGACCATTGCGACGGGCAACACACTCGCGCTGACGCATGCGAGTGACGTCATCACCATCAAGTCGCTGAACAACGCGGGTACATTCACCGCCGCAAGCAAGCTGACGATTGGTGCTGTGACGAGTGGTGGGATTCTTCGCACGTCGGGTAATGTCGACTTGTCAGCGATCACGGAGATGGTGACCTTCACCGAGCTTGATGCAAACGCTGTCAGTGTTGCGAAACTCACCATCGGAGACGGTAGTAAGCTGGGCGATATCGCAGGCTTGTCGGAGCTCGTAAGCTCAGGTACTGTCGAGGTCGATGGGATAACGACTATCTTCCAGAGCTTCACCAATACGGATGCATTCACCGCCAATTCTTATATCACGGTGGAGAGCTTCAGCAATGAGGGATCGGTCACGCTCGTGACCCTGGCAGGAGTATCTGTTGATAGCACGCTCAATATTACGAACAGTGTCGAAAAGGGTGGCACTGTCACCGCGAAAGGGGTGATTCTCCAAGGCGCGACGAATAGCTTCGACAAGCTCACGGTAGATGGTACTCTCAGGTTGCAAAAAGCGAATGCTCAACTCAGCGTGGGCAAAGAGGGTCCGGATTCCACAGAAAGCTCGGTAGAGATACTTGCGGGGACTCGTCTATCTCTAGAGCTGAAAGGTAGTTCAAGTTTAGAGCTCACCA
The DNA here is from genome assembly GCA_964370355.1 of uncultured Akkermansia sp. Lineage (GTDB taxonomy): Bacteria > Verrucomicrobiota > Verrucomicrobiia > Verrucomicrobiales > Akkermansiaceae > Akkermansia. The sequence goes on along the minus strand of CAYJJA010000022.1, from coordinate 10,147 downwards.
CGTTAGACGCGACCACCTTGGCCACTCTCTCGGGTACAGGCGACTTGACGACGGAAGGAGCGCTCTCACTCACTGGCACAGCGGAGAATAAGATAGGCGCTCTGACAGTGAAGGGCGCGTTGGATACGGCGGCTGTACTCACGGCTACAGGAGCGGTCACGGTAGACGGGGCTCTCACGACGGGCGGCGTGTTCACGGCGAATAGCCTTCAAGTCGGCGGTGACATGACACTCCGCGCGGATCTCATCCTCGGTGGTGCTCTTAGCTTGAAGAGTCCCACGACCACGATCACGGTGGGTTACAGTCTCGCTACTCAGGATCCCGATGACGGCCCCTCGTCGCAGCCTGTCATCAAGGCGAGCAATCTAGCTCAGACTGGAGCTTCCCCATCGCTCAACTTCTCTATCGCAGTTGCGACCTTGAACAGCGCAGGGCTACGCGACGGAGAGAGCTACATCCTCGCCGATCTTGACGATCTGACTGGGATTGATTTGGCTAATATCCGCTTGAATAATGAGGACTTTGTTCTGGATGGTTCTGCGAAGTACGCCTTAGCCTTGGACGACGTGAACAAGGATATCGTGCTGACTATGGCACGCGAGGGCAATACATGGCTCATCGCCGATGGCAATGGCTCATGGTCGGACGGTACAGACTGGAGTGGAGGCTACTCCCCTAGCTCGCCTGATGGCAACCCAGCCGACGCCATCCTCGGTGGTACATCGGCGACTGCTATCGAGATCACCCTCGGTGCGGCAGAGACAGCCTCGAGTGTACTCGTCGAGACGCAGGATGCGGACACAGAGTACATCCTCACGGGGGGCACGCTCACGACTCCTTCCCTACAAGTGACTAGAGGTACATTGAGCCTCGAGGGTGCTACGCTGGTGGACGAGATAGGGGCTACCACTAATTCTCAGCTCGTCCTCGGGGTAGATGGTACGCTCAACATTGATGCGGGCTCCTCGCTCTCGATGCATACATTGGATTACAACGCTGGCGGCGTGATCACCAATGCGGGCGCGCTGACCTTAGACTACGCCAATGCACCTACTGCCACCATCACGAATACGGGATCACTCATTCTGGGTCACTTGTCTTCCCTTGATAAAGTGCTCGGTACTGAGGGTACACTGTCTACGATAGCAAAGAGTAACGTGACTATCAGCACGCTGGAGAACAGGAATCTGAATCTAGCTGGTGGCTCAACGCTCCATGTCTCCCATGACATGATTCTCGAGAGTATGGAGGGCACGGGCGCGCTCAGCCTCCAATATGCAGGCTCGCAGGTCACGATAGCCGATGCCGATGGATCGAAAGGAGTCACCTCGGGTAGCCTCTTGGTCGAGCAGCTCAACCTCGGCGAGGGCTCGACGGCGGCATTCGACACGCTCTCGGTGGACCGCATTGCCATCAACGGGGATCTGAGCACGACAGAGAGCATGCTCCGTACGACAGCACTCTACCCCAAGGCGATAGGTGGGATGGTCGAGCTCAACATTGACACCACCTCACTCACCAACGCGGTCGACGCGGCAATCGCTGCGGGGCCAGCTGGTCAGACCTACTACATCTACGAGCAGGCGGGTGCTGACTGGGCGCGCTTTGACCTCACGGATATAGGCAGTGATGTCTATACGCATATCGAGGCGGGCATGGATGTGCTGCTCACCAAGGACGGTACAGACAAGCTGACGCTGACGATTCAAGAATCCACCGATCGTACATGGAATACGGCGGAGAACTTTGCGAAGACCTCTCAGGAGGACAGCTCGCTGAGCATCCTGCGCCCCATCCAGAATGCGTCTGGAGGCATGATGAGTCTGGACATCCTCGACACCGTGGACAAGGTCATCGTCTCGCAGGATAGCAGTATTGACATCAGCGCTCTCGGTGCTGGCACGCTCACCGTCTCCAATCTCTGGGGCGCGGCCGAGGCGACGCTGCGCATCGTCGGCGATGGGTCGAATACGGTCAAGCTCAGCAACAGCGTCTACAGCCATGCTCAGAATGCGATCAATGCGCAGAATGTCACCCTCGAGGTCGAGAGCCTCGCGCCCGAAGGACGCCTCGTCACAGGCGTGCTCAATCTGGATAATGCCATCCTTGATGCGACAGGTGCCACGATCACCGTTGCGGGTCTGAGCAATGTCACGATGTCACGCGCCATCACAGGCTCGCTCATCAAGGGTACAGTCAACGTCAACGGCGCAGGCTCAGCCTACACAGGCGGCTATGAGAATGCGACGGTGAACTTCTTGCAAGGTGCTGATCAGGAGCTCAAGGCGGGCGACGGACTCACCGTCACCGGTAGCGCAGGACATGCCACCATCACGGAGGCCTCAGGCTCCCAGATGGATCGCATCCAGACCACAGGGACGGATGTCACCATAGACATGCGCAATAAGGAAGGGGTTGCTGATGCTGATCTGGGCATGACCCTGAAGGAGGCATCCTCCATGGACGGCGGCACGCTCACCATCCTGCTCGACGAGAAGAATGTCGAGGCGGGCAAGACGCAGCAAGTCGTCACCGACGCGAGCCAGCAGTTCACACTCAACGCCAGTACAGATCTGCTGATCAAGGTGGCTGAGGGTGTCGATCTGCTCACCCTCGCACCGGGCAGCGGCGCGGGCGTCGAGCTCATTGAGATCTCGGAGAATCTGAGCATAGCTGATAGCCAGATTGGTCTAGGCTCGACACTGAGCAAGTACTTCGCCGATCTGACCTACGATCCGACCACAGGCATCATCTCGGCACAGATCAACACCGACTACTACGTCAGCTTCGCGCACTCGGAGAATGGTCGCGCTGGTCTCGAGATGGTCACCGATGTGATGATCAATCTCAACCCGCTGGGCAATACTGGGAAGTACCCCGAGCTCGCCGAGGTCATGACAGCCCTTGACGACCTGCTCACCAAGGACACGGTCGCCGCCGACCGCCTCGCTGCTAGCATCGCTGGTGCGGGCAATCTCGGACTGGGCATGGCCCTGAGTGGGGACATGACCCGCCAGCTGGGCAGCATACGCAACCGCACGATGAGCATGGGCACAGACCGCGCCCCTGCTGCGAATCGTGACGAGTGGAGCTTCAACGGCTGGATCAATGCCGAGACGAGCAACACCGATCTCTCGGGCGAGGGCACGGCTGCGGGCTACGAGCTCAGCAGCTGGGGCGGCACTGTGGGTGCAGAGGCGAATGTGAATGAGCGTCTCACCCTCGGTCTTGCCATCAGCTCCCTGTATGGTGACTACAACAGCAATGATGTGGATAGCCACACAGGGGAGGTGAATACGAACTACCTGAGCGCCTTTGCCCGTCTGCATGACGGTCGCTGGTCGCACAGCTTCGTCATCTCGGGCGGTCTCAGCGAGCTGAGCACCTCTCGTACGGTGAGCTACGCGGGTGGATCTTATGACACCAGCGGTGACACGGAGGGCTCTTCCTTCGGTATGCTCTATGAGCTCGCCTACACCTACGCGATGAATGAGGAGAGCTCCACGGCATGGCAGCCGCTGGTGAGTGTCGCCTTCCAGACGAGCAAGGTGAATTCCTACACCGAGACCGGTTCCGATGCGGCTCTGAGCGTCGGTGAGCAGAGTGTCGCCTATGCGACACTGGGCTTGGGTGCACGCATGGAGACCGTGATTGGAGAGAATATCTACAACCGCAGCTCGGTGCTCTCGCTACGCGCCATGGCCAAGGCCGACTTTGGCGATGACAGCAGTGAGGCGAGTGTGTCGATGGCACGTGGTACGGAGGGCAGCACGGTGAAGAGCGCGGAGCGCGGCATGTATGGCCTCGAGGTCGGAGCAGGGCTCGTCGTGCCCATCATGAGCGGCACGAGCAGCATCTTCTTTGACGCGAACTTCGAGGTGCGTGAGAGCCAGAATAGCTTCAGCGCGACGGCTGGTTATCGCTTTGCCTTCTAAGCAGCGTGTGATCTGACAGATCCTTCATGCTCCCCTGAGTCCGATGGATTCAGGGGAGTATTTTTGTGACGATGTATCACAGTACTCTTGACAGTGCTGTGATTAATCTGTTAGATTATGTGTTGTTATGAAAACAGGTTTTTCCCCCTTTCGATCGGCGCTCTTGGGCGCGGGTGTCGCGCTCGTGAGTGCTGCTGTCTTGAGCTCCTGCGGCGAGGATTCTGAGGATCTCAGCGACACCATCCCCACCATCCCCGAAACCACCCTGACAGGCTATGAGCTGCGCGGCCCCATTGAGCTGCAAGGAACACATGATGGAGTGTATGAGAATCATATTCTCGCCATTGAATTCACCAGCGATAGCCTTGTGAATATTACCTATGACGATATGTCTGTGCTGATGACCTCCTATAGCTATACTTATAGTGCAGCTACTGAGGGTAGCTCGGCGGTGGCGACGATTTCGATAGAAGTACCCGCCAGTGTAGACTCCGAGGATTCTGTAGGCGGTGAGATCTATGAGCTCATCATACACACCCCCTCGGAGTATTATCAGGTCGCACTTGACGCTACGAGTGCCTATATACGCAAGCCCAACGGTGATCCGACAGGCACGCGTCTGCCTCTCTATGCAGTGAATGGCTCGCTGAATTTGACAGAGGTAGAAGAATAAACTGCATTTTTTTCAATTTTTGCATCTTTTTCAAGCCCTTGTCTCTGCTCATGAGAGGCAAGGGCACTTCTGCGTGAGGATTTTGCTACACAGGGGCTTCTTTCTTGATCTCTGATGCTGGGTATGCTAGTACTAGGGGAGAGAGCACCTTGTTGTTCTCTTTTTATAAAAAACTAAGATGCGAAAATAATCATGAAGATCTCATCCCGCCCCCGCGCTCTACTCCTAGGGCTTCTTGCACCAAGCCTTCTCCTCGCCTCCTGTGCTGCTAGTGCCCTGCCTAGCAAGGTCGTTGAGGCTTTTTTTAATAAGCAACAGCCCTGTGATATGCGACTCATTGCCCGCTATGATGCGGGTGAGCTGGGTCTCAAGGGAGCGGTGATGGAGATCATCGCTTACAATCAGGGCAATGACTGCGCCTATGCTGTCAATGGCAAGACTGGTCAGCTCGTCATCCTGCCTCTAGCGGGTCTAGAGGCTAGCAGCGAGGTGGTGGATCTGAGTGCGCGTAGCGTGGATGTCAAGGCTGCTGTTGCGCAGCGCGATGCTGGTTTTGATTATCAAGATATGACCAGTGTGGCGGTCTCGCCTGATGGGCGTGCGGTGGCCATCGCGCTCCAGTCCTCGGACTATCTCGGGGCGGGGCGTGTCGCGCTCTTTGACTGTGCTGCTGATGGTAGCCTCGCTCTGCGTGCGCTCTATAGGGTGGGCTCGCAGCCTGATATGCTCTGCTTTGCCGATAGTGATACGATGCTCACGGCGAATGAGGGCGAGCCTCGCGAGGGCTATGAGGCGGGGGCTATTGATCCCGAGGGCAGTGTGAGCGTGATACGCATCAGTCAGAATAAGGTGACGACGCTAGGCTTCTCGCGCTTTGATAGCCCTGAGGCTCGCGCGAGGCTCATCGCCTCGGGTGTACTGCTCAAGAAGGGTGCTCTGCCCTCGCGTGACTTTGAGCCTGAGTATATCTGCATCGCGAAGGGCAAGGCCTATATCGCGCTCCAGGAGGCCAATGCCGTGGCTGTGCTCCATCTCGGGAGTCTGAGCATGGAGAGTGTCTTGCCGCTGGGCTATACCGACTATGGGCGTGTGCCTCTAGATCTGAATAGTGCCGACAAGCTCCCTAGGCTCAGGACGCATGCGGGGCTGCTTGGGGCGCGTATGCCCGATGGTATAGCCTCCTATCAGATAGGGGGGCATAGCTATATTGTCACTGCCAATGAGGGTGATGGGCGCGAGTGGGGGAGCTATGAGAATGAGCTCAAGGTGAATCTCAAGAAGGGGGAGCAATCGCCCGCTGGCAGTATCAGAGCTGAGCACTTTCCCTCTGCCGAGCTCGCCAAGGTGACGCTGCTGGACAGCACACAGCTCGACGGACTCACTGCGGGCAAGGACACTATTGCCGGCTCGCGTAGCTTTAGCATCTATCAGGTCATCCCTCGCGGTATGCGTCTTGTCTTTGATAGCGGCAGTGACTTTGAGCGCGTCGCTGGGCAGGCTCTCGCCGCGCATTACCCCCTCTCGGGTGATGGTCTGGGGCTGGATGATAGATCGGGTAAGAAGGGGCCTGAGCCTGAGTGCGTGGTCATTGGGCTTATTGAGGGCAAGCCTCATGCCTTTGTGGGCTTGGAGCGCACAGGCGGGATCATGGTCTATGATATCAGCGTGCCCGCCGAGGCGCGTCTGGTGAATTATATGAACACTCGAGACTTTACAGTGATTGAGAAGCATGAGGGCGTGAGCATCACGGGGGGCGATATCTCCCCCGAGGGGCTCGCCTTTGTCCCTGCTCGCGCAGGGAGGGCTGCGCTACTCCTCGTTGCCAACGAAATATCGGGCACGATTGCCGTTATTCAAGTGGGCAAATAGCCCTTGCTAGAGCCCGCGTGCCTTGCGCCGCGGCCTGCTTTCTCGTCATTCTTTGGGTAGGATGACGAGATTTTTTTTGAAAAAATTATGCTTGTATTCGTGTGTGAAATTTCTGTGTATAATTGTGTAAATGTAATTGTATATTTTTGTATTCTAATAATTGGCTTATCGTTGTAATATATGTTTGCTCTGGGGGTTATTTTGTTATTTTTTAATCCCTATTATCGAAATGGGATTAAATTTGTGCGAGCTTGTTTTGGTCTTTTTGTTTTTTGTTAGAAAATATTAAAAAACTTAATTCTATGTGTGTTATGATAAAATGCGCCTTGACTTTGTTAGGTCTTGATGTAAAACTCGTTTTTTCTAACCCTCATGAAGACAAGTTATATTAATAATACGAAAAGGTCTATTTCGACACCTACGCAAAGTACGAAATATATAGCAGGATTCCAGCTCTTATTGATGGGGTCTGGTGCCGCCATGGCAGAGCAGTTGACTGAGGTCGATACGACCTACGTCGGTGCGTATGATATGGAAACAGTGGATGTTACTTACCGGACAGCGAATACAACCGACGATCCAGCCATCGCGGTGCAGGCGAATGTGGGGCTGAGGATGAATACGCTCACGGGCAAGATTCTCTTGGAGTCGGGCAATTTTGACAATTCTATTGAAAAAGACGGTCTCATCGGTCTCTCTATCGTGGGCTCGAGCACGGACAAGCAAACCTCGCTGGAAAACCTCACGATTACCATCAACTCTCATGATAGCAGCGAGCCTCCCCCAGTCCCCAATGGCGAGACGACGGCGGGCACGGCCTACATCTATGGCGTGACTGGCGATAGATCGGATACGATCTCACTGACCAATACGGATATCACCATCAACGCACACTCCAACAAGAACGGTGCTTGGATCTATGGCCTCGGCTATGAGCGACTGACTCTAGGGATGAAAATCGGTATCGTCGATGCGGATAGTAGCATCACGATACGCGATACCGATCCCGGTGTGGCGCGCTACGCGGGCATCTTTGCAAATGATATCGAGGAGTTCCATGGTACGGTGGACATCGAGTCAGTGTCAGAGACCATAGGCGCATCCTCACAGGGCGCGGGCATACGCATCACAGGTGGCGCGGGTGACGCCATCTTGGCAGGTACGGTGAAGGTGAATACGGTGGACACGGCTACAGGTATCAGTCTCAAGGGCGGCGCCGATACGATCTCCACGCGCATCGAAACCCAAGCCGCGGGAACAGCTCTTGGCATCATGGTGAATGCAAACGCGGGCCGTGTGAACTCCATTAGCTCCCAGATCACAGCGACGGGCAAGCTCAGCGATCTCATCTCCAGTCACAACGCAGGCTCCGCCACAGGCATCCACATCGAGTCGGGCACTGTAGGTAGCATCAGCTCTCAGGTGACTGCCTCGGGTGATGGCTCCTACGTCTTTGGCGTGATCGTGTACAATACGAAGTTCACCGACAATGAGGCCAGCCCCTACGTCGAGAGCATCAATGGCGCTATCAATGTGAACTACGGCGGCCTTGGCTACAACAACTCCACGGCGGGGATAGCGAGCCATCTGGGGTCGAGCCTCACCTACGCGGATGGCACGGTGCATCAGACAGGCTTTGGCGAGCTGCGCGGCACGGTTACAGCCACAGGCGAGCGCAATGCAGTGGGTCTGGAGCTGCGCGCTGGCTACGGCATCCCCGATGCCATGGCGGGCACGACTCCGAGCCTCAACGTATCGGGCACGATCTATGGCAGCATCAGCGCGACGACGACTGAGACCTACATCTTGCGTCCTGGTCAGACGGACACATCGGGTAATTATATCCCTGAGCTCAATGGCTCACGTGACAGCATCCACGCCAAGTCCACGGTGGCGATACGCGTCGATGAGGGCATAGAGACCTTTGAGCAGGTCAGCAATGTCAGCGAGCTCTTCCCCGACGGCTACCCTAGCAAGAATGATCCCAACGAGGCTCAGGTGGAGAGGGCGACACTCGTCTTTGGCAATGGCGCGAGTGCTGTGGCTAGGGTGGGCACAGGCTATGGTGATGCGATAGGCTTTAGCACGCAGAATCTCGCACTGCGGACGGAGAATGCGAATGATAGGGTCACGCTCATTGGGGATATCACCAGCGTCGCGCATGGTGGATTCATCAAGACGGGAGCTGATAGTGTGGATATCACGACGGAGAACAGCCCCACTGGCGAGCTGATTGGCGATCGTGGTCTGCACTTTGAGCGGGGGAACTATGATGTGAGCTCGGACTACTGGTTTGTGAACTCGGTGAGCCTCGGCACTGTAATGGGTAGTGAGGTGAGCAAGGTGCAGCTCAAGGACTCGACGAGGATGTTTGACACGCATACGATGAACTTTCATGCCAACTCGACGAGCTCCTACAGTCAGCTGGGCATCGCCGCTGGCGAGCAGATGACCATCACGGAGCTGGGCAGTATCAACGTCACGCTGGGTGAGGAGCTCATGGGCACCGAGGTCTTCCGCCTGACGCTCATTGATGGTGATATGATTGATACCATGGGTGGCAAGCTCACGGTGCACCTGCATGACGTCCTCCCCAGTGGTACAGACGGTCTCGCCGATGATCTCTCCTCTATCTATGTGGAGTATGATGGTGTCAGGCAGTACTATGCGGACGGTCCGCTGACCTTCACCTACACTGGGAACGCGACAGACTTTGTCATCGGGCGCGGCGTGATCCCCGAGCCTAGCACAGCGACGCTGAGCGTCATGGCTCTGGCTGGTCTGCTGGCTCGTCGCCGTCGCCGCAAGGTATAAGTTGCTCTCATTGCGAAGCCATTCAGCAAATCCCCCTCATCTGAAAGAAGATGAGGGGGATTTCTCTTATTCCATTCCTAGTCAGGGAGGTGCTCTGTATACTGCGCTTGATGGTCGCTCTAGCTGCGACGGCGGCGGCGACGTGCGAGAAGACCGCTGAGGGCGAGCAGGCTCAGTGTCGCGGTGCTGGGCTCGGGCACGGGCTCATTGAGAGCGTAGATGTAGACATCCTCTTTGATGGTGCCCAGATAGTAGGTGGTGCCATTGATCTGCTGGGTGCTCTGAGCTCCTATTCCGTCGATTTGGAAGACAAAGCCCTTGTCTTGCGCTGTGGCGAGGGCCTCCTTGTCCAGATCTGCCACGAGATAGGGCACCTCAGGATTGAGCATCATGTTCTCTATCGCCTCTGATGAGAAGTTGTAGGTGAATACATTGTCTTGAGCGGCTGATACCATATCCGAGGCTGTGATGTAGGGCGAGCTCGCAACATTGCTCTGCGTGTACTCGTGGATGTTGATTTGAGTCGCCTTGAGCAGTCCCTCAGTATGGAGGTGTGCGCTGTCGTCCATATGGAGCTCGCGCGTCGTCAGGCTCTCAAGATGCACGTCGGCACCCGTGATCATGGAGAAGCTCTCATGCGATATTGCGCTGAGGGCTGATTGCTTCCACTCCTGCTTGACGACCATTTGTTGAGCCTCAATGAGACCTGAACCGGTCACGTCGTTTACAGAGAGACCTATGCTGGCGATGTGATTTCGCGCGATGGTGAGTTTGTCCGTCACGGCGTGTCCCGCAGACTGGATTTGTATCTCACCTGCGCTACCTGTTGTGCTGCGTATCGTATTGATCTGCATCG
>CAYJJA010000021.1:13760-25874 GCA_964370355.1 uncultured Akkermansia sp. | reverse complement strand
CGCCGGCCACGCCAAGGGGGTATGCCTCGCGGCACCTTAACCCCATGCGGGGGGGATATTCCCGGGGCAATTTTTTTAAAAAATTTCCCCCCCCCCCCCCCCCCCTCTTACTCCATGGCACAAAATCATGCAGAGCGCATCTTATTTGAGAATGATGTCTACACACTGACGAGCTGTCGTGTGACTCAGGGGGAGGATGAGGCTATGCTTCTCGATGATGAGACGCTGCTGATTCGTCGCCCCTCTCTCGCGAGTGAGGGCGGTGAGTCAAGGCTTATTTCTATCCCTCCAGTAGCACCTCATCTCCCTCAGTATAAGGGTGATTTGCCTATCTTGTGCTCCATGTACCGATTGGCCCTCCATGAGCTGATGGGTGCGCAGAATGAGGCGGGTGAATTGACCGCTGGGGCGCAATGGGATGGGGTATGGACGCGCGATGTGTCTTATGCCATCATCCTCGGGGCTGCCTTTGCCCAGCCTGAGCTTGCGCGTCGTAGTCTTGATGCTCGCATAGAGAATGGCTTGATTCTCCAAGATACGGGCACGGGAGGCGGCTGGCCTGTCTCAACGGACCGAGTGGTTTGGATTTTGGCGGCATGGGTCTATGTGCGTGTCTCTGGAGATCTCGATTGGTTGAGAGATCGTATTGAGGTGATGCTGCGCACGGTACAACAAGATGAGTCCGTCTTGCAGCGCCCTCAGGGGCTCTTTGCAGGGGAGACTTCTTTCATTGATTGGCGTGAGCAGAGCTATCCTGACTGGATGACCCCTGCGGATATAGGGGCGAGCTGCGCCTTTGGGACGAATTTGCTCCATGCCTCGGCACGCCGTGTGCTCGCCTCGCTGCTACGCTTGCTCGGGAGGCATGAGGAGGCGGCTCGTTTTAAGTCGGAAGCGCAGCTGCACATCAAGCTCATTCAGGATCAGTTTTGGAATAGCGCAAGGCGTCTCTTTGGGATGATGCGCACGGCTGACGGTGTGCTGGATGATAGACCTGATGCGCTGGCCACCTCACTCGGCGTCCTCTTGGGGCTTTTGGGAGATCGTGCTCATGAGGCCTTGGCGCATCTGCCACGCTCGCCTTTTGGTACAGCGGTATTTGGTCCTTCAAAGATTTCGCAAAGGGGGAGTTATCATAATCGCAGCATCTGGCCGCTCGTCGAGAGCTATGCTCTCTTGGCGCGTGCCGAGCTGCAAGATCATGAGGGGATGGCATTTTCAATGGCGAGCTTGTTGAGAGCCGCAATGCTCTTTGGTAGCAATATGGAAAACTTCCACGCCGTGACAGGCGAAGCCAAAGACACGGTACAGAACTCGCCAGCACAGCTATGGAGCGCGGCTGGTATGCTAGGGATGTACTATCATGGACTTTTCGGCATACGCTTCGATGGTCACAATCTGCTCTTTACCCCCTGCATCCCCAAAGCCTATGCGGGCAGTCACTGGCTCATGGGGCTGCGCGTCGGCAAGATGATCATTGATGTGCATATTCAAGGCTATGGCTCAGAGATCTGTGGTGCGCAGATCAATGGCTGTATGTCAGCCCCCCTGATTGCCCTAGATGGTGAGGGACGACTCGTGGTGGAGCTCGTGGTGCAGCCCAGCGTGGGGGAGGCAGATGAGGGTGAGGAGGAGCTTTTCCCCCTTTCTCCTCTGGTGGAGGATCTCCCCGAGCCTCAGTGGGCTGATTCGACGGATGGTGAGCTGCGATGGCATCCTGTCGAGGGTGCTAGTGCCTATCGAGTCTTTTGTCGTGGCAAGGCTATTGCGCAGACGGCAGCTTGTCATCACATCCTCGCATCGACACGTTGCTCTGCCCGTTATCGCATTCAGGCGATTCATGAGCAGCGTTTCTCCTGTCTCAATGTACCCTTGGCTCTAGGTGATGATTTGCTCCAGTGGTGTGCCGTGTCACGCGTGGGATCGCAGGGACAATATGAGGTGGAGCATGGGCAGGCATGGCTGCATCCGCATGAAGATACCGCCCAGCTCTATTTCCATCCTATAGAGCTCCCTGCGGGGTTCTATGAGATCAATATAGAGTACTCCAACGCTTGCTTTAGCCTGCGTGATGGCGACGGCTGCGCCTTGCGTGCGCTCTACCTTGGTGAAGAGCAGCTCGGCATTGTCTTATTACCCCAACAAGGCGAGCAGGGAGATTGGGGGCATTTTTATCTCAATGCGGCACAGATGCTGACTCTGTCAGAGACACGCCGGTGTGAATTTTCGTTGCGTTATACGAATGAATGTGTGAAAGCGGGAGCTAATCAAGTGCTTGTACGCTCGCTACGTGTGAGGAGGCTTTGCGCAGACTGTTGATCCATCATTGTAATCAGCTATTTTCCTGTACTTTCTCCTTGTCTTTGGGGTACGATGTATGCTAGATTTCAATTTGTGAATCATTTACCAACTTTAAATTGGAAACAGCTGAGCGATCTCCCCGATATGGAGGGCTTTGCTGGTAGCTATGCAGGTACTCATCAAGATGCGCTCCTCGTCTGCGGCGGGGCGAATTTTCCAGAAAAACCCCTCTGGGAGGGTGGTCCCAAAATCTGGACAGAAGAGGTGTTTTACATGTGTGATCTTGCAGGTGGCTGGCGTGAGGCAGCCCCTCTCCCCAAGCCCATGGGCTACGGCGCGAGCGCATCTCTGCCCGACGGCGTCCTGCTCATAGGCGGGAGCAATGCTGCTGAGGGAGCCTTTGCTGATTGCTACTTGCTCAGCTATGCCGACGGTGAGGTGACGTGTACGCCACGCGCTGCCTTGCCCTACCCGCTGACAGGGCATGCCGCCGCTGTCATGGATGGCAAGGTCTATGTCACAGGTGGTAGCCGTGCCGTCGGCGAGCAGGATGCGCAGAGCGATCTGCTCATCTATGATCCCAAGAGCGATAGCTGGACACAGGGAGATGTGCTCCCCAGTCGTGGTCGCTTCCTCCATCAGACCTGCTGTGCGAATCATACACTCTACGTGCTGGGAGGCATCGGCCTCAAGCCCGCAGAAGACGGAAATCGCATGCTGCGTGATATGCTCACCGAGGCATGGGCATACTCAGTGGATCGCGGCTGGCGTCGCCTCAGTGATCTACCTCATCCCTGCGCGGCAGCACCCACGCCCGCCCCCGTTTTTGAAGGACGCGTCTATCTACTGGGCGGCGATGATGCCTCTGTCACAGGCTATGCCCCACAGGATCACCCCGGCTTTAACAAGCAGAGCCTCGCCTATGATCTCGCCCATGATCTCTGGCAGGATGCTGGGAGCATTGCTGTAGCACGCGCCGTGCTCCCCTGCGCTCAATGGCAGGGTCGAGCCGTCATCATCAATGGTGAGCAGCGCCCTGGCAAGCGTTCTAATGAGGTGTGGAGCATTCAATGCTAACAAGTTGTTTAAGATGTTATTATCACGTCTCTTTTTACTCCCACTGCTGCTAGTCGCAGGACTCTCCCCACTCATGGGAGAGTCACTGGAGGTGAGTAGCACCCCTGCGAGCTCCAGCTACAGCATCCCTGATCCTATAGGCTTTGCGGGGATGGTGGCAGGTCTCCAAACGACCTCCGCCGATCTGCGCAGCCCGACGGTGATCTTTGCCGGTGGGGCGAACTTCCCCTACGCTCTGCCCAATGCCAAAACGCCCGAGGAGCGCGGAGCAAAGGTATTCTCCAACCGCGTCGGTGTCATGTACGCGCCCGACATATGCAGCACTTGCGGCAGCAAGCCCATGTGGTCGGGCAAATTGCCCTACGCTGTAGGCTACGCGGCCTCGGGAGCAGGTGCTCGCGGTCTTTTCATTGCAGGAGGATGCGATGCCAAGCAACATCTCGCCAAGGTGACGCGCGTCTGGCTGCTGGATGGCAATCTGCGCCATGAGGCCTTGCCCGATCTACCGCGTCCCGTCGCCTATGCCGCATTTGCCCAGATAGCGAGCAAGCTCTATGTCTTTGGAGGGCAGGAAAATCCCGACGATACGACATGCCTTTCTACTAGCTATGTCATGGACATGGACAATCCCTCTGCGGGATGGACGACACTGCCCGCCATGCCCTCGGGGCGCATGCTGGCGAGTGCCGCTGTCCACAAGGGCAAAATCTATGTGATGGGAGGGTGCAGCCTGCATGCTGATGCCGCTGGCAAGGCGCAGCGCACTTACCTCAAGGACATGCTCGTCTATGACACGACGGCGGGCAGCTGGCAGGCGGGAGCAGAGGCAGGACTGCCTGACATGCCCGAGACGCTTGTGGCCATTCCTAGCCCCCTACCCGTCGTGGATGGACGCGCCTTTGTTTTAGGTGGCGATCCTGGAAATTTCTACCGAGCTAGCCTGAAGGGAGAGGCTCCCAGTCTACATCCTGGTCAGAGCAAGACGATTTATGTCTATGATTTTGCCAAGAAGAGCTGGAGCAAGCAGGGCGAGACTGCTGTAGGCGTTGTCACCGCACCGACGGTACAATTCCACCGCGTTGCGCCCACCACCCTCATCGTCATCTCGGGAGAGACACACCCCGGTGTGCGTACACCGATCATCAATACCATAAGCATCACCCCGAAATACTAATCATATAATCTATGCATCCCATTATCCGCAGCATCTTTGATGCTATCGCCGCCGTCGAGCACTACACGCCATGGGCAGCAGGCATCCTGCTACTGGTGCTCGTCGTGCTTGCCGTTAAAAATGGCATCGCCAAGAAAGCACTCCCAGCCTACGACCCCTCAAGCAAGCCTGGTAAATGGGCGTGGATCTGCGTGGCCGTCCTCTGGGTCGTCGTCATGCTCAACTACGCTGACCGCGGTCTGCTCTCCATTCTCAACAAGTCTATCACCTCCTCCATCGTCGATCCCCAGACAGGTCAGCCCATCACCAACGAGCAGTTCGGTGTCATCTCTGCTGTCTTCCTCATCGTCTATGCGGCACTGAGCCCAGTGGGTGGCTACCTCGCTGACCGCTACAGCCGCAAGCTCATCATCTTTGCCTCGCTCATCGTCTGGTCCGTCGTGACCTGGGCCACTGGTATGGCAGAGACCTACCATGAGCTACTCATCGCGCGCACAGCTATGGGTATCAGTGAGGCCTTCTACATCCCTGCGGCTCTTGCCCTCATCACCGACTACCACCGTGGCAACACGCGCTCCATGGCGACAGGTCTCCACCAGAGTGGTATCTACGCAGGTCAGGCCTTTGCGGGCTTTGGAGCCGTTGTATCGGGTGAGTATGGCTGGCATCTCACCTTTGAGATGTTCGGTTTTGTCGGTGTGATCTACGGTCTCATCGTCATCCTCTTCTTGCGTGACCCCGACGCGGCCAAGCAGGGTGAGGCTACAGCCATTGCTGAGACGGACAAGCCTGCTGGCGAAGACTCCACCAAGTTCTCCGTTGGAGAAGTATTGGGAAATCTCTTCAGCACCAAGGCAATGTACATTCTCCTTGCCGTATGGACACTCACGGGCTTTGCCAACTGGTTCATCATGACATGGTACCCTCGTCTCCTCCAAGATAGCTTTGATATCTCTGAGGCTGAGGCTGGTCCCATGGCTACACTGCCGATCAACATCGTCAAATACGTCGCCGTGCTCGTCGCAGCAGCCTTGGCTGATGCATGGGCGCGTAGCAACCCGAATGCGCGCGCTATCATTCCAGGTATAGCCTTCTTGATTGCGGGACCCTGCGTTGTGCTTGCCATGCTCCCTGAGTTTGGCGTGCCTATCGCATTGGGACTGACTGTCGTCATTGCGCTGGTCTCCACACAGGGTCTTGCACAGGGTGCGATGGATGCAAACCTCATGCCCATCCTGCGCTCCCAAATTGATGAGCGCTTTGCCGCTACAGGCTACGGTATCCTCAACCTCACCTCCGTGGGGGCAGGCGCACTTGTCAGCTGGCTCGGAGGCTGGCTCGAGACTCAGGGTGTCGCCCTCGGTCAGGTGCTAGGTGTTGCTGGTGCCGTCCTCAGCGTCACAGCTCTGCTGCTCTTCACGCTCAAGATTAGAAAAGCCTAAGATCGCTAGCCCTCTGATGCGATTCTTTATACAATAATATTGGAGGGCTGCTTGCGAGGCATCTTTGAAAGGTGCCTCGCAGATTTTTTTTGCACACATTTGCGTATTGAAAGTGATGTGCAACACTCAAGAGCAAGGCTTCTTGAGATCCGTATGCTTTATTGCGTAGCTGCGCTCTGCTTGCTACTTATGAGGGATGACGCTCCGCGCGTGCTGCATTAAGCCCTGTCAAAGTAATAATTGTAGCAAATTGCAGGATTCCCGCAAATAGGCATATCTGAATATTAAAGCTTCTTTTTGTTGGGTGAAAAATATTATTTTTCATTCAACAAAAGGAAGTACATGCTCTTAAGGGGATCTTGCGAAATTAGCAGCTTCGGATTTTGCTAGCAGTTTGGATGAGAATTTGTGGCGTTTGGGTGCACATAGCGAGCTATGTAAGCCCAAAAAGCCGCAAATTCTCGCCAAAATGCTGCAAAAGACGTGCTGTGGCACTCATTTTCGAAATCTGCAATTTCTGAAAACTAATTTTGCAAGGTCCCCTTAAGCACTAACAGAGATGCTGTCAAGGAGTAATTTGTATAAGTACCCGAAGGGGCAGGAGCGCAGCGACTGATCCTCAGCCTTATGCTTCGTCTCAAATTGGCATGCAATTTGTGCCAAATTACGACTTGATAGCGTCTCTGTTAGTTGCTACGCAAGCCGCTGATCCTTCATTAAGTACTGCCAGAGTAATAAACAGCGAATAAATAGCGAATAAATAGAGCTGCCCCGCAGGGCATCTCTATTTATTCGTCGATAAAATCTGCTAGCGATAAAACACGCTATACAGTTCGAATCGTGGACACGTGTGTATGTATTCTCATCATTTCTCGTCAAAATGATCTAGGAGAGCTCTAAAATCTCGTTTAAAAAACTACTTATTAGTGAACTCACTCAGCAGCCTGCATCGTGAGGAATTTGGGGTGTATGCTTTCATTTTCTGCTTGAAGCCTTAGCTTTGTTTAAAAATGCAAAAAGTGCACTCCCAAATCGACTCGTGATTTCAGTCTGTGAGAACTCCCCTACAGTTTTGCGACACTCTCTTTGAGCTCTTTGCCCACTTTGAATTTCACAACTTTTCTTGCAGGAATGGGGACATCCTTTCCAGGATTCTTGGGGTTTCGGCCCACTTTGGCCTTGACCTCTTTGACGTGAAGTGTGCCAAAATTGCGCAGCACAACGCGATTCCCACTACTGAGAGTTTCGGCGATGATGTCGATGGTGCGTTGGACGACGTCGTGTACCTCACCTTGGGTGAGATCAGCTGGACTTTCTGCGCTGATGCGGTTTATAAGATCTCGTTTTGTTAATGTAGTTGCCATAATGGTAGGAGGGCTTGTTTATGTAAAAGCCAAGTCCTGTATACTCTTTTTTTAAAGCTTTGTCTCTATCAATTTTTATTTCTTGTGAAGTTTTTTTGTCATGATAATAAATAAGATATGACAAAATGCAAATTTTTTATTGACCTGAATTGAATATTTCGTCAAACTCTTTGCTCATATGAGAAGTCAATACAGCTGCATTTTGAGTAAGGAACAAGCACAGAAACTTAAAGAATTACTTAATAACGATTCAAGCTTTGAGAGTTGTGCGCGTGAATACGCCTTGTATTGTTTCGTAAAACATAAAATCAGCGTTACTTATTTTGAAAAACGCTCAAAGCTCTTGTTGCAAGGCGCGGGCACGGATGAGTTCATCGAGTTCGTCCTAGAGCCCAAGATCACAGGAATTCTCACTCAAGGCGGGGAAAAAGACGCGTTAGACGCCCCTTTGGCCTTATCTACAAAAGCCGCCGGTATGAGTGAGGCTCACTTTGGAATAGATGAGAGCGGCAAAGGTGACTACTTTGGCCCGCTAGTCGTTGCAGGAGTCTATGCGGATCATGAGCTATCCTGGGAGCTCAAAAAGCTAGGATGCTGTGACAGTAAGACTATTAAGAATGATGCGCAAATACAAAAAATAGCTGCACGCATACGCCAGCTGCCTAGTATAGCCTACGAGGTGCTCTGCATAGGCCCCAAGCGCTATAATGAGATGTATGAGCAAATAGGCAATCTCAATCGCCTCCTCGCGTGGGGGCATGCCCGTGTGATCGCCAGCCTGCATGAGCAAGTGCCTAGCTGCCCCCGCGCACTCAGTGACCAGTTTGCCAACGAATGGGTGCTCAAACGGGCGCTTAAGCAGCACGCCATAGCTATAGAGCTCGAGCAGCGCACCAAGGCGGAAAGCGACATTGCCGTCGCCGCAGCCTCTATACTCGCACGCGCTCGATTTACAAGCTGGATGCAGGCGGCCTCTGAGGCCGCAGGTGAGAAGCTGCCGCTGGGCTGCGCGCCCCATGTGGTCAAAGCAGGCAAGCAGCTGGTGAAGCGCTACGGTGTGGAGAAGCTCCGCGACGTGGCCAAGCTCCACTTCAAGCTTACCGCGCAAATTTCAGGTATCCCTTCGTGAGAGTTTCTCCGAGTCACGACGCCGAGCTGCGTATCATGGAGGCGGGATGATCATTAATTTTTTCGCGAAGGAAGGGGGATCCTACATATTTTGATTCTCCTTTTGCCGGACTTGCTTATTTTATCTTGGTAAATAAAACGCTTTGTATAGAAGCAAATGTGAATTATCATGTGTTGCATCTTCGATAAGAGAGATTCCTTTCTGATTGACTCGATTGTGGCAGCTTGCGAATAGACCATATATCCAAGATATCGCTCCATGACATGTGCGAGCTGCCCGTCATGCGCAGCTGTTACCTCTTCAAACTGAGAATTTTCGATACGCAGTAGCTGCAGCTGCTTGAATAAGCAAGCTCGCGCGATAAACATGGTACCGCCAACAAAGCAAAAGGGCGAGTCGGCTCGCTCTAGCGGTGCAACGAGCTCCGTGAGTCGAGCCAAGAACGGCTTGATGTATTGCTTGCGCGATAAGATGATTTCGTGCGCTGCTAGCATACCGGCTTGAGGGTGCATCTCAAGATAATTCAGATGTTCTTGGAATACTTCGCGCGACTTGACGAACGCGAGCAGGTAGTCACGCCATTTGCTGCCTCTGACATCTCTCATACAGCCATTGGCAAAGAGGAAGAAGTCCTTGTTGAGGTCGCGCTTGCTGTGTAGCTTGACCACATAGGAGTAGTCGTCGAGCTCTGCCTCATTGATAAAGGCTACAAAAGGGGCGACATCGTAGCCTCTGTTTTCTACGATGCGTATGCTTGCCTTTGGGTTGAACTCAAGGATGTCATTTTGAAGCTCGGGATGCTCCTCAACGAGGCTGATGAACAAATCATAAGCGTGAGGCTCGATACTGCCTAGACATTGCTTGAGCTCCCACCACATTTCTGTGTAGTAGATGTGTACATGGACAAATAGAGGTTTCATAAGCTTCAGATGATATTGGTATCGTGAAAAATCACTCCCAGCATAGCGAAATGTGAGAGAAATGGCAATGCCAAAAACATGTGTCGGCGAGACTGGGTTAGATAAAAATCGACACCCTCGCATGCATGCGGGGGTGTCGTGTGGGTGTGGAGAGGTGTGCTTGCTCTGCTTTTAGGCGCCGCCGGCGTTGGCGATGCCCGCCGACTCGGCGGGAAGGAAGTTGCGGAAGCGCGACTTGTCGATGGCTTTCATGTAGGCCTCCTCGGGCGAGACCATGCCGCTCTGGAGCTTTTGCCAGATGGCATCATCCATGAATTGCATGCCCAGTGCCTTGCCTCCCGTGATGACGTCTGCGAGCTTTTGCGTCGCGCCTTCACGGATGATAGCGCCCACTGCTGGGGTGGCAAACATGATCTCATTGACAGCGCAGCGTCCGGGCTTGTCATGTCGCTTCATGAGCAGCTGGGCGACGACCCCGCGTAGCGAGCCTGCAAGCATGGTGCGCGCCTGAGCCTGCTGCTCGGCGGGGAAGACGTCGATGATACGGTCAACGGTCTTACGCGCGTTGTTCGTATGCAGAGTGCCAAAGACGAGTAGTCCTGTCTCAGCGGCCGTGAGGGCGAGCGAGATGGTCTCAAGGTCGCGCATTTCGCCCACCAGCACGATGTCGGCATCTTCGCGTAGCGAGGCGCGGAGGCCATCGGCGAAGGTGGGGGTGTGGTGAGGTACCTCGCGCTGGGTGATGATGCTATTCTTGGAGGGATGGACGAACTCGATGGGCTCTTCGACGGTGATGATGTGACGCGCGTAGTTCGTATTGATATAGTCGATGAGGGCTGCGAGCGTGGTTGACTTGCCCGAGCCTGTGGGGCCCGTCACCAGCACGAGTCCGGAGCGCATCTCGCCAAAGCGCTTGATCTGCTCAGGGACGTTGAGCTGCTCTAGGGTGAGAATCTTGGTGGGAATGAGACGGAAGACGCAGCAGTAGCCGCGGTGCTGCTTCATGTAGTTGCAGCGGAAGCGTGAGGTCTCGTCCATTTCATAGGCAAAGTCGGCGTCACCGCCCTCCACGTAGTCCGCCCAGAGCTTCTCGGGGCAGATGGGCTCCATGAGCGCAATCATGTCTTCGCGCGTGAGGATGTGCTCAGCGACTGGGATGATCTCGCCGTGGATGCGGATTTTGGGGGCTTCACCTTCGGAGAGATGGAGGTCAGAGCCACCGCGCTCAACAAGGATGCTAAAGTATTGATCAATGAGATTTTTCATGAAAAAAGGAGTCTTTTCGATGGGGTGCTAGGTGGATGAGTATTAGGACTTCTCAGGGTTTTCGGCGAGGAATTTGTCCATCATGGTGAGGTCAGCCGCGCGGAATTGGCATTCCTCCGCTGAGATCGTGCCGGCGAGGTAGAGCTCTTGGAGAGCGTCATCGAGCAGGCGCATGCCCTGTGCCTTACCCGTCTGGATGAGACCAGGGATCATGAAGGTCTTGCCCTCACGTATGCAGTTTGCCACAGCGGCTGTGTTGACCAGCATCTCAAGAGCCATGACGCGGCCCGTGCCGTCCTTCTTGGGAATGAGCTGCTGGGAGAGGATGCCTCGCAGCGACTCGGAGACCATGATGCGTATATGATCGCGCTCCTCGACGGGGAAGGCATCGAGAATACGGTCGATGGTACGAGCGGCAGAGCCCGTGTGGAGAGTACCGAGCACGAGGTGACCCGTCTCTGCGGCGGTGAGGGCGAGAGAGATGGTCTCAAGGTCGCGCATCTCACCCACCATGATGATGTCGGGATCTTCGCGCAGGGAGGCGCGTAGCGCACGTGCGAAAGACTCGGTATGCTTGTGTACCTCGCGCTGATTCACCTGACAGAGCTTGCTCTCAAAGATGGTCTCAATGGGGTCTTCTAGCGTGATGATGTGATCGCGGCGATCGGCATTGATGAAGTCGACGATGGAGGAGAGAGTCGTTGACTTCCCCGAGCCTACCGAGCCTGTGACGAGGATGAGGCCGTTGGTGTAGCGCGTGAGCGGGATGACGTACTCCTTGGGCAGCCCTATCTCATCCATGGTCTTCACATTCGTATTAATAATACGATAGGCCATGTCATAGCCGAGGCGTTGGCGCACGACAGAGGCGCGGTAGCGTCCAAAGCTATTCTGGTAGGCAAAGTCCACGTCCCCGCGTGCATTGATGCGCTCCCATTCTTTCTCCGTCAAGAAGCTTTTTGCAAACTCCTCCGTGTCGGCGGCCGTGAGCTTGGGAGCACCCTCCCAGATGGGACAGAGTGTGCCAAAGCGTCTCCAGCTCGGGGGGAACTCCGTGGGAATGTGGATATCTGAGCAGTTGCACTCAATGCCCTGCTTGAGCAGAGCATCGGCATCGAGATTGAGCGCGATGACGAGATAGCCTGTCTCTTGCACGTAGAGATAGAGGTGAAACTTGCCTGTGCTGCTCTCGTAAATAAAGTCGATTGCCCCTTGCTCATCGAGGGTGCTGCGCTGCTCCTCATCGGTGCAGCTAGCGACAATTTGCTCGAGATCATCAGCGGAGAGAACGCCTGCCTCATCACCCATGGGCACCATTGTGCCCATCTCAATCCAGTAGGGCTGGTAGCCTGCATTGAGGTAGAGCTGGGGGCTATATTCAGCCTTAGCTACACCGAGGTAGGGCTGTATAGAATCATATATGTAGTCACTCATAGTAGAA
>CAYJJA010000021.1:0-13750 GCA_964370355.1 uncultured Akkermansia sp. | reverse complement strand
AAAAATACGATAGATAACTCTTTCTTTCGCTGAATAGATATTTCTAGCGCGGGAGGGGATGCATGACTCATTTTTGCGAGCTGAGATTGTGAGATGATTTGCTAGCTGAATTTCTGCGATTTGATGGCTTCTCTCTCAGCTGCTAAGTCGATCTTTGCTCCCTCATTAATTACTGTCTGAAGAGTATTTTTATAAAATAATCGTGACAAAGCATTGCAAATATGATGAAATGAGAGACATGGAATATTCAAGCTATACTCTCTATCCCGTTGGTGCCATGAGTGCCCGCGCAGCGGCGCAGCCGCGCCAAGGTGTCCTGCTTCGCTCTGAAGATGGTGGTCATGCCTGCCTACAGGCCTGGCCCGAGCTCGGTGATGCACCGCTCGAATACGAACTCGACGCCCTGCGTGATGGCAATCCGCTGCGCCTCGGTGCATGCGCCTTACGTTGCATGGAAGTAGATGCCGCAGCGCGAGCCCAGAATAGTAATCTCTTTGAGGGTAAGATGATTCCTCTCAGTCATGCGACACTCACCGTCAGCGCGACTCCTTCACAGGTCTATAATTTGAATCAGCGTGGCTTCAAGGTAGGCAAGATTAAGGTGCTGCCTCGTCTCGAAGTCACCGCTGCGCGTCTCGTCAACTTTGCCGCCATCGTCCCCGATTGGAAGTGGCGATTGGACTTCAACTGCACCTTGACGGTTGACGACACCCTGCGCTTTTGGGATATGCTCTCAGATAGCCTCAAACAGCGCATAGACTTTATCGAAGACCCCTGCTACTACGATGTTAATAACTGGCAGCGTCTCCAGGATGCAGGCATCCCACTAGGCTATGACCTACCCCTTCAGAATGAAGATGAGGTACCTGCTCGCACCAAGACCCCCATGATGCGCCTCGTTAAGCCCGCGCGACATAGCAGCAACAAGGGACTTCCCGTCTTTACCTCCTATCTGGATCATCCCCTAGGTCAGTGCTGGGCTGCCTACAATGCGGCTCTTTACTATTCTAATAAGCCAGAGGTAGATGTGCCACTCTGTGGCTTGGTGACTCAGCATGTCTATCGCCCCAATGCCTTCTCAGAGGAGCTAGGGCTTAATATTACGCCTGAGTTCACCCCACCAGCAGGCACGGGTCTTGGATTTGACAATCTGCTAGCGGCACTAGATTGGAAAAAGCTCTAGCATAGCCCAGAGCCGAGCATCTATTTCTCCTACTCATCCAGCAAAACTGCATGAGTGGGACTGAGTGCATTCAAAAGATGCCCCCACTCACGCGGAGTGCGTGAGTGGGGGCATCTTTTGAAAAATAAGGAGATTTTTAGCGGCTACCCATGTGTTTGAGGCGCGTCTTGTAGGAGAGGATAGGAATGAAGCCAAAGAGTCGCACACTTACGCTTTGCTTGCTATCACAGATGGTTAAGAGGGGAATCAAGGAAAAAAGCTTAACGCGCGTGATCTTGGATGTCACCTGCTCAAAGGTGGCATAGAGAGCGGGATTGTCACGCTTGACAAATGCGTAGATGGCTAGCGTCGCACGCTGCATTTTGCCCTTTTGCGTCTTCGAGGTGTTGTGCTGGTGGACTCTGTAGAGTAAGAGAACCTCCGCGATATTGTAAAACTTGGTATGAGGTAGCAGGCGACACCAGAGCGCGTAGTCCTCAGCAGGAGAGAATTGCTCCTCGTAAAGGAGATGATGATCCAAAAGCAGCTGCCTTCTTATCATGGAGGCGGGGTGATGGATGGCACAGCTCGTCATCAGGGAGAGCTCAATATCGTGATTCTCTACGGGCTTGGTCACGATTTTTCTATGGGGGAATTCTTCAATGTAGCTACCGACAACGCCATAGTCGGAGTGTGCATCCAAGAAAGCCACCTGTCTTTCAAATCGCTGCGGCAGAGAAATATCATCATGATCCATGACAGCCAAGTACTCACCCCTTGCTTGCTCGATGAGCTTGTTGCGCGAGGGGGTGATACCTTCGTTGTGTGCGTTTTTGGTGTAGTGGATACGCGCATCACGTCTCTGAAACTCCTCCACCAAACTATCTAAGGCATGATCCTCGGGACTATCGTTGATGATGAGGAATTCAAAGTTAGTAAAAGTTTGATCAAGTATGGATTGTATTGCCTCACGTAGATGCTTTTTATCTGTTTGATAAATAGGCATGAGAACGGATACTTTTATCTGAGATGTGGTAGAGTTCATTATTAATGAGTGAAAAAAGCTTCTTGATGATTGAAAAGGCAGCGGGCAGATTCTTGAGTCATGTCTCCATAGTGAGAATCCCCTTTTTCCTGAAAACAGTTCGATTCAAAACGCGGCTGCATGAGGCACTCGACTGAGTATATCATTTTAACCTTCTTTGCCAAGTCATTTCTAGTGCCGTAAAGAGAGCGTCCCAGCGAGCACTGCTATTCTTATGGAAAAGGCTAGTTGTTAATCATTGAGAATTGCTCTCTCAGTGAGACTACTGATTAATACCTTTATTATAAATATAATGTGATACTTAAAATATCTTGCCTTTCTTGTAAGTTAGAGATAAAATAATCCTGACTAATAAATTATGGGCAAGAATATTAAGATAGGAATTATACAGAACTTCTCGATTTGCGGTGATTTCTCAAAGAATCTACGCGCTATAGTTCAAGGATATAGGCAATGCCTTGATCAGGGTGCAGACCTTGTGATAAGCTCCGCCTATAGTCTCTGCGGGGCTGAGGTTGGCGATTTGGCTAGTCGTGATTCCTTTCTTGAGCAAACGCAACGCGCCCTCTCCGTGCTGTCCAAAGAAATAAACTGCGCTCCCCTTATCCTTGCCGCCTACAGCACGCAGCTCAACGCAGAGGAGATCTGCATCCTCAGCCGCGAGGGAAATATAGAGCTCGAGGACAATCTCTGTAGCCTCAAGCCCTATTTGCTCCACAATGGAGTGGTTGCAGAGCTTTATGAGGCAGCCTTGCTCCATCATCAGCAGTACCGATATAGCATTGAAATAGGTGATGAGGAGAGCATCAGCGAGCTAGAGCTCGACTTTACCATACGCCTCTCGACCCAGACTTGGTATTGCGATCGCCCAGCCATCGAGGCCGAGTCTCATAGCTGGGAGGCTGAGATGAATCACTGCGCCCTCATCAGCGTCGCGCCAGTAGGCATGGCTGAGGACTCACTCTATATGGGAGGATCTGCTCTCTATAATTCGCAAGGGGAGCTCCTCAGCCGCCTTGGCTACTTCTGCGAGGAGAATAGGGTCGTGGACTTAGCGGCTTCTCCGCTCGTGGGCGAGGTCGAGGAGAATCAGAAGATGGAGCTGCTGCATCAGGCTCTCGTCTTGGCCATAAGGCAGAGTGTGGAGCAGCGCTACTACAAGGGCGTTTGCCTAGCGATGGATCACCCCTACGCGCCCTTGCTGCTGCTGCTTGCGGTGCAGGCTCTAGGTGCCTCACGCGTGCATGCTCTCTGCTTTGCAGGGGCAGATGCTCATGCTGAGGCTCTCGGTGTACGCTGCCACCACCTTACTCTTCAAGGACTCGCGCGAGATCTCCATGAGCGATGTGAGCTCGGGGAGAATCAGCTAGAGAGCACCGCGCAGCGTCTCCAAGCCTGCTGTGCCGTGAGTATAGCCGAGAGTACGCACTGCCTGCTCCTCTCGCCTCTCAATAGGCAGCAGCTCATCCTTGGGGAATATACTGACTTTGCCCAGACGACGGCTCATCTCCTCCCTCTGGGCAGTCTCTATGAGATGGAGCTCTATGAGCTCATCAAGCAGCTCATGGTCGAGCATCACAGCTACTTTGTCCAAACGCCCCTACCGACACGCCCTGAGCTGGGACGCATCATCCACCTGACACAGGATCAGAATCGCAGCTCTGGTGAGCTGCTGCGTGAAAGCGCGGGCGGATTCCTTGAAAATGACGTGCGCTACGTCCAGCGTCGCAGCGCGAGCTCCGCGCTCAAGCACGCTCCACTCCCACGCATCATTCAGACCCAAGCCTCGGAGAATCGCCATGACTATCCCCGAGTCAGTCGGCTTCAAGACTGACTGACGGCTACAGCCCTAGCTTCCCTAGCTCTTACATGCTGACTGAGACGATGCCTTGTCAGCGCGAGCTGCGGTAGCAGGGCTTTGGGGGCGTACTGAGACTCAATCTCATCGAGGAGACTGAGAGCTTGCGCATAGTCACCGCGTGCCTCTAGACTCCTCAGCAAGGCGATGCGGGCAAAGCTCTCCATCGCATAGTTTTCTGTGCTCAATTCCTGCTTAAAGTCGGCTTGATTGATGCGTCTCTTCTTCCCCGTGCTGATCATCTTGGCGAGGTAGAGGAGATCTTCCCTCAGCTTGCTGCTGCTTGATTGGGAGGAGAGACGCTGCGTCTTTTCGACGATGCTGCGCTCAAGCTTGGTGAGCAAATCATCCTCTCCACTTTCGAGGTAGGCAATGACCCAGCGTAGCTCCATGCTCCAGAGCTGCACGAGGGGAGCCTCATCGCGATAGCAAAGGTGATTTGCGATGCTGACAAGATCGGAGTAGCCCAGCTCATGAATATCGCGTAAGAGCTGCTTGGCTATTTTTTGCGCATCGGTATCACTAAGAGTCCTAGGGTTGGCTGTATCATCTTTTGCTGCATCTGAGCTGTCTTTGGCGATGGACGAGCCTAGATTATCTTGCCCATTAGTCTCTGCTACAAGTGCTTTGAGTGGCAGCAGGCTGAGCAGTAGGGTCAGCCCAGCCACCCCAGCGGAGGCGTAGAGGTATTTTTGGAATCGTATCCAGGGATAATGCCCCGAGACCTTGGCCTGCATTATCTCCATGGCATCTTCTATCTCATGGATGAGCTCGTCGTAGTTTTGGGGGCGAGCCTCGATGTCAAAGCTGGTCATGTGGTCGAGTAGGCGGGCGATCTCCTTGTCGAGCTTTGGTAGCGTCAGCGCAATGCTGGGCAGGCTCTTTTTGCCCTTGTACCACGCGGCACTGTCTTGGGGTGGCACGACATGACAGAAAATATCTTTCATCGTCAAGATGCTACGCAGAGTCATGCCCAGTGAGTAGATATCAGCGCGCTCGTCCTCAGGCTGCTGCATGAGCGTCTCGGGAGCAGCATAAAAGGGAGTTGCCCAGATGGTCTCACTCTCTTCATGCTCGCCTAGAGCGATGGCGAGCCCAAAGTCGATGAGCTTTGCCTCACCAGCAGAGGTGAGCAATATATTGCCAGGCTTTAGATCGCGATGCAGCACCCCCATCTCACGCGCGGCCTTGAGTCCCGAGGCGATGAGATGCGCCATCTTGAGCACCACAAAGGGATGCGTTGCAGAACGCCCACGCACGGAGAATTCGAGATTGTCCCCCTCCAGCAGCTCCATGGCAAAATAAAAGTAGCCCCGCACATGCCCCGCCGTATAGACCTTGACCACGGTGGGGTGCTGCACGCGTGCTAGCAGCTTGCACTCTTTTTCAAAGCGTTCACTACGCTCGGGATCAAGGCGGCAGTTCGCATTGAGTATCTTGATAGCTACGGTACGATCCAGCAGCGTATCATAGGCCTCGAGCACGACGCTCATACCGCCAATCCCGATGATTTTCTTGAGCTCAAAGTGATCTATCCACTTATGGACTCGACCTATCTTTGAGCAGCTAGGACAGGTGACTTGATCGAAGAAGCCGAGCGATGAGATGTCCACACGCGTGGCGCAGTGCGGGCACTTCCAAACCTCTGTTTCTTCGGAGTTCATGATTCAAATGATAGGAGAAGCGAGGGTGAGAATCAAGCCTTATCTGTCCCCCAGCGGCGATGAAGCCACTTTTCAGCGGGCGAGAAGAGAATCTTGTCGGCGAGTAGACCAATAAGAATGATAATGAGCATGACACCGATGACTTGGTGCATACGATGCAGCTCACGGCCATAGTGTAGATGCTGCCCAAGTCCGAATCCCGAAGCCACCGCAACATAGATCTCAGCAGCCATCAGTGAGCGCCATGCAAAGGCCCATCCCTGCTTCATCCCACTGACGAGGAAGGGGGCGGAGGCGGGTAGGGTGACATGCACCAGCGTGTAGAAGGGGGAGGCTCCCATCGTACGTGCGGCACGCGCGTAGATGGGGGGTACATTGCGCATCCCATTCTGCGTGGAGAGTAGCACGCTCCAAAGACAGCCCATGACGACGACAAAGAGAAGCGCTCGCTCATCCTGGCCAAACCAAATACAGGCCAGAGGCACCCAGCAGACACTGGGAAGAGCCTGCAAGCCCAAGGCTAAGACACCAAGCGTGTCGTTGATTGCGCGAAAACGCGCCGCGAGCATCCCCAGAGGCACCCCAATGAGCAAGCCTATGACATAGCCGATGAGGAGGCGACGCATGGTGACCAACATAGCCTCGGGAATCTCGCCATTGAGGATATTCTCCAAGAGGTACTCAGAGACATAGAGAGGCGAGGGGATCACGTAGGGTGGCCAGAGCTCACAGTCTAGCCCTAGAAAGGCGAGATTGCCCGTCAGAGCTGCCCAGATGATGAGCAGCAGTAGGAAGAAGCCAATTGAAAGTGTGGTTCGATTCATAGAAGAAGTTAAGGTGAAAAATAAAGATATGCTCTCTACAATCTAGCATTAATCGCTCTCCTTGGCATCCACATAGCCCTTGAGCTCTGCGGTGATCTCCTGCGAGAGGTCAGCTAGATCGTGATCATTGATACTACGAGGACGTGGGAGAGTCACGCGGAATTCCCGTCGCACGCGCCCCGGGTGAGGCGAGAAGAGAATCACGCGGTCGCCGAGGCAGACCGCCTCGCGTACATTGTGCGTGACAAAGATGATCGTCTTGCGACGCTTCTTCCATATATCTTGGATATCGCCATAGAGTTGCTCGCGCGTCATGGCATCGAGAGCAGAAAAAGGCTCATCCATCAGCAAGATCTTCGGATTGGGCGCGAGGGAGCGCGCGAGGGCGACGCGCTGACGCATCCCCCCCGAGAGCTCGTGAATGGAGGAATTGGCGAATTTTTCCATCTTCACCAGATGTAGATAATAGCGTGCGACATCATGGCATTCCTTCCTCTTCAGATTAGGCTTGTGGCGAAGCCCAAAGACGACATTGTCAATCACATTGAGCCAAGGAAAGAGCGCATGCTCTTGAAACATCACGAGGCGGTCGCGCCCAGGTCCTGTGATAGGTAGCCCATCAATGAGAGCCATGCCACTATCAGCACTCTCTAGCCCTGCGATGATATTGAGCAGTGTTGATTTCCCACATCCAGAGGGACCGACAAAGCAGACGAACTCGCCCTCATTGATCGTCATACTCGCATTGTCGAGAGCTCGCACGACACCAGAGCGCGTGTGAAAGTCCTTGCAGATATGCTCCAGATTGAGAGTTGCGGTGGGGAAGCTTTTAATTTCTTGTTCGAGTGGGTCTTGCATGAGATAAAGAAAAAGTAGGATAAGGATAATTTTGAGAGCAAGGCGCAATGATCTCACTGATAGGGGGTGATTCTTTGAGGATCTGAGCCGCTTGCGCGTCGCGGAGGAAGCCCTCAAGAGCCTTAAGATTGATCGTCGTCGTTGGCGTCAGACGCGCCCATGCACTCTTGATGATGGCGGGGTCAATCGGGGCTTTCATCAGAATACTCAGCTCGTCAATGACCCTTTGCTGCGCCTCCTCGGGATGAAGGATAATCCATGTTGTGAGCTGATCGTGCGCACGCAGCATCGTCTTGGCGAGAGCTGGATCACGCTCAAACCACGCCTTGCGAGCTGTCAAGATCGTCGTCACCGCATCACGCTGCTCTTGGAAGATCTGCGCCCCTGCCGACTGCTGCAATTGGGAGACCCAAGGCTCCACCGTCCAGCTCGCATCAATCTCACCGCGCTCCATGAGCACCAGCTGCATCGAGTTGCTCGTCGGTAGGATGAGCACATCGCCCTTGCCATTGAGAGTATTGGTGATACCATGCTCACTCATCCACGCGCGGCAGGCCACGTCCTGCGTGTTGCCCAGCTGCGGGGTCGCGACACGCTTCCCCTTAAAATCGCCGGCACTCGCGATCTGAGAGTTCGCCCCCGTCAGCAAAGCCGCCCCCCCATCAACCGCCCCTGCGTGGACGAGAACCTCGCGCCCCTGAGAGGCGGCAAAGGCATTAATAGCAGGACTAGGCCCTACATAGCAAAGATCAAGCGTGCGAGAAAAGAGAGCCTCCATGGCTGTAGGACCAGCTGTATAGAGATGCCACTGGATGCGGTGCTCGGGCAGATATCGCTCAAACCAGCCCTCGCCACGACGGCTCATATTGCGTGCAACGAGAGCTTGTATATGAGTCACATTGGGGAAGTGTCCTATATTGACCGTGTTAGGATCTTCCTCTGAGCTACAGGAGCACAGCAGGCTGCTCATGAGAGCTGCGAGAAGAGGAATACAAACTTGGAATAGGCGTATCATGAGTGCTCATCCTAGCATGATTTTCACGATACGTCAAGGTGCTCGTTCTTGAAAATTAATATAATTTGTATAACTTTTGTTGTCTCTCAAAACTTATCTTACACCGAGACAGATCCCTTCACTGGCTCTAGTTAAGCTCTGAGGCTGCGTGGGAAATGAGGCAAAGTCTATGAGGGCGTATATTTTACTTGATTTTCAAGGACTATTTGAGTATAGTGAGGCCATGCACACTATAGCTAATTTGGGATCACCGTCGCAGTGGATGATTCTTATTATCGTCTGTCTAGTGATCTTTGGAGCAAAGCATCTGCCCGAAATTGCACGAAATCTGGGCAAGGGGCTAGGTGAATTCAAAAAGGCTCGCAAACAGTTTGAAGACGAGCTCATGAAAGAGGATACCCCCTCTGCTGCTGATCCCAAAAAGATCACCACGGAGGAAAAGCCCACAGCATCTAGCTCTACGCAGAGTACCCCCGCGCCCGAGAAAAAGCGCGAGGAGCATATTGATGCGTGAGGCAGCATCATACGAGTAGCTCATTTAACCCATTTTCCCTCCCCTACAACACTGCAGCTCATCTACAAAGATGGGCTGCATATTCGTAGAATCCACCCCATTCTCTACCACTCCTATAATAGTGCTCTATGCCATTGACAGCAGAAGAGTACGTTGATACAATCCACATGTATATGAAAATAAGCCGCCCCTGCGATCCTGACTATGATGATACACTACGCTGCATGAATAGAAGAGCCATCCCGGAAAAGGGAGTGGAGGAAGCTGTACGCGATATTATCAACCATGTGCAGAAGGAAGGCGATGCGGCTCTTTGTCACTATGCCGCACGCTTTGACGCGGTTGAGCTCAGCGCAGATCAGCTGCGCATCACGCAAGAGGAAATCCACGAAGCGCGCTCGTGCGTCCCCAGCTCTGTCAAGGAAGCCATCGCGGCCACTCTGCACAACATCAGCTATTTCTCCAAAAACAGCCTACGCAAAGACTGGAGCGCGATCAACGCACAAGGCTGCGAGGTCGGCGAGCGCTTCACCCCCTACAACCGAGTCGGCATCTACGTCCCCGGAGGCAAAGCACCCCTCGTCTCCACCGCCCTCATGACAGGTGGCTTTGCCATGGCAGCGGGAGTCCCCGAGATCGTCGCCATGACCCCCTGTGGCCCCGATGGGAAGGTGAATCCCGCAGTCATCGTCGCCCTCGTCGAGGCGGGTGCTACTGAGATCTACCGCATCGGTGGAGCTCAGGCCATAGCCGCCTTGGCACTCGGTACAGAAAGCATCGCGCCTGTAGAAAAAGTCTTTGGCCCGGGCAATCGCTTTGTCGTCGAGGCAAAGCGCCAACTCGTCGGCGCCGTTTCTATAGATCTCCTCCCAGGTCCCAGTGAGATCATGGTCATCGCAGATAGCAGCGCGAACCCTCGCTTCATCGCCGCTGACCTCCTCGGGCAAGCCGAGCATGGAGGCGATAGTGCCATTAGCCTCATCTCAGATAGTGAAGAGATCATCAGCTCTGTCATTGAGCAAATCGCCCTCCAAGCCGAGCAGCTCACGCGCAATCAATATCTGCGAGAGGTCCTTGAGGCCAATGCCCCCGAGCACCTTGTACTCGTCGTAGACAAGAGCATTGAGAGCAGCATGCTCGACTCCATCCACACCGCAGGTGCCATCTATGCGGGCACCTATTCTACGGTGGCCTGTGGTGACTTCCTTGCAGGTCCCAGCCACACCCTACCCACAGGAGGGTCAGGCAAGTCATTCTCAGGCATACGCGCAGATCAATTCCAACGCCGCACTAGCATTGTACGCATGAATCGTGCGGCCGCTGAGCGCAGCCTCCCCTATGTCCAAGTATTCGCCGAGGTAGAAGGTCTGGATGGGCACGGACGCTCCCTTGAAATCCGCCTCGAAGACAATGCGTCATAAAGCATCCCCTAGCCCCCACCCATAGAGTCACCATGATCGCGACCCGCTACAGCCCCCTTCCTGCAAGTTTTTACCAGCAAAAGCGCGACGAGCTCGCCGCCCATTTCTGCAGCCCTAGCTTGCTCATCATCCATGCCAATGATGTCTTCCCCACCAATGCGGATGGTACCTTCACCCATCATCAGAATGCAAACTTCTTTTACCTCACCGGCATTGACCAAGAAGAAAGCGTACTACTCATGCGTATCCACGCCGATGGCAGCCATGAAGACACCCTGCTGCTACGCGAGACCAATGACCATATAGCCATCTGGGAAGGCGCGCGCCTTGAGCCCGCCGAGGCTACCAGCCTGAGTGGCATCAGCGATGTACGCTGGCTGGATCAATATCAGAATCTTCTCGCCCAGTGGGTACCAGCCCTCGATGAGCTCTGGCTGGAGCGCGACAATCATCCCCGCCGCTACACCTACGTGCAGACTCGCAACGAGCGTATGGCCGCCGCCCTCCAAGCAAGCTACCCCGATGTGACCCTCCATAGCCTCTATCCCATCATCTCAGAAATGCGCATGATCAAGAGCGAGGAGGAGATCGCCCAGATACGCCAAGCCTGCCGCAGCACAGGAGAGGGCTTTATCGAGCTGCTCAGCCAGCTGCGTCCCGGCATGGGCGAGTGGGAGATAGAGGGCATCCTCTCCTCTGCCTTTATACGCCGACGCTCGCGCAAGTTCTCCTTCACCCCCATTGTCGCAGGTGGGGCCAATGCCTGCGTGCTCCACTACATCACCAACCACATGGAGACATGCGATGGCGATCTCGTCCTGCTCGACATAGGGGCAGAGTACGGCGGCTATGCAGGAGATATGACGCGCACCGTCCCGATGAATGGGCAATACAGCCCACGCCAGCGCGAGCTCTACGAAGCCTGCCTCGCCGTCCATCAAGAAGCCAAGAATCTCATGCGCGTCGGCGTACACAAAGCCGACTACGAGCGTCGCGTGCGCTGCGCCATGGCGCAGCAGCTCCTACGCGTAGGACTCATCACACAGGCTGATATCGAGCAAAATCCAGAAGATCCCCCTGCTGTACGTCGCTACTTTATGCATGGCTGTAGCCACTCGCTGGGCATTGATGTCCATGATGTAGGCTCTGTGGATACCGTCTTTGCGCCGAATCAAGTCTGGACCATTGAGCCCGGCATCTATGTACGAGAAGAAGGCATAGGCATACGTATCGAAACCGATGTCGTCATCCGTAAAGATGGGCTAGAAGATCTCCTAGATTTCGTCCCCATCACCGTCGAGCAGATCGAGCAAGCCATGCGAGGCTAGTATTCTCGCCCTTCTCACGCGAGCACCTCCGCACAGACCATGCAGCTGCGCCTAGCAGCATGAGCCATCTAGAGAACTCATCGCCTATACGCGACGCGGTGAGCTCATGCGCAGGCTCTGTGCCTGAGCAAATCTGCTTTGAGTAAATCCCTGAAATGTCCTTGAGCTAGGCAAGCGAGCAGGGAGTGCTCCTATAAGCCGCGATGATAGCCGCGACAGGGCATCTCAGGGCAGGGCGGGAGCATAGCTCGCGCTCTTGTCGATGATGATAGTAGCCTCGCACTCCTTATTAGGAAAGCAGCCCTTCATCGCACTGGTAGCTTGGCTAGGGAGAGCCTCACCTATGAGCTGATTTCCCAGCCAGACATAATAGCCCTGATCTATCCCCTTGCTGGCATCCCCCTTGACCCAAGTGACGCGCACTCGCTTCTTGCTGATGCCCTGCTTGCCAGCGTAGAGCGCCTTTCTGACCTCGCCCGATCGCCATGTGATGAGATTGGGCGTGATTTCTAGTCCAGCTTGGAGCTGACCATTGCCTATTCCGTAGCGTCCAAGGGCATTGGGACTCATGTCGATGGTGAGACCATCGCCCTTTTGCTCCGTATTGAGCTCTTTGTGGCCCTTGCGCTCAAGCCCCGCTGTACGTCCGCTGAGCCCCATGGCTCGCGCGATATTGCCTGCAATGAGCAGATTACCCTGCTCGCTAAAGTGGAGTCCATCTTCAATGAAAAAGTCGCGGTGAGCCTTCAATCCCTCGGCGATGAGCCCTTGGCTCGCGTCGATGAGGGTGATGTTTTTCTTGCCCTTTGCCCACTTGGCCAGAGCTTTGTTGTATTTGGCTACTGCCTTGCGCCAGTCGTCTAGGTTGAGATGGCGATGATCGCCCCATGCGGGGACGGTCATGAGGTAGATTTTTGCCTTGGGATTGCCCTTGAGCATGCTCTTGGAGATGCTCGCGACGTGCGTGAGCAGCTCCCTGATCTCGCGAGCAGCGACCCCTGGTAGCCCCTTGGGCTCTTTTTGGTTGTCGGAAAGAAGGTCATTGGTCCCTATCATCATGACAAAGATGTCTGGAGCTTGATCTCCTGCGAAGGATTGCCCTGTATAGGCTTTCTGCGCGGCTGTTTGGCTGTCGAGGCCCAGCCAGTTATCAAGCTTCGTCCCTGCGAAGCGTGAGCCCGCTCTAAATCCTGCTATCTCCCATGCTCGTGCACTTGATTGAGCCGAGTGGATATTCTCAAAGGGGACAGCGCGGTAGGAGCTACCCGCCTTGAGCTGATTCTTACCTACATTGCCTTTGTTGATACCTAGCTCGCTGTACTCAAGCTCTGAATCCACGAGCATCTTGTGCAGATGCCAGCGGTAGGATGAGCTGCTATAGCCATGCGTGAGTGAGTCGCCAACGTACATGATTTTTTGCTCAGAAGCATAGGTGTAAAAGGCGGGGAGAGCCGTCAATAGTAGAGTGCTTGCAAGGAGATAGCGCATGGAGCTATACTAGCATAGAGCGGAAGTAGGAGTCAAAGCAAAAGACAAAGCAAAAGAATAGGCATCGCTGTCTAAAGCAAAAGTCCTTAGAGAGAAATTGTGAAAAAGTCGATAAGATGGGCTCATCGCGGCTGAGTTCAAAATTATTCTCCTACGCTCTTATGTTTGAATGAAAAATGCAAATTTTAATCCAGTGATTTTTGTATCTATTTGTGTTTAAATATAATTCATTTACGTGTTGTAGAAGGGCTCTTATTGCTTGCTACGCTTATGATTAATTTACAAAAAGTTAGAAAATAATACAAAAATTCTTCTTGATTCGATATGCTATATCTGTTAAATTGACCTCGTCAACGGGAGGCGGACTTAAAATGCCTCCCACGAGCTGAAAAGCTCAATTTATAGGGTAGTTGGATCTCCTCATATCTTCGGATATGGGGAGACATTCTTTTTGGGAGAGCACGTCAAATTCTCGCTCTCTAGATACAAAAAAACCTATGTTGAATATCAACATAGGTTTTTTTGTGGTACGCCAGACATGGCGTAGTCGCTGGGGTGAAAATCCCCAATGAG
>CAYJJA010000020.1:0-26674 GCA_964370355.1 uncultured Akkermansia sp. | reverse complement strand
CCTTGACGGGGTGGTTGCCTCCGCGGTGGCCAAACTTGAGCTTAAATGTCTTGCCTCCAAAGGCGTGGGCGAGCAATTGGTGCCCCAAGCAGATGCCAAAGATAGGCAGCTTGCCGAGCAGCTCCTCAATCTGTGCATGGATGCGGGGGAGTGCCGCTGGATCTCCAGGACCATTGGACAGGAAGAGGCCATCGGGCTTCATCGCAAGGATGTCTGCGGCGGGAGTATAGGCATTGACCAGTGTGACATCAAAGCCAGCGCGTCGGAGATTGCGCAGGATGTTGCGCTTGATCCCAAAGTCATAGGCGACGATGCTGTATTTGATGGGTGGCAGCTCGCTGTAGGTGGTCAGGTCACCTGCTGTCTTGTTGGGCAACTTCCAGTCGCGAGATTCCTCGCTCCACTGGTAGTGCTGCGTCGTTGACACCTCGGTCACAAAGTCACTGCCACTCATGGGGGCGGACTGGCGCGCGGCCTCGACTGCTTCTTGAGCATTGAGCTCGGTGGTCAGGCAGCTGCGCTGCGCACCGTGCGTACGTAGGTGCTTGGTGAGCTTGCGCGTATCAATGCCCTCGATGCCGAGGATGCCATGACGTGCCATCCAGTCGCCCAAGGGCTCGTTGCTGCGCCAGTTGGAGTGAAGGCGGGCTAGTTCACCGATCGCAAAGCCACGCACTTGTGGACCTGCGCTTTCATTATCTTCTTCGCAGATGCCATAGTTTCCAATGAGTGGGTAAGTCATCGTCACGATTTGACCACGGTAGGAGGGGTCAGTGATGATTTCCTGATAACCAGTCATAGAGGTATTGAAACAGGCTTCGCCTGTCGTTGTCCCCGCGGCTCCGAAGGAGGTACCTTCGAATGTTGTTCCGTCTTCTAATGCAAGAATAGCTTTCATTCAGGTTGCGTTTAGCCGTGCAATTATAAACAGGTCTGTTATAATAGGCAAGTAAATTTTCCTCCTATGCCGAAATTCGCTTGTAGGGACTGCGTGGATTTCCTATAATTCGTGATTATGCGAGTATCTCTACGATCGTTCCGCCTCGTTGCCATCATCATCTTTCACCTCTCATGGATCTCGATGATCATCCTGCTGATACAGGGGTATTGGCTTGCTTTGGTGCTACCGATCTTGGGAGTTATCCCCTATTGGGTGTCGAATTCACGCACCTAGCATGACTCAAATGTCGAAGCTAATGACCGTCGTATTGTCTGCATAGTCTTCATCGAGCCTACGACAGGCATCGACGATAACAGGGGCTAGCTGATCTGCGCGCGAATTGAGCATCTGCGCCACATGAGGGGGCAAAAAGCGCTGATGGAGCAAATCCTCTATGCCATCTGAGGAGAGGATGATGCGATCCCCCGGCAGGAGGGGATGAGCCCTCTGTGGTAGATCAATCATGGCGATGGGCTCGCCCATGACGGCAGAGCGTAGCATATGCCCGCAGGCACGCACCTCTTTGCGCGTGGCGAGACTGTCGCTGCGCGCCGCAAAGTAGGTACGCATGGAGTGATCTTGATTCAGACGAATGAGCTGACTATGCCTCCAAAGAAAGAGCGGGGAGTCTCCTACGCTGATCCACCAGATTGCGCTGGGGGTGAGAAAGACGGCGAGTAAGGTGCAGCCTCCCGGATCGTCCTTGCCGGCAAAGAGCTCTCCCACGGCCTCGTTAGCCGCATGAAGGCTGCGCTTCAAGCATGAGGGGATCTCCTCGCGTGTCTCAAAGCAGAAGGTATCGCGAAATCTCTCCATCGCCTTGCGAGCCGCAGCAGCTCCGCAGCAGTGACCTCCCATACCATCGCAGACAATCGCCAAGCTACCCTGTTCAAAATGTTTTACTCCGTAAACATCTTGTTGGTCTTCCCGCTTTCCTATCCATTGAGCCACGTGCGCATCCATGATAGGGGTTATCATAACAGAAAATACGCCCAACTCAAGCAAGAAGCTCCAGTCAGGCGTATTTTATTCTGTTTATGTGAAATCTTTTTATATCCTAAAGGATATTGCCTTATTGCTCATCCGCTGCGTCAATATTCGGAAGGCTCTTAAGCTGAGGGAAGAGAATAATATCACGTATCGAATTCGCCCCTGTCAAGAGGATACACAGGCGATCAATGCCTATGCCGACCCCTCCCGCGCTGGGCATGCCTGATTCGAGAGTTTCTACGAAGTCGAGGTCAATTTTTTGCGTTTCTTCGCCCGATTGGTTTTGGAAGCTTATGAGCTGCTCGACGGGGTCGTTCTGCTCGGAGTAGCCAGGGCAGAGCTCCTGACCATTCATGACCAGCTCAAAGACATCTACCACTGAGCTATCCTCGGGGTTGGTCTTGGCAAGAGGCACGAGCCCGCGTGCCACGTGGGTGACAAAGAGGGGGTTGACTTGCTTTTGCTCGACGAGCTTTTCATACACCTCTTGGGTGACGGCGGCGTCGTCGAAATCTTGCTTGAGAGGCACGCCTAGCTCTTCGGCGCGGCGGCGTCGCTCTTGCTCGCTGATATCATACCAGTCGCTACCCGCAGCCTCGGTGACGAGCTCGCGGTAGCTGGCGCGACGCCAAGGGCGAGCGAGGTTGACCGTCCAGCGGACATTGCCATTTTCGTCATATTGGTCGAACTCGAGCGTGCCAAAGACCTTCATCGCCACATTGGTGATGAGCTCTTCCATCATCTCGGCCATGGTCTCAAAGTCGCCGCCTGCTTCATAGATCTCTAGGACGGTGAACTCGGGGTTGTGACGGCGAGATAAGCCCTCATTGCGGAAGTTGCGATTGAGCTCAAAGATCTTCGTAAAGCCGCCGACGAGCAGGCGCTTCAGGTAGAGCTCAGGGGCGATGCGCATGGTGACAGACTTTTTGAGAGAGTTGAAGTAGGTCTCAAAGGGCTTTGCCGCAGCACCACCTGCGATGTCGTGCATCATAGGGGTCTCTACCTCGAGATAACCTCGCTGCGCGAGATCGCGGCGTAGCTCTTGGATGATGAGCGAGCGATTCACAAAGCGCTTGGCACTATCGCCATTGCTCATGAGGTCCATGTGACGCTTGCGGTAGCGCGCGTCTGGGTCGGCGAGCCCGTGGAATTTATCAGCCATGGGGCGCAGTGCCTTGGAGAGCACCTTAAAGTCAGCGACGCGCACGGAGGACTCCCCTGTGCGGGTGACAAAGCACTCACCGCTGATACCTACCCAGTCACCGCGCTCAAGCAGCTTCCAGAGTGTCCATTGCTCGGGCGTGCAGCTCTTCTTGGTGAGCATGCATTGGATGCTGCCGCGCACGTCTGAGATGACGAAGAACTGCGTGTTGCCCATGTCGCGAAGGGCGGTAATACGACCGAGAAATCTCACCTGTTTACCCTCTTGAAAATGCGCAATGATTTCCTCTGGGGTGGAGTCGATATCAAAGCGACCGCCGTAGGGGTTGACACCGAGAGCGCGGATCTTTTCCACTTTCTCGCGACGTACGGCAATCAAATCTTCCTCCGATGAACCTGGTGCTTGTTGATTAGTCGTATGTTCTGACATGGCTGCATTATAAAGATTTTAAAGACGAAATCCAGCCTAATTTCACAAAGTGTACTACAGAGTTGCAAAAATTCGGACTTGCCATTTATTTATCAACTCTCTATAATGCTCATTACTTGAAATTATGCTCAATATCCCCAATTGCATCACCCTGGCACGCCTCGTGCTCGTTGTTCTTTTCACCCTCGCCCTCGCCCTACCTCTCTCGGCTGAGGCTAAGAATCTGGCTCACGTTGCTGCCTGTTGGTTTTTTGTGATTGGGGCGTTATCGGACTATCTCGATGGCTACCTCGCCCGCAAGCTCAATCAAGTGACCAATTTTGGCAAGCTCATCGACCCACTCGCAGACAAGATCCTCGTCTGCGCGGCATTCATCTACCTGAGCACGGTGGGACTCTGCCCCTTTTGGGTGACGGTGCTGATCATGTTCCGCGAATTCCTCGTCACAGGGCTGCGCCAACTGGCGGTGGAAAAAAACCTCGTCATCGCCGCAGATGTCTATGGAAAGTGGAAAACGATCTTTCAGCTAGGCTATTGCATGTTTGCTCTTGTTCATCTCGCTCATGCTCAGTCGGATAATGCTGTCCTAGTCTTCCTCTCACAGGGTGACTTTAATACTTGGGGGATGACGATCTTTCTCTGGGTGGCAGTTGCCCTGACCCTCTTTAGCGGGGCAAACTACTGTATCAAGGCTCGCCACCTCCTTCATTAAGAAATTTTTAACGCTGCTCCCCCTATGGCTGCACCTGAGAACCGTACTATTCATCTCATGAGCGACGTGCTGGCGAGTCAAGTCGCCGCAGGTGAGGTGGTCGAGCGTCCCGCCTCCGTGATCAAGGAGCTCGTCGAGAATAGTCTTGATGCAGGAGCACGTAGCATACGCGTCGATATCGAGCGCGGGGGTGTGGCACTCATGCGCGTCACGGATGATGGTAGTGGTATGAGCCGCGAGGATGCGCAGATGAGTCTCGTGCGCCATGCGACGAGCAAGATTCGTGACTTTTCTGATCTCTTTGATATACGTCAACTGGGATTTCGCGGGGAGGCATTACCCAGCATTGCCTCAGTCTCTCAATTGACTATCACCACGCGCCGTGCCGACGATGTGGAAGGCACGCGCATCGAGGTCAGAGGTGGTGAGGTGGAGCCACCTCGCAGCGCGGGCTGCGCTGCGGGAACGAGCATTGAGGTCGTCGAGCTCTTTTATAACACACCTGTACGGCGTAAATTCCTCAAAAAGGATGAGACTGAGGCCGCCCATATCGAGCACCAGCTCACGCTGCATGCGCTCGTCTCGCCCGAGGTGCGCTTTATCTTTACCAAGCAGACAGAGCTCGTCTTTGACAGCGCGGCTACTAAGGACTTGCGCCAACGCATCGCGGATTTTTTTGGACGCGAGCTAGCCGCTGATCTCATCGCCCTTGAGCCCACACAAGCCCCCGGGGTAGAGGTCTCAGGCTACGCGCTCCCCCTGAGTGCGGCCAAGCGCAATCGGCGCATGCAGTACATCTTTCTCAATGGACGTCCCATTGAGGACAAGATGCTGACACGTGCTATTCGCGATGGATTTGGCGGGCTTCCAACGGGGCTGCACCCTACCATCTTTCTTTATATCACGATGGACCCCGCGCTCGTGGATGTGAATGTACACCCCGCTAAAAAAGAGGTGCGCTTTCGCAGGATGAATGACCTGTGCCACGCCCTTATTGACTCGATACGCGTGAGTCTCAGCCGTCATGCACGGCAGCAAGAAGGTGCTGCTAGCTCCCCAGCTGCTGCTGCCCAAGCTGCTGCTCCAGCACTCAGCGCCGTGCAGCCCTCCACCTCAGCGCGGACTCCCGCCGCTCGACCAGCTCTGCAACTACGCCCCCTCGTCGAGCGCGAGCGGCAGGGACGCCTCGCTATACCAGAGGTTGCCAAAGAACTAGGCGAGAGAGCATCCAGTCCCCCTCACTCTGCCCCTGCAATCTCTGCGCCCCCTGCAGCAGCAGCCCAGTCAGCGCCTGCTGAGCTCACCGATAGTGTTATCTACCCTGCAATCAACCAGCAGCTCATCGCAGAGGTGCCTCACTTTCGACATATTGGCATGCTTGATGAGAGCTACATCCTCTTTGAGGGGAAGGAAGGGCTCGTCATGCTCTCGCCGCGGGCTGCTCGCGAGCGGCTCATCTTTGAGCGACTGCTCACGAGTCAAAAGCGCCCCATCCCCTCCCAGCAGCTGCTGCTCCCCGCGCTCATTGAGGTCGATGCCCGCGATATGGGAGCTCTCCAAGATCTCCTCCCTCAGCTCCAGCAGGCTGGCTTTATCGCCAGTCTCTTTGGCCAGCGCTCATTGCGCATCGAGAGCATCCCCACCCTCCTGCGCATTGATGAGCTAGAGGCCTTTATCCTAGAGCTCATCGAGACCTTTGGAGCGCGCGGCGAGCTACGCCTCGCTCGCTCACGCAATCCCTACGAGACCTTCGTTGCTAGACTCGCCTGCCAATACGCAGCCCAAGAGAGCATAGAGCCCTTCTTTGCTGCCCCGCATCAGCTGCTAGGCGATCTGCTCTGCTGCGAGATTCCCTACTGCACGCCCTCGGGCAAGCCCACGCTTGTTCCCCTCTCTCTTGCAGAAATCAAGCGTAAATTCCAATCTCGCTAATTTCTCCAGAGACGTGCCTGCTGTGCATCACGAACA
The DNA here is from genome assembly GCA_964370355.1 of uncultured Akkermansia sp. Lineage (GTDB taxonomy): Bacteria > Verrucomicrobiota > Verrucomicrobiia > Verrucomicrobiales > Akkermansiaceae > Akkermansia. The sequence continues at coordinate 20,473 of CAYJJA010000020.1, read as the reverse complement.
ATCTGAGCCTTGAGCTCCTCTAGAGAGCCAAAGCGGCACTCAGGACGCAGGAAGTGCAGCAGCGTCACATCGAGCTGCTGGCCATAAAGATCACCCTGCCAATCGAGGAGGTGTAGCTCCAGCAGCAGGCGCTTTTGTTGCTCTTCTATCGTCGGGCGCAGCCCTAGATTGGCCACGCCGCGCAGCAGTTGTCCATCATGGTAAATCTCGGCGACATACACGCCTCGTGGCAGAGACACCGTATTCTGCTGCACAGCTATATTAGCCGTGTGATAATTCCACTGACGGGCGAGCTGCTGGCCATGAATCACCTCGCCTCGTATAGAAAAGCCATGCCCGAGTAGAGCCGCAGCCTCACTGAGTCGCGCCTCTCCCAACAATTGGCGAATGCGCGAGGAGGAGATCGCGCTCTCATCCTGCTCCAGCAGCTGATGAATCTGCACCCGCCAGCCCTGCTCACGCGCATAAGCCTCAAGGAGCTGACTATCCCCTGAGCCACCGCGCCCAAAATGCCAATTCGCCCCACAGCTCACGCCTGAGACAGGAGCATAGCGAGCAAGAAGAGAGAGGAAATCCTCGGGTGAGAGCGCCGCCAATGCCTCTGTAAAGGGCAGCATGAGCAGCACATCCACGCCGTATGCGGCGGCATAGTCGCTCTTCTGCCCAGGGCTTGGCATGAGTAGCTGTGGAGCTCGCGCAGGAGCGATCAAGCTCAGTGGGTGCTGGGCAAAGCTGAGCATCCCGCAGAGTACCCCCTGCTGCTGCGCGGCATGCAGGACGCGCTGATGCCCACGGTGCATGCCGTCAAAGAATCCGAGAGCCCAGTAGATGGGCAACGCTATCTCGTCTAGCTGCTCAAAGCTGGTGAAGATACGCATGGGGAATAGAAGGAGGAGAGAGCAGGGGATTACTTTGCCTTCTCGGCAATGAGCCGCTGGAGCTCCTCAAAGGGGATGATGGCTGCACGCAGCTGCTCGCTACTACAGGCCTTGAGCGTCGGGACATCAAGAGCGCGGCTGAGGTCAAAGCCGCCCGAATGCGTGCGGCGCAGGGCGGTGAGATGCGCTCCGCAGCCTAGCCGCTGCCCTATCTCATGGGCGTAGGTGCGCACGTAGAATCCCTTGGTGCAATGCACGAGAAAATCCACCTCACCTGTGCTCAAATCCATGCGCGAGATCTCGTAGCGATAGACCGTGACGGGGCGCGCCTTGCGCTCCACCTCCTGCCCCTTTCGCGCCAGCTTGTAGCAGGGCACACCGTTAATCTTCACCGCAGAGTACATGGGAGGCACCTGCTCAAAGGCCCCGAGAAAATGCTCAAAGGCCGCGCGTATCTGCTGCTCATCTATCCCCACGATGGGACGCTCCGCGACGATCTCGCCGTCGGCGTCTTGGCTATTGGTCTCTACACCGAGCTTTAGCGTGCCTGTATAGACCTTGTCGTCACTCATCAGCGCGTCTTGGAGCTTGGTTGCCTTGCCGATGACGACGAGGAGCATGCCTGTCGCCATGGGATCGAGCGTGCCGCAGTGCCCCACCTTTTTGGTGCGCAGGATACGGCGGCAGAGGGCGACGGCGTTGTGTGAGGTAAAGCCAGGGTCTTTATCCACGAGCAGCAGCCCGTGGGGAGCATCATCGACTGATGGTGTAGCGAGGGTCATCGTGGAGCTATGGTAGAAGATTCCTTCTCAGCCTGCAAGGAAAAAGAGCTTCTTTAGTCATCCTTATCTGCAAAAAGCACTCTCAGCTCGGCTCGCAGTCCCTCAAGGACGCGCTCACGGCACTCTGCGAGACTGCCCGCCATACGTATCCCTGCGGCCATATGATGACCACCGCCACCGTAGCTATCGGCGAGCTTGCCCGCATTGAAGCGTGGGTCTTTGGATCGCAGCGACATGCGTATGCGTCCATCCTCCAAGTCCTCAAAGATGATAGCCGCCTTCACCCCACGGATGACGCGGATGATCTCGACGAGATCCTTGCTATCGTCGCTACCGAGCGCGAGGCGTTGCTTGGTCTCTGCATCGAGGCTGTAGTGGGAGAGCAAGCCGTCCTGCTCAACGACCATGTTGTTGAGTACCTCACGATTGACCATCAGTGTGCTCAGTGCGCATTCTTGGTAGAGGAGGCGATTCACCTCCTGCACGTCCACGCCACATTCGAGGAGGCGCGCGCCCATGCGCATGACGGCAGGGCTGGTGCTGCCGTACTGGAAGGAGCCTGTGTCGGTACTGATGCCTACGTAGAGGGCGGTGGCGATCTCGGGCGTGATTGTTGCGCCCATGCTCTCCATGAGATCATAGAGCATGCAGCAGGTGGCAGCGGCGTCGGGCTGGACGATGTTGAGCTGACCGTAGAGCTCGTTGCTCGCGTGGTGGTCGAAATTGACGAGGTAGGGCAGGGTGTTCTCTTCACGCACAGGGGCGAGCAGCTCGATGGCGCGATCGCCGAGGCGTTTCCATGCGCCGCAGTCGAGGCAGATGAGCAGCGTCATGCGCTCGTCGAGCTGGGTGGGAATGGGGGCGATGAGCTCGCTTCCCTTGATGAAGGCGTAGCTGGGGGGGACAGCGTCCTCGTTGTAGAGATAGACCTGCTTGCCCTTGTCTCGTAGGAGCAATCCCAAGGCGACCGTCGAGCCTATTGCATCACCGTCTGGGCGGTAATGCGCGATGATACCGATGTGCTCATGCTGGTCGATGAGCTCAATGAGTTCTTTGTACATACAGCCGCTGAGTATAGCGCAGTACAATGCCTATGGCAAGTGCGACGCAGGACTCGACTGCTGAATCTTGATAATGAGATAATTTTGTTTTTTAGAAAAATTTTAAATTAGAGAGGGCAGCCTCTGCGCTTGACCTCGCTTGTTATTTATGAGATAAAGGGGGCTCTTGTTAAGATGACTACTCTACTCAAAATCAGCCAAATGCTCCTCGGAGGCTGTGCCTTGTTGCTCTTTTCAGGAGCATTGCCACGCGTCGGAGTGCCGGCAGTCTATCAGGGGGGATCTATGCTCTCACTGGGCGTTCTAGGCACGCTGCTTACCCTCTGGGCGGGGCTGCGCATCGCGCATGTCGAGCCACGCGGCTTTTGGCGGGGCAGTCTTTTTGCGCTCATGAGCGCGGCTTGTTTTTATGCTGTTTTTCAGGCGGTTCACTCTGTCTATGATAGGCTGCCAGTGAAGGATGGTACATGGCTCACGGTATTCTGTCTTCTGACTTTGGCTCTTCTGGCTCTGGCAGGTGGGGGATTCTTTGCCTACCACGGCTACAAAAGGCTCACCAAGCGTCACTGGCTCGCTCTCGCGCATTTGAGCCTCATCCCGCTCGCCCTGGGTGCCTATCTCGATTATTGCTTTGAGATCAGTCAGCGCATTCCTGTGCTCGCGAATGAAGCGGCTCCTATCGAGAGTGTGCGTCTGGACGATGAGAGCTCTATACCACTGGGCTTCAAGCTCTCCCTTGACCAATTCGAGCTCGATCATTACAATGACGCTCCCTACACCATCTACGAGCAAAAGGGCAATGAGTGGATGCCCCTAGGCACGGTGACAGAGCGGGGCCACGAGCTCATCTACGCAGGGGAGAGCTGGTCTAAGGATATGCTAGAGTATCCCGCCTCTACTGATTATAAAGCTATCATGCTCATCAAGGGCGACCCCGCACGCGTCATCCTCCAGCAGGATGCGACGGTGAAGGATTATCGTGTGACCTACAGGCTGGATTGCCCGCAGGAGGGGGCTGGCATCAAGGGGATTTTGCGGGTGAATGAGCCTATAGAGCATCGTGGCTGGCAATTCACCCTGATGAATTATCATCGCATCGCCTCGTCGCGCCAGACTGTCATCCAGCTAGAGGCACGCCGCGCCCCAGGGCGATTCTGGGCGCGCTCGGGCATGATAGCTCTGCTCGTCTGCATCGCCGCATGGTGCTGGCTGCCCGCTCAAGATCCTAAACGCTCCCTCTCATGACCATGGCTCTTCTCATTTACACGCTCACGGCTCTGGGCATTGTCTTGCACCTTGCGGCTATCTTTACCACGCGTAGGGCGAGGCTCGTGACGGTCTTGATGGCCGCAGGCTGGGGCTGCGCCCTGTGCTTGCTCATCGCCAATGCTTGGATGGCGCAGGCACCTCCCTTTGGCAATATGCGCCACGTGCTCTGCTTTTTCCCCCTCATCCTCTACCCTGCACTGCTCATCTCGCGCCGCAGTATCCCGCGCGAGTATGCAGGCTACTTTGCCGTGGCTGCCGTGTTGACCCTGACAGGGGCGCTGTGCATGCCTCTTCAGGAGGGATGGAGGCAGATGCCCGCCCTCCAGTCGCCGTGGTTTGTCCCGCACGTGACGAGCTACGTGATCTCTTATGGGCTCATGCTCGTTGCCACGATGTTGGTGCTGCGTAGCTACTGGGGGCAGAAGAGCGATGAGGTCTTGCAGGTCGCCGATCGCGCTGTCACGCTGGCCTTTCCGCTCATGACTTTTGGGCTGTGGAGTGGGGCTCTCTGGGCTGACTCTGTGTGGGGGGGCTACTGGGCTTGGGATATCAAGGAGGTGTGGTCGCTCATCACCTGGATTCTCTACATCATGTACTTCCACATACGCCATGCGGCGTCTGCGTGGCGTCGTCCTCTCTTGCTGCTTGCCTTTGCGGCTCTCATCACCACCTTCCTTGTCGTTAATCTCCTGCCCAAGATCGAGTCGCTTCATAGCTACGCTCAATAAAAGCTTTATTCGCATGATACATATCCAAGTACTGGCCAGTAGCAGCAAGGGTAATGCCACGCTCATCAGCACGCCCAGCTGCCGTCTTCTCATTGATGTGGGCATTAGCGCGAGGCGCATCAAGACGGAGCTCGAAAAATGCTCCCTGAGTCCTGCCGATCTCCACGGCATCGTGGTCACGCATGAGCACAAGGATCACTGCTGCGGGCTCGGGCAGCTGGTCAAGAAATTTGACATTCCCGTCTACTGCACGCGCCATTGTGCCACGCAGCTGCGCTCGCTCGCCCCGCTGGCACGCTTTCGCTATATCGCGCCTAGCGAGATTGTCGCGATCAAGGATATCAACATCACCCCGCTGAGCACCCATCATGACTCGGTGGACCCCGTGGGCTTTCTCATCGAGCATGATTCTCTACGCCTAGGCTATCTGACCGATACGGGGCATGTGTGCCGCAAGCTCACCGAGGCCTACGGCGATCTTGATGCCCTCTTTCTCGAGGCGAATTATGACACGACTCTGCTGCAGCAATCGGGGCGACCCTACTCGCTCATCCAGCGCATCGCCAACAACTGGGGGCACCTTTCCAATGATCAGGCCGCAGACTTCATCACGCAAACTGCGAGCTCTCGCCTCCAGCACATCATTCTTGCCCATCTGAGTCAAGAGTGCAACACGCCTGAGCATGCGCAAAAGAGAATACGCGAAGCCCTTCAAGAGCGCGGCCTGAGCCCCGAGATCCACTGCGCCCATCCCGTGCATGGTCTGGCATGCGTGAGTGTGGGTGAGCCCTTTGTCTTACAGAGCTGCTGAGGGGGGGATCACTGTGCCTGTCTCAGCAGATGCCAGAGGCGGTATTTGTGCTTCCACTTGAGCCCCTTGTAGCCTATGCAGCCATCTTTGTAGAGGGCTTGGATGAGGGGGCGAGCATGATCCCAGAGCTCGCGTTGCATGCTTGCTGATGATTTGCGGATGCGATTAAATACCATCTTGAGCAAGGGGGAGAGATGGTAGTCACGCATCTCCTGCACGCGTGCAGGGTGAATCTCAGTCGTGCGCTCAAAGATACTGCGGATGACAAAGACAAAGTCCTGCGTCTTCTTTTTGTTCCAATCACTGCGCATGATAGAGCCCTTGTTGTGATGATAATAGTAGAGCTGCATGTCGAGTCGTGCGTAGCGCGAGCAACGCCCGAGAATCTCAACAAGCCAAGGCGTATCCTCAAAGAAAAGATTCTCTACAAAGCTATAATCATCTAACAACTCACGCCTATAGAGACGCCCCCATACTGCGGTGATGATACCTTTTTTGCGAATATAGGCACCGAGAGGATCTTCGATGATGCAGGGGGAGACTGGCGTCGTATCGCTCGGTATGGTGGGATCGTAGAGGGCACTATTCTTGAAGGTATCGCAAGCTACAATCTGCGCCTCCGTTGTCTCTCCAGCCTGCAAGAGTAGCTCAAGCATGCGAGGAAAGATGGCATCGTCTGCATCCACAAAGGTGATCCACTCTCCCTGTGCATGCCTCATACCTGTATTACGAGCTCCGCCTAAGCCTCTATTCTCCTGTCGAATCAGCACGATGCGGTTATCCTGCGCGATAAAGCTCTCCACCACGCTCGCACTGCCATCCGTAGAGCCATCATCTATGCAGAGACATTCAAAGTCATGATGGCTTTGCGCAAGGATGCTTTCCAGACAGACACTCAGGGTATCTTCGGCATTGTAGAAGGGTAGGATAAGTGAGATCTTTTTCATCGCGTAGTGTTTTGTTAGTTTACAACACCCGCCGCCTCATTCCAAGCATTAAGATTGACAGAGTCAACAAAAACATAATCCATACCCGCCGCAAGCGCCGCGTCTATACCCGGCTGCGCATCCTCAAAGACGACGCAGTCAGAGGGCGATACACCCATGAGCTCTGCACAGAGCAAGAACATATCGGGCTGCGGCTTTCCCCGACCTGCTGCCACATCTGCCGGTGTCACAATGATGGGGAAGAGCTCGCGTATCCCCACGGCCTCCAGCGTCGCCAGAGCACCCGGACGTGCGCTACCCGTGCCGATAGCATAGGGAATGCCGCGCTCCGCCAAGCTGCGGACCAGCTCCACTGTCGCTGAGATCTCACGCAGCTGCCCCTCTGCCATGAGCTCGAAATAAAGCTCGCGCTTCTGAGTCGCCACGCGCTGAGCGTCCATGTTTAATCCATATTGAGCATTGAGAGAGTGGACGATATCTATGGCTGAGCAGCCACCATATCTGATAAACTCCTCTCCCATAAAAATCTCATGAGCAGCCCCATGGGCAGCCAGTGCTCGTCTCCACGCGCGGAAGTGTAGCTCCATGCTATCCACCAGTGTCCCATCGAGGTCAAAGATGTAGCCAGCATACTCTTTCTCTGGTATCGTGACCGTGATCATAGCTGTATTATAGACGATGCAAATCAACAAAGCGACTCAAGGCCTCATCCTTGCCAAAGAGCACGAGGACATCACCCCGCTCAAAGATGAGATCGGGCTGAGGCGTATCAATCACAGGCTGCTCGGGGGTGGCGAGCACATCATCGTCTGGCGCGAGCTCAAGGGTCGTGCCACGGCGCAGGGTGAGCAAATTGAGCTGATAGTTGCTGCGCAGCTTCACATCGAGGAGACTCTTGCCCACCCAAGCCGCGGGGAGATTGACCTCAGCGAGCGCGTGATTGCGGTCAATTTTGCGCAGACGCATCAGACCCTCATTCTGAAAGTGTGAGACGAGCTGCTTGGCGGCTACATCCTCGACGCGGAAGAGATCCTTGACCCCAATGAGCTTGAGCACATTGCTATGCAGGTGGTTGGCGGAGCGTACGTAGAGATTTTTCACCCCCAGCTCCTTGAGCTGAGCTGTGATGAGGATACTGCGCTCAAAGCCCTCGCCTATGGCTACGATGACGTTGATATCCTCGCCCACGAGATCCATCTGACGCAGGACGCGCTCATCCATGGCATCACCCTTGAGGGCGTAGGCGACCTGATCCTTGAGCTCATTGATCACATTCTCCTGCTCATCGAGCACGGTGACCTCATAGGCATTCTGAGTGAGTTGGAGCGCGAGGGCGCGACCGAACTGCCCCATTCCAATAATGACGAATCTCATATGGCTGATACTGTTGTTGTAGGAATAATAGATTGTTAAAAAATGACTAGGATAGGGGAAGCCGCGTTTCGGGGTAGCGCAGCAGTTGCTGATCACCCTGTCTGATAAAGATCATCATGAAGGTAAACATCCCCACGCGCCCAAAAATCATGCTAAAGGCCAGCACCATCTTTGAGGCACCAGAGAGCTCTGAGGTGATGCCCAGTGAGTAGCCCGTCGTCGTATAGGCACTGACCTCCTCAAAGAGGATGCGCAGCACACCGTTGTCATGCTTTGCAATATCTGGCTCTAGTACGACAATCAACATGGTCATGATCACAATCCAGATAATGGAGAGTACCACCGTGCACATAGCGCGATTCACCGTTGCGCGTGCGATGCGGCGTTGGTGGATTTCCAAGTCCTCACGCCCGCGCAGCACGCGATAAATCTCCAAGAGGCAAAGAGCCACAACAGGGGCAAAAATCCCGCAGAGCGTCCTATAGAATTCCACAGAGCCTCCCATGAGAGAGAGAACCACGAGCGTGCGCTCTGATCTGAGGGCTCAATGAGAGCCAAGAGTGTCAGCAGTACTGCCCCACCTATGATGACGATGGCAGAGACGCGCATGACTAGCCAGCAGTGCGTACTCCAGCGCAGATTGGAGCGCTTGCCCGTCAGGCGATTTTTGAGACGTGCTAGACTCTCTAGGTAGACTCCGAATCCTACCGTCCCCGCAAACATGATGAGCATCATGATGAATTGGCAAAAGCGCAGCTCCTCCATGAAGGGGACTGCCATATTCGCCGAGAAGGTAGAGATGCCCGCATTGCAAAAGGCAGACACGGAGTGAAAGATGGCCACCGCCCACAGATTATAGGACTGCATCTCGGCTAGATCTTTCCAGACGAGGTAGAGAGCCAGCGCCCCAAGAGCCTCCACGATGATGGTCACTGAGATGACAATCTTGAGCAGTGCGGGGACTATGTTCACCCCCTGCTGGTCGAGAATACCTGAGAAGGTAGCCTTGTCCTGCACGGCGAGTTTTTTCCCTATCATAATCATGACAAAATAGGAGAAGGTCATCACGCCTAGAGCACCAATCTGAATATTCATCAAAATCACCCCTAGCCCAACGGGGGTAAACACACGCTCTATGGCCAGGGTGCTCAGCCCTGTGATCGCCGTCGCACGCGAGCTCATAAAGAAGGCGTCAATGATGCCGATGGGCTCATAGGTCGCCCCAGGGGTGAGCAGCAGGATGGTGCTCACGAGGATGAATGAGAGCATGCTCGTAAAGAAGATCACTGCTGGTGACCATTTTGAGGCTGAGGGTCTGATTTTGCTCGCTCGCCGCTGCGCTATCCAGCTAAATATATTGATGATGGAGAATACCCCTATCATGAGCCCCAGCATCACACTGGCCCAGTAAAAGAAGGCGGTCGTCTCACTATTCTCTATATAGTGGACACAGAGGCTAAAGCAGCTCGATGCAGCCAAGCCTATGAGCAGCTGCCAAATCAAAAAGCGCGAGACCTCTCGCCCCTTGTTGCGGCACCAAGCGATGATTACATGAACGAGCACAACGGCCGTATTGAACCACACCATCCAGCACACAATGACGTGGGTGGAGAGCAGGAAGGTCAGCTGCTCATCGGCCAACACAGCCGTGCGCATAAAGCCCAGCTCCCAGAGTATAGAAAAAAGAATAAGAATCCCCGAGAGCATCTCTGGGAATTCCCATATCACATACTGACGTTTTCGCAATCGGTCCATGTAGAGTTTCCCATCATACCTGTAGGAGCAGGGCATTCTATCACGAATTCCCCCGCTTGACAAGACTTCTTGCCAAACACTCTAACAAAGAGCTGAAAATATGACTTGCAAAGAGAAGAGAATATGCTAGATTAGTCCCTGCGTCTCTTGTTGTAATCTTATCAATAGAGGCGGCGTAAAAGATCAACATACATACCATAGAAACTTTTTATTATGCCCCAAGTAGATGAAGCACGTGAGCGTGAACGCCGCGCTCGAGATGAATATGAAAATCTCGACAGAAAAGTGCATAGCTTTCCTGATAAAAGATCAGAGTATGCCAATGAAGATGATTTTCAGCGTGATTGGGATAAGATGAAAAGAGAGCGTGATCAATCCAGAGAAGATTGCGATTATTATAGAGATAAACGCCTAGAAGAAGAGCGAGTCGAGCGCACCATCAACGAGCAGAGAGAGCAGCACTATCGTGAAGTCGGTCACAATAATGGTATCCCTGATGAGAAAAATCAAGATTTAATCAACGAGGAGCGCCGACAGCAAGAAGTACGCGAGAGACGCCGACAAGAGGATCTCGCCCATGAAAGAAAAAAAGAAGAGGAGCAAAGAAGTCGGTATCAAGAGGACGAGCGTAAGCGTCAGGAGGAGCGTGAAAAATACCGTGCAGTACGCGAGCAGCGCGAGCGCGATCAGCGTGCCTGGGAGGAGCGTGAGAAAGAGCGCGAGCGTGAGCGTCAGAAGGAACGCGAAAAGGAACGCGAAAAGGAACGCGAAAAGGAACGCGAAAAGGAACGCGAAAAGGAACGCGAAAGGACCCGTGGAAGAGGACGTGGCAGGGGCGATGATGATGATGATGGAGGGCGCTGATATGTGTAGCATTCTCAGGAGTATGGATTTCATATTGACTTCCTTAGGATGCCGATATGCTTTTTCTACACCAATCTGTTGCAGACTTGAGCCTTCTGATCTTGCTCTCGTTATCTAGCTCAGATCGCTAGCATAGCGCTTATAAAATCTAACAATTCAGTATAAAATATGATTTGTCCCAATTGTGGTTATTCAGTCAACCCCTCTCAAGATACTTGTTATTGTAAGCTTGATACTAAGGTGATACGCATGGAGCGTCATCTCAAGAAGGTGTACTATTCTGTATTTGGAATAATATTTTTACTCACTATATACCATCAAGTCTTGCCCGACTCTAGCAAGGCCAAAAAGACCTTCGACCCATACATCCCATCAGAAAGAGTGATTGATCTTCCTCTGACATGGATATATGAGGCCTACGACGCGGTCGTGGATTTCTTCTCCGCTACCAGCGATGCATCCAGTCCTAGCAATAGTAGATCCGATAGAAATCAATCTTCGACGTCATCAAAAAGTAGCTTGATTAGCTATTCCCAAGATAGAGCATACCGTGAACAAATCAAAAAAGCTATTTCTCAAGTAGCGACTTTAAGCTGTACATACAAATTTAACTCACAAGCTCTGGCAAACTGTTACCATACACATATTAGCAAGTATAACAGGCAGCTAAATACCACACGTGAATACGTGCGTGGAGATCTTCAGAGACGTTATTCAAAATATAATTTTATTAATTACGCAATCAATTACATCCATATAGAAGACCTCAATGAAAATCGCGACCATATAGGCCTACCAGGCGAGGATTATACAGTTTATGTAGGCTATAGAGTAAACTACAGACTCAAAAACAAAAGACAAACCGAGAGTGACAATGTTAAAGTGCGCTATGGTTTTATTGTGAAGCCGCGTGTTGCCATTGTTTCCATGGAAGAGGTTTAATAACCATTAAATAAGATTAAAATTATGTTTCAAGAAAAATCAGATGACAATGCAGGCTGTGGATGCTTTGGATTTATATTATTCGGCCTTCTTCTGTGCTTTCTTGAGTGGGTGTACAATTCATTCACGCAAGAGATCCACGATACGAGCTCTTTGTTGGGCACAATGACGATGGCACTATTCATCGCCTTCATCAAGACCTCGCTCTACGCGGGATTTTTGTGGGGAGCTTATTTATCCATCTGGCATGTAGTGAGCAGTATAGCCAAGCTGCGCAAGGGAGAGCATAGGAAAGCAAGCTCGCAGGCAGACAACCCCGAGCGATCAGTTATCAGCTATATGTACTGGAAAGGTCCATGGGCTCAGGACTGGGGCTATCTCTGTAGCAGCAACTTTGGCTTTGCCTACCGGACGACCATTTTTTATGCAAGCAGCACATGGCGTACTACAGTGAGGAGCCGCGATAGGATGCGCTTGATCACTTGGCTGCTGGCGCTGATCCCAACGGCGGCTTTCCATATATGTAGGACGATCATTACCTCAGTCTCTATTGTTTGCATCATCTCGGTTGTGCTGCTGTGCTTCTTTGTGGTTTCTTTTGTATGCGTCGTTATTGTTAATATTATAGCTCTGATGCTTAATCTGATGGAGAGAATTTTGGGTTTTATCCAAGGCTTTTATCTCCTGTGCCACAGCTGCAATCAGCATATCAATCTTCCCCACTATCGCTGCTCGAATGAGCGTTGCAGGAATGTTCATAGAAGTCTCTTGCCATCAGCGAAATATGGTATTTTTTACCGTCGCTGCAACTGTGGAGCCAAGATTCCTACATCGCGATTCTGGGGACGCTCCTTGTTGCAGGCCTCATGCCCACACTCGTCATGTCAAGCACCACTGCTGCTTGATGGTGAGCGCACCGCTGCCTGCACCATCGCCTTGATAGGGGGGCGTAGCTCGGGGAAGACATTCTTGATGGCGGCACTGCTCAAAGATCTGATTGAGAAGCTGCCTTACCGTAGCTCAGCGCAGGTCGAGTACAATGCCGAGGACTCACGAGAGATCCAATCTATGCTCTCTGCCTACGATAGGGCGGCTCAGGGCTCGCAGAGTATATTTGGCTCAACGAGCAAAGGACAGCCTAGGGCTCACTGTCTCGATATCAAACCTAGTTTTTTCAGGACCAAGAGACGTCTCTATCTCTATGACCCAGCGGGGGAGATTTTCCAGCGTGTCACTGAGATGGCCTCTCCCCGATATTATCAGTATTTGCGAGCTGCCGTGATCGTGATTGACCCATTCGCGTTGACTCAGTTGAAGGGGATTTGCAGTTATGACAAGATACGCTCGAGCTCAGATGATCCATTCTCAGTTGTCAGCACATGGTTTGTCAATATCAGAGAAAAGGACTTTAGCAAGCGTCTCAAAAAGGGAGCCTGCGCCGTCGTCATTGCCAAGACTGATGTCGAAGAGTTGCAGCAAAAGTGGCCCGACCTCTACCCTGGGACATCCCGCGAAGCTTGTCGTAAATTTCTCATCAATCACTCGCTCACTCACATTGTCAACGATGCCGAGAATTGCTTCCGCAAGGTGGGCTACTTTGCCGTTTCTAGCATCAAAGTAAGGCAGGATGGTCGTCAGTCATACAATCCACAGGGGATTGACGAGCTCGTCAACTGGCTGATGAAAAATGCCGTCACTTAAGAGGGGAGATTCTGCTCAGGTCATGATACTGTAGAAAATGCCTCGCGAGAGAGCGAGACTCACAATCAAACGAAAAAAGAAAGAGCGCTGCAACTATGCCCAAAAGATATTTCAACTGCCCGCACTGTTTTAGAAAAATCCGTACCGTGGATGTTCACTACGCTTGCGACTGTGGTTTTTGCTTCAAGCCCGCGCACTCCTTAGCCGTGCGCTTGGGGCTAGCCTCCCTCCCCACGATGCTAGAGCCTAGCCCAGAACAAGTCCAGCGCGAGAGCTCATCTCGCCAGCGCTGCAAAATATTCCCCACAGGGCATCGCTGCTCCTCCAAGCGATGCCCCTACAAGGACTGCGCGAGCCATCTGCCCACAGACATTACCCAGTTGTCAGACTTCTCCATTGCGATTATTGGAGCAAAGGGCACGGGCAAAAGTCACTACGTGGCATGCTTGATAGAGCGCCTCTCCGAGCTCTCTATCTACAACAAGTGGCATCTCCAAGCCGCCACAGAAGAATCGACACGACTCTATACAGAGAATTACCGCAAACCACTCTATCAAGATCTCAAGACGCTCGAGCAGACCAATCGCGGGGTGCCACGCCCCCTCGTATTCCAATTGAGGATAGGAGGCAAGACCATCATGCTCACCTTTCTTGATGCAGCAGGTGAGCATTTTGACAGTGTAGAGGATATGTCAAACTACACGCGCTATCTATGGCAAGCGTCGGGTATTATATGTCTTGTTGATCCGCTGCAGTTCCCAGCTGTGCGCATTGCCAAAGAAGAGTATGCTAGTCACGCCAAAATCCCCCTACACCTTCCTACAGTAGCGAGCTCACCTGCCGAAATTCTCACGAGACTGGAGACGATGCTCATGCGCTCGAGCTCGATGAAAAAATCTGGCAAGATATCCATCCCGCTCGCTGTCGCCTTTTCCAAGAGCGATGCCATGCAGGCTCAGCGAGTTGAGGATATAGGCTATCTCTTTGATCCGCATCATGAGATGGCATCGCCCAGTCCCCATATGGGCAAGTATAGCAAGCGAGAGAGTCTTGCGATCAACGACTATCTTCAAGACTGGCTCTGTGAGGTCGATGTTGACGAGAGTGCGCTGATTGGTCCTTTGCGTAGTTTTTCCAAGACGCGTTTTTTCTCCATGAGCTCCTTGGGATCAGCATTCCAATCCCAAGGTACTTTATTCTACCCTCCTCGTCCGCTGCGAGTTGAAGACCCCATTCTCTGGATATTAAATCATTATGGTTTTATCTCTTGTCAAAAATAATAACTGAAAAATAAGAAAGAATAACATTGATGAAACAATGGATTTATACAACAAGCTGCTGGAATATCACCGGCTCTATGGGCTGGTCTACCTTTTCTTACACAGCAGGACTTGAGCCCTATGAGGTAGCAGAACTAGAAGAGAAAGTGAGCATCTATGAGGTCCCGCAGAGTCATGTCATGGGCGGCAAAATGCCTCTATTTTATTCTCTGACGCTTGACTCAGGGCGCAAAGCCATTTGCCAGATATCTGATCTAGGCGAGAGCTTTTATGATGGACGCTCAGGGGCGAGTATAGCTCATGCCCTGATCATTGAGCCGCATGAGCACTGGCCGCTGTCACCTATAGCCTACTTTGGCGCGGAGCTTTTTTGGCGCGATTTGCCAGAGGAGCTCAAGCAGCAGGCCCTCAATGCCTCTAGCAGGCGAGATGAGCAGCCAGATCCGCCTGATTACCTACCAGAGCTAGCCTTAGAAGATCTGCATCCAGGGCCTACTCACCACATCAATGCCATAGGGGAGATGCTCCGGGATGAGAAGTTCTCAAGTGAGCTGAGCACTCTTTACAAGCATATGGCGATGGCGATACGCGAGGACGCGCTCCCCCTACGTATACGAGGTGCTGCAGAGCAGCTATCGTACTACATAGCCGCCCTGAATTATCTCATGCCGCACGACCTTGAGAATAGACCCTTTGTCACCTGTATAGATAGCTCTGGAGGAGTTTCTCATTACAATTCTTTTGATCTCGTCGGCACCGTGACAAATGCGGATGTGGATGTGGAGTATGACAGCGATGGAGAGCCTATCTCCCCGATTATCGCAGCGGCACGTCTCGACCTTGCACTCTGGGCTCAGTATGCCCCCCGTGCCGCCGAGCTTGACGATTCGTGCCGTGATTATGATACCAGCTACATTGTCGCGCAAATGACCCATTCTCTGCAAGGTCTATCTGATGATCAGCTCCTTGATTTTATGCGATCCACGGCGACTCGTGGGGATGGCACAGATAGGGATCTCATCTGGAGCGAGTATGCAAGTAATGACGAAAGAAGGCTCGATGCCGAGAGCTTTGCGCTACTCATCGACCTCTTGATCGCACCCTCGTTTAGCTCCGAGGGCGAGGCTCATCTTCCCACTCTCTTGAAAATCAGTCTGGCAGCCTTGGATAAGGGGCAAATAGACTACGGTCAATGGTGTCGAGGTATGGATGCTCTCAGAGCGGCAGGGCGAGAGCTCGAAGAGAGCCTCTTCGCACTCTCTCGCCCAGCCTACGCGCTCTGCCCTCCTGCGCGGGTGCGTCTGCTCGTCGCGCTTTATCTATCAGCTTTTGCGCAGCGTGATTTCAACGAGATGCTGCGTGAGTGGGATCTGAGCCGCGAGCTACAATCTCTGAGCTCTCATGCTGAGTCTTGGCAATGGATTGTCAGCAAGCTTTGCACTGCTGGTGAGCTCTCTCGTATCTGGCTTGCGCAGATCAGCTATGCTGGGGAGAATCATGATATTGTAGCCCCCCTGATGTATCAGGCACTCAGGCAGCTCACGCCAAATGCCCTGATGGAGCTTCGCGTTGCTTTACTGAATCACGGTGCGCTCAAGGAGCTGCTCTCCGAGCTTGAGCATTCCTTTGAGAGTGATCCTTCGCTTGCTTCCTTGGAATGCTCCCTAGCGCTCTTGGAGATGAGTGATCATCTGCGTGAGCGAATGGCTGAGTACTACATCGAGCGAGTGAGGCCGCAGATAGAGAATAAGTCCGATGTAGAGAGGATGCTAGCTATTCTTCGTTGGTATTGGGACATGGACTTGCACGCTGACTTTTGGCAGCGTATGCTCCCCTGTCTAGAGCAGGATGTTGCTGCTGATTTGTTGGCGTACTTGGACAGCGAGCTAAGGTCTCTGAATCTCAGGATGAAGCCCCCGCTCAAGATGCCCGCGAAGCTCTCGTCTATGGCTGTTCTCAACAAGCTCGATACATGCTGCAGCATGGAGCTACGTCGCGTTCTCACCACAGACTTCAGCTCTGATTTGCTCAAAACTTATATGGAGCCTCTGAGCAAGGCGGAGAAAAATGCTTTTATACAAGCCATCGTGATGAAGACTCTTCGCAGGGGATGTCAGGTGCGGCTGCATACACATCTGTTGAGGTTGAGAGATGGTCAGCCTCGTCTTGCGTGGGGCGATGCCTATGAGCAGGCTTTTCATTCTATGAAAGATGCCATGCATCCTGGGAGCGATGAAAGCGAGTCTCTTGCCTATTTCTTCTGCGATGTACTCGAAAGGGCCTACTCGGAGGATTTTTCATTGCAACTCATCGAAAGCGCGAGCGAAATTCTGCTCTCGACGCTGTCTCCTGCTGACTTTAAAAAGTGGCAAAAGAGAGTGGCAATCATCAGCCGTGAGCATTGTGATGTCCCATGCGATGTCCAAGCTATTGACGATCTGTATCAGAGGTATAGCCCTAGCCTTATAACGAGAATATGGAAATTCCTTGTAGGCAATAAGGGGTAGGGGGGCTCAGATAAACAGCCTTTAATCAAGTGAATATCCTTGATTTTTGTCCTCGCCTATGACACTATGAGGCGCATTCGTCATTTCTCATCCCCCTTATATCGTGTTTAGAATCTGCAAATCAATAGAACTGGAGAGCGGTCATCTGCTCTCCAAGCATCCAGGTAAGTGTCAATTCCCCCACGGTCACACGCGTAGTGTGGAGCTCGTCTTTGTCGCAGAGAGGCTGGATGACAATGATATGGTGCTGGACTTCAAAGCGATCAAGGAGATGATGAAGCCCTTTCTCGATTCACTCGATCACGCCCTGTGTATGAACACGCAGGATGCGAATTACGAGACCTTTCGCCAGATCTACGGCGAGCAGATCATTCCCTTTGAGAGGATGGACCCTACTAGCGAGCGCATGGCGGAGCGCATCTTCCTCTATGCCCGCGACGCGCTCGCACGCGCAGCCACGGGAGAGCTCAACTACCCTGTGCGCGACTGCGTGCGCCTCCAGCGCGTACGCGTCTGGGAGACGAGCTCGTCTTGGGCCGAATATAGTGAATAATATCCAGCTCGCGCGATGACCAAGCTAGAGCAGAGAATGCAGCGCGAGCTCGCCCGTCTCGATGAGCAGGGCAATAGGCGCGTCCTGCGCAGCATGCAGACAGAGGGGCGCGAGCTGCTCTATGCGGGCAGACGCTACCTCAATCTCTCCTCCAATGACTACCTCGGGCTCTCGGAAACAGCCTATGCGCAGGTGGATCTGGTCTCTTACTGGGGGCTAGCCTCTGAGTCGCGCTCCCTGCATGGCAATCCCTCTTCGCGCCTCATGACGGGCAATAGCCCCGAGTACGCGCTCGTCGAGGATGAGCTCGCGGCACTCTATGCGGGCAAGCAGGCGCTTGTGCTCAGCTCGGGCTATATGGCGAATCTGGGGCTCGTCTCGGCATTCGCGCAGGCGGGCGATCTCGTCCTTGCGGACAAGCTCGTGCATGCTAGCCTCATCGACGGGCTGCGCCTCGCGTCTGCTGAGTTCAAGCGTTTTCGACACAACGACATGGGGCATCTCGAAAGCCTGCTCCAGCGTCACGCCTCGCATCAGGGTGAGATCTGGGTGCTCGTGGAGTCCATTTACAGCATGGATGGCGATCTCGCCCCGCTGCGTGATCTCGTCGCGCTCAAGCAGCGTTATGGATTCAACCTCATTGTGGATGAAGCCCATAGCGTCGCGCTGCATGGCGCACAGGGACAGGGGCTCTGCGCGGCGTCGGGGCTGCTCGATGCGGTGGATGTGCTCATGATCACCTTTGGCAAGGCTCTTGCGGGGGCGGGCGCGGCGGTGCTCTGCTCAGCGCTGATGCGTGATTATCTTATTAACAAGATGCGCCCGCTGATCTTCTCCACCGCTCTTCCCCCTATCACCCTGCTGTGGAATGCCATGATCCTGCGCGAATCCCGCCTTGAGACTCTCCACCAGCAGAGCCCCGAGCTCTACCCCAGCATGGCGGCTCTACGCGCGCGTCTGCGTCGCCATCAAGAGCAGCTCGGCTGCGCCCTCGGGCGTGACATCCCCTCTAGTATCATCCCCCTCCCTGCGGGCAGCAATGCACGCGCCCTCGCCATGGCAGCCGCCGCTCAGGAGGCGGGCTACTGGGTGACGGCGATACGCCCGCCCACTGTGCCTGAGAATCAAGCACGCCTGCGCCTGAGCCTCCACGCGGGCATGCGGGAGCAAGACATCCATCACATCGCTGAATTATGCAAGAAACTTGGTTGAAACAAGAACAATCCCCTGATCTCGTCCTCTTTGTCCTCGGCTGGGCTGCCACGCCCAATGCCGTCAACCACATAGCCATCGAGGGCTGCGACATCCTCTGCGTCGATGATTACCGTGAGATGCACCCGCTGCGTGCAGAAGACTTTGCGCAGTACCGCCGCATCTATCTCTTTGCCTGGTCCTTTGGGGTCTGGGTGAGCGAGCAGATCGCGCGAGAGCTGCCCCTCTACCGCGCTATCGCTCTCAACGGCACGCCCTTTCCTGTCGATGATCGCTACGGCATGCGTCTGCGCGTGGTGATGCGTACCATGCAGGGGCTGGCGAAGGTGGGGATGAATCCCTTTAATGAAAAGACCTATGGCGCAGTACGTGCCATCCCCGAGGGGCCCTACCCCGACCGTAGCATTGAGGAAAAGATAGATGAGCTCCAGCTCCTCGCCGAGCGTAGCAAGGGCGCGACGGAGTCCCAGCTAGACTGGACGGAGGCCTACATCGCGGATAAGGACGAGATCTTCCCCCCTCAGAAGATGTGGGACTACTGGCAGACGCGCGGGCTGGGCATAGGCTTTGAGAGCTATCACTACCCCTTCAGCGACGCGCAACTCATCCTCAATCACCTAGACCCATGAGCTGCGACAAGCACATGGTCGCCCAGCGATTCGCCCAGCATTATGGGGAATACCACCATCATGCGAATATCCAGCACCGCGTCGCCACGCGCCTCGCCGAGATGCTCGCGCGGAGCTGTCCCGGGCAGCCAGTGCGACGGGGGCTTGAAGTAGGCATGGGCACAGGCTTTCTCTCCCAAGAGCTCGCGCGTCTCTATCCCCAGGCGTACTGGTACTACAATGATATCACCGACAAGGCCTTTGACTGGATACCTGAGCAGGTCTCGCGCTATGAATGTCTCCTCGGTGATGCGGAGCAGATCGCGCTGCCGCAGGACCTTCAACTACTGGCGAGCGCGTCGGCGGTGCAGTGGTTTGACGATCTCGGTGGCTTTCTCACTCGTGCGCATGCGAGTATGGAGCGCGGTGGAATGCTCGCGCTGAGCAGTTTTGGACTCGATCATATGAAGGAGCTGCGCGCGCTCACTGGGGTCGGGCTCGCCTATCTGTCCTGTGAGCAGCTCGTCACGCTCCTTCGAGTTACGGGCTGGGATGTCTTGCAGTATGACGAGTGGAGGGAGCAGCTAGGCTTCCCCACGGGACGCGCTGTCTTAGAGCACCTTCGACACACGGGGGTGAATGCGCTGAGCAGCACGCCGTGGACGCCGCGCCGTCTGAGTAGCTTTGATGCGGAATACAGAGAGCGTCACAGTCTGAGCAATGGGGAGCTCGCGCTGACCTATCACCCGTTGTTGCTCATCGCACGCGCCCGCTGATGCGGCTTGACAAAGCGTGGGGCTCATGAGAGCATGATGAGCATGAGCGATAAGCAAGAATCGGCGACGAGTTGGCTAGAGGAGCTCCGCGCGGTGGTCACCATCAGCACGGAGGAGGCCTGCCTTGAGCAGCATGCAGGAGACAAGTGGTTTGCGCGTGCACGCCCCGAGGCGGTCGCCTTCCCCCAGAGCACGGAGGAGGTCGCCGAGCTCATGAAGATAGCCACCCGCCATCGCATCCCTGTCACCGCGCGTGGCGGAGGTGTAGGCTACGTGGGCGGCTGCGTCCCCCTCCATGGGGGTATCGTGCTTTCCCTCATCCAGATGAATCGCATCTTGAGCATCCAACCCGAAGACGGCCTCGCCCGCGTCGAGGCAGGTGTGCTCACCGCCACTCTCCAAGAGGCCTGCTCGGCTCTTGGCTG
>CAYJJA010000019.1:19945-27167 GCA_964370355.1 uncultured Akkermansia sp. | reverse complement strand
CGTGCTAGCACCCTCTAGCTACGCGGAAATGAGTCAAAGTAGCAGCGCGGCTGCTGGAGGAGCACTGCTGGATGCGGCTATCTCACAGGGTACGCAGGGTCCTGATCTCAATGCGGTGCTAGGCTCACTCAATGACATCTATACGCTGGAAATGGGGGCGAGTGAGCAGTCCGAGAGGCTTCTTGCTGCTGTCTCTGGGACGAGTATCACTAGTTTAGGCTCTGCGGCTTTAAGCAATATGGATCATCAGCTACAGTATCTGCGCAATCGCATGGGCGGATTTATGAAAGCTGGGGAGTGGAATTATTGGATCAGCGGGGAGGCCAATCGCAGTGTGCGCGATGGTGACGGAACGATGGCTGGGCATGATGTTGATAATTGGGGAGGCTCACTGGGAGCGGAGTTGGCGCTCTCGGAGAGGTCTAGCATTGGCTTTGTCTTCACCTCTCATTATGGTGATTTGCATAGCAATAATGTTGATGCGGCTAAAGGGGATATGAGTACATACTACTTTAGCATTGTCGCCCAGCGTCGTAAGGCTAAGTGGCTCCATCATATGATCTTTAGCCTTGGTCTCATGGATGTCAATCTTTATAGATACGTCTCCCATGCGCATGGTAGCTATAGTACAAATGGGAATACGGATGGCACGAGTCTAGGTCTTATGTATGAACTAGGCTATGAGATTCAACTCAATGAGAGTACACAGCTCATCCCAGTTGTGAATTTTGCCCTTATCCACAATAGTTTTGATTCCTTTACGGAGAGTGGTGGTGATGCGGCACTCCATGTTGAGGAGCAGATCAACACCTATGCAACTCTAGGAGCAGGGGCTCGTCTCGTCACCACGCTGGACTTTGGCCTAGAGCTCGCCGCACGTGGCTTGCTCAAGCTAGACACTGGGACACGTCAAGCGGAGGTCGATGTCGCCCTTGCCAGCACCCCTGACAACTTGGTCGTCATAGGCGGATCGGAGGCGGGACGCGTAGGCCTCGAGTTAGGGGTAAGCGCCAGCATGCCTGTGAGCGAGCATAGTGCCTTCTTTGCTGATGGACACATTGATTTACGCGATGGGCAGCAGGATTATGGGGCGAGTGTAGGCTACAGGATGAGTTTCTAGTCTTTTTCTATTCTTCCTTGTAGAGCTTCTTATAGGAAGCTCTCTCTTTTGTGATGCGCAGCACAAAGTCTCGGGGGGATCTTGCCCTGTATTTTATGCCCTTGGGACGCAGTCGAGTGAATTATTTGACTAGAAAGAGGATGAAATTTCTCTCAAAAAGGAGCTCGCGAGACAGGTTGTTACGTGAGCTTCTTTATTAACATTTTTCTAAAACGAAAATTTGCTCTCCCCCTTAATCTCTAGCACATCCATCATCATTGCCTTTTGTTACGACTCATACAAGAGAGCCTCAAAACTAAAATATGTTGACTATAAATATTCTAAATGATACAATCCGCCAGAACTTAAAGAGCATAGGTATGAAAATATCAGCTTCTATAGGTAATAATTCGTTTGATTTATAATGAAGACAACTCAATACCACACAGGACTTTCCGATACTGACGTTTTAAAAAGTAGGGAGCTACACGGTAACAACATACTCACACCAGCCGAAAAGCAATCTCTATGGTCAAAGTTTATAGGCAGCTTTAAAGACCCTATTGTCAAGATTTTGCTTGTAGCACTTGGCCTTTCTCTCGGAGTCGCAACGTATGAAGTAGGCTGGGCTGGTCACGATCTAACGATATTCTTTGAGCCCATAGGTATTTTGGTCGCTATTTTGTTGGCCACAATGGTCGGATTTGTTTTGGAATTAAGAAATGAAAAAACATTCCAATGCCTCAATGATGTCAATGATGATATTTTGGTCAAAGTAATACGCAATGGTGATATTTGTCAAGTGGCACGTAGAGATATTGTCGTAGATGATATCGTGATTCTCGAAATAGGAGAAGAAGTACCCGCTGACTGCATCTTGCTGGAGTCGTCTTCTCTACGCGTCAACGAATCGTCTCTGACAGGTGAGTTGCAAGCCTCAAAAACAACCATCGAGGCGCACTTTAAAAAAGACGGCTCTTATATCCCCTCAAATCACATCCGCAAAGGCACCGTTATCATTGAGGGGAACTGCATGGCAAGGGTACTAAAAGTAGGTGACAGCACTGATAGTGGCGAGGTTTTTGAAGCAGCACAGGTCAGCGATGAGAAAAAAACTCCCCTCAACGAAAAACTCGATGGTCTCGCGGAGCTTATTACCAAGGTAAGCTATAGCTTTGCGATTATCATTATTCTAGGTCGCCTCGTACGCTATGCTCTTAGCTCAGAGAGCGCGAATCTCCCCAACCTCATACTCTTTCTTGCAGCGGCCGTGATCTGCGCAACTGCTGCGGTATTCTTCTTGGGCAAAAAGCGCATTGATGAGCCTGAGAGTGAGCAGGCAGCATTCAAAGCGGCCTCTCAAATGAGCGATAAGCAAATCATCAAATTGCTAGGGAAGCGCAAAGCCTCCCTTATCTTGCGCCTGAGAGATAATAGCGCAACAGATGACGAGATTGCTGAAATCCTAGACAAGAAAAAATCGCGATTGCTCTCACGCATGCGTAGAGGTGATGCTGACTCCGAGTACAAGCGTATTGTTGACAAAGCTATTGTCAAGCTGCTACAAAAGGAAAGTCAGAAGAGATTGGAGTCATCGAACTCGAGGATTGAAATCTATCAACTCTTAATATTCATCCTACTACCTATAGCAGGTCTCTTTAGCTATTTCCTCTATGGCGTCGCGGCGCATCCCAATTGGCTCGAGATTGTATCCTACTCTCTCAATACGATCATGATTGCAGTCACGCTTATCGTGGTGGCTGTACCCGAGGGACTTCCCATGAGTGTCACTCTGAGTCTGGCCTTTAGTATGAAAAAGCTAATGGATGAGAAAACGCTCCCACGCACAATGCACTCCTGCGAAACTCTCGGTGCGACCTCTGTCATATGCACGGATAAAACGGGGACTCTTACGCAGAATCAGATGCATGTGAGCGAGGCTGATTTTGAAGACGAGTTGAGTCAATCCCTCATCTATGAAGCTATCGCTACCAATACTACCGCATTTTTAGATTATACAGATCCCTACGCGGTTAAAACGGTGGGTAATCCCACGGAGGGTGCCTTACTACTTTTGCTTTTTGAAAATGGCATCAAGTATCTCAAACTCCGCGAAAGTATAGCAATGCAAGAGCGCATTGCCTTTTCTACTGAGAATAAATACATGGCAACAGTCGTCCACTCTCCTACTTTAAATCAAAGAGTCTTCTACATCAAGGGTGCCCCTGAGATCGTGCTCAATCTATGCGACATCTCTGAAGAGAAAAAGAAAGGCATTCACGAAAAGCTACTTCAATATCAGAATAAAGCAATGCGTACATTGGGCTTTGCCTACCTACCCCTAGATGACGATACCATTGTGCTTGCAGATGGGAAATTGATGCTGGATAAGCTCATTTTCATGGGCATTACGGCCATTTCTGACCCTGTGCGGTCAGAGGTACCTGATGCTATCAAAAAGTGTCTCTCTGCGGGCATCAAGGTCAAGATTGTGACGGGCGATACTCCAGGAACAGCAAAAGAAATTGGTCGTCAAATCGGTCTTTGGTCAGATGCTGATACAGATCAGAATCACATCAGTGGAGAGGAGTTTGCAGCGCTCTCTGAGGCAGAATTATTGGAAAGAAGCAATGATATTAAGATTCTATCTAGGGCAAGACCCAATGATAAGGAACGCTTGGTAAAGGCTCTCAAAAAGCAAGACATGGTTGTGGCCGTGACTGGTGATGGGACAAATGATGCACCAGCGCTCAATGCCGCCAATGTGGGTCTGTCCATGGGTGATGGGACAGCCGTCGCCAAAGAGGCAAGTGATATGACCATACTTGATAATTCATTTAGTACTATATCAAATGCTGTCATGTGGGGACGCTCTCTCTACAAAAACATCCAGCGCTTTATCCTCTTTCAATTGACCATTAATGTCGTTGCTTGTCTGATTGTACTTGTGGGTGCGTTCTTAGGGACTCAATCTCCCTTGACTGTTACTCAAATGCTGTGGGTGAACTTGATTATGGATACATTTGCAGCATTAGCCTTGGCCTCACTGCCGCCCTCGGCTCAAGTGATGAAAGAGATCCCGCGCAAGGTGTCGGACTTCATCATCAGTGCCGCCATGGCAAAGAATATTTTCACGCTCGGGGCTATCTTCTTTATGCTCATGATTGCCCTATTTGTTTATTTCCAGCATGCGGACATCAGCTCTCTGAGCTCGATTGATTTCTCATGGGGAGAGTATAATGGTCTGAGTCATTATGAGTTGAGCCTATTCTTTACAATATTCGTCATGCTTCAATTCTGGAATATCTTTAATGCCAAAGCCTTTATGACAGGGCAGAGTGCATTTAAGGGCATATGCTCCAATCATCTCTTCCTTCTAATGGTACTCGTCATTATCATAGGTCAAGTGTGTATTGTCACCTACGGGGGGGATATGTTTAATGTTGTGCCCCTGCATCTGCAAGACTGGCTCATTATTATTGCTGCCAGCTCACTTGTTTTATGGATTGGAGAGCTGCTCAGATTCTTTAAGGGATACAAATCTTGATGAGCTCTCTTAGAGGAAGGAGTAGACATCAAGATCGTAGCTGATGCTGACGTCCTCGGGCTTGCCTAGATGCTGGATAGCGGCTGTGGCAAGCTGGGTGAGGAGGCGTGCGCGGGTCGCCATGAGGGTGCATTGAAAGCGATAATGGCTATGTGCCTTGGGGAGGGGCGCTGGGGTAGGCTCGCTGATGATGACGTGCTCAGGAAGATTTTTTTTGAGGTAATGGTGCAGCGACTTGATGGAAAAATCCGCAAGACTCTCACTCTCCGAGCGCGTCGTGAGCATAGCCATGTGCGTGTAGGGAGGCTGCTGTAGTGCCTGTCGCAGTGCGAGCTCATGCTCCGAGAATCCATCGGTATCATGGCGACGCGCATATTGGATAGCGGGCGCATGGGGGCTGTGGGTCTGGATGATGACCTCACCGTCGAGCTCGCCACGACCCGCGCGACCCGCTACCTGAGTGAGCAATTGAAAGGTGCGCTCTGCTGCGCGAAAGTCGGGCGCATTGAGACCTTGGTCAGCATTGAGTACACCTACGAGGGTGACACCGGGGAAGTCGAGCCCCTTGGATATCATCTGAGTGCCCAGCAGGATATCTATGCGATGGGCGCGAAAATCATCAAGGATGTCGCGCAGCGCATTCTTGCGCGAGCTCACGTCGGCATCAATGCGACGGAGACGCGCCTGTGGGAAGGCGCGGCGCAGGACGGTCTCGACCTTTTGCGTGCCAAAGCCGATGAGCTTGAGCTCGGCCGTCGAGCAGCTAGGGCAGCGCGGTGGCACGACGGCACGAAAGCCGCAGATGTGGCAGATGAGTCTATTCTCTGAGAGATGGTAGGTCATGGGCATCTCGCAGTGCTCGCAGTGGGCGACGTAGCCGCACTCCTCGCATTGGAGGCTGCGGGCAAAGCCGCGCCTATTGAGCAGTAGAATGACCTGCTCACTCTTGACGAGTCGCTCGTCTATGGCGACGCGGAGTCGCTCACTGAGGATGCCGAGGTATTGCTTGTCCTTGACCTCACTGCGCATGTCGAGCACGCGTGTGAGGGGGAGACGCTGACCATCAGCGCGCTGATCAATACGCAGGAGCTTGTATTTGTCCTTGAGGACGTTGTAATGGCTCTCAAGAGAGGGGGTGGCTGAGCCTAAGACTATGGTGGCATCCTCCATATGAGCCCGCAGCACAGCGAGGTCTCGTGCGTGGTAGCGAGGGCTGTTCTCTTGCTTGTAGGAGCTATCGTGCTCTTCATCCACGATGATGAGCCCGAGATCATTGACGGGGGAGAATACAGCTGAGCGCGGGCCTATGGCGACTCGCGCGACTCCGCGA
This sequence comes from uncultured Akkermansia sp., assembly GCA_964370355.1. GTDB lineage: Bacteria > Verrucomicrobiota > Verrucomicrobiia > Verrucomicrobiales > Akkermansiaceae > Akkermansia. Next base: position 21,191 of record CAYJJA010000019.1, on the reverse strand, counting down.
CGTATGGAGTGCCACTCGTCGTAGCGCTCGCCATCGCTCATCGCGCTGTGGAGGATGGCGATGCTCTGCGGGTTGTCCGCAAAGCGGGATTTGAAACGCGCCATGGTCTGCGGTGTCAGCGAGATTTCGGGCACGAGGATGAGCACGCCGCGTCCCTGGCTGATGACTTTGGCCGCAGCTTGGAGGTAGACTTCTGTCTTGCCCGAGCCGGTTACACCTTGGAGGAGAATGGGCTTTTTGTCCTTTGCGTCGAGGTCGGCGAGTATGCTATCGTAGGCGTCCTTTTGCTCCGTGTTGAGGGTGAGTGGATTTGATTTGGTAAAAACGGCATCGCCGACAGGATCGCGGTGTACGCTCTCTTCCTCGATGCGGATGAGCTTGCGCTTTTCGAGGGCGCGGCAGGGGGCAAGAGCCGTGCTGCCACCGAGATCGCTGAGGGGGGCACGCTTGTCCTCAGATTGGTGGAGGTAGCGTAGGATGGCTGCTTGGCGGGGGGCGCGCGCATTGATCTTGTTGAGCTCTTCATCGCTAGGCCAGTCTTGGAGGATGGCGATTTTGCGCCTTTTTTCATCGTTTTTTTCCTGTCGCACTGCAAGGGGGAGCATGCAGCGTATCATTTGCTCGGTAGGCACAGCGTAATAGTCGGCTGCCCATTGGGCGAGATCCATGAGCTTGTCTGAGATGACGGGCTGCTTATCAATGAGGCGTGTGATGGGGCGCAGGCGATGCCCCCATTCAGGGTCAGGGGTGGCTAGCTCTAGGATGGTAGCAGAGACGAGGCGCTGGCGCATATGTACCTCGACGCGGCATCCGCGTGCCACATGCGCCACCATCTCCTCGGGAATGGCGTAGTCGAGTATCATCTCTTGGAGCCCATCAATGAGGACACGCGCCGCAAGACTGGGTACGGTCTCCGTGCAAAACCAGTCTTGCATAGATGATTCTATATAAAGAGCTAGCTATATTTACGAGCCTGCGCCGAGTGCCGCCTCTTCCTTGGAGAGGATGTGAACGACGACGCGCACGCCATGACGCTCTCCAACGGACTTTGCCAGTGAGCGAATGGCGGAGGCTGTCATTCCATTGCGTCCGATGACGCGTGCGACATCTTCTTGATCGAGGATGAGGCGAAAGCGTATGAGCTCGCCCTCATTGGATCGTGCCACACGGAGCTCGGCCGAGCCAGCGTTGGTCAAGAAGGGTTCTGTGACGGTGTGGAGATACTTTCCTATGGTTTCGACGAGAG
>CAYJJA010000019.1:19499-19935 GCA_964370355.1 uncultured Akkermansia sp. | reverse complement strand
TGCTAGTTAGAAGTTGGGGTTTGATTTTTTAGGTATTATCAGTAAGGTCTATGCTAGCGCATTGTTTATGAGTTGTCAAGTTTGATTTCAGGCAGTGATAGCTCTCTCTTCAAATAAGAAAATGTGCAAAAGCGCTCCTACAAGGCTGCATTTTGCACATAGCTTTCGTTGGCGAGCGCATCTTGACTTGTCCATTTGTGAAGCATGCAGCTCACCCATCGACTCAAAATAGCGTCTCGCCAAGATTCCCTCTAATTGTCGCCGTAATTGAAGGCGAGATCTTCTTCTGCCGCATTGACGTAAAAGACACGCTCAACCCCTTCGCTTAGGGGGATGGGGGCGATGATTCTATCGAGCATGTAGGGTCGCACCCAATCTTGCTCGCTGGCAAAGTGCTGCTCCTCACCACGTACGTAGCGATGTATGGTGCTATAGG
>CAYJJA010000019.1:15246-19489 GCA_964370355.1 uncultured Akkermansia sp. | reverse complement strand
ATAGGGAGGGAGTGCTCGCACCCATTTGATGAACTCATGCCAATTCTCCGTCTGACGCACGCGCGGCGTGGGAAAGCGCGAGGCGAGGTAGAAGACCACGCGGTCTTGCTGCTCGTCTGGCTCCTTTTCATTGATCACCATATAGGCATAGTCATCCATGTCATTGAGGATGACCTCATAGCCATCATGAGAGGCCATTTTGATGAGCGTCATAGGCTTGGCGTGTTTGCAGCCTGCTTTGCTGAGCAGTGCGCTGCGCTGATTATCCTCTCTCCAGTAGTCTAGAGCACTGTGGCCTTGATCATCGCGATGATCGACACGAGCCCCCATCTTGATCAGGTAGCTGAGAATGGCGGGGTCTGTATGGTAAAACAAAGCATTGCGACCCGCTACATCCAGCGCATTCACATCAGCTCCGTGCTTGACGAGCACCTTGATATCTTCGAGCTCTGTATGCGTCATCAGGGGGCGTTTGCCATCCTCGCGTGAGAGTGCATTGGGATTGCCTCCGTGCTCGAGCGCGAGCGCGAGGGGCTTTCCTGTAAAGCGCAGCACCTGTTCATTGGTCATGATGGGATTGCTACCCATGAGCTGGGCATAGATGCGCGAGCTACCCATCTCACCGCTCATTTGGATCATAGCCTCGTTGGCACGCAGCCCGGAGCGCAGCATGTTTTTGAGGCAATCCCAACTGCGAGTCAGGATGACTAGCTCTCCTATGGTGATTCTGTAATCGGGATGATCAAGGTAGGGATTCTCTCCACGAGCAAGACCGGGATAGCATGCTTTGAGTCTATCCCATTTGTCATGATGGAGGGCATCGGATAATGCCGCGAGTTGCTTGTCGTTCATCGAAATAACGGCATGGACGGTATCCTTGCTAACTGCGGGCTTGGGGGCCTTCTCCATCGCGCCAATACTTGTCACGAGGGAGAACACCAATGTGTTGAATAGGGTCCACTTCATTGATTTGAATATGGTTAGTGGGGGGAAAATAGCAAAATTCACCCTAGCTGTCAAGTCTACTATGTATTACTTTTTTCTGTTAGGCGTAGATCGTGTGCAGTTATTGCTTGCAGGACTCCTCTGATATGCTATCATTACACGCATGACAAAGGCTCTTTTACTCCTTCCGTTTATGACAGGATTTTTTTTAACATCTCAGGCATCCGGTGTAAGTCCGCAGGCTCAGCAAGCCGCCGCCGCGGCTAGAGAATTGGCGGGTGCTATTAGGAATTGTGATATGAGCTGGATCGTTGACCGTATGTATCCTCCAATCAAGGCCTACTATGCAAACAAGCTCGCTCTGCGCAGCCAAGATGCCAAGAGAAACAGCATACGCCAAATGAAAGAAGGCACACGCGAGACGAGCGCACAGCTGCGAGCCCGCGAGCAGGCCAATATACGCGCCCTGCGCGCTCAATACGTCAAGCAAGGGCAGCTGCTCAAGAGTAAGGGCGTGCTCATCGAGCGCTTTACCGTCTCTGAACCGCATGTAGAGTACGTGCTCTCCCCCCCTGTCAATGTCGTCACGGGAGTACTCAAGGACGGTCAAGCGAGACGTCAAGCCGACAATCTCGAAGAAGGAGGTGACAGAAGCCGCCTCGTCGTCCTGCCCACCACCCTCATTCTGCGTATTCCCTTACCACGCGGCGGCACCGTGCGCATGGAGCAGCGCAGCTTTATCTACGCGGTACGTGACGAGATCGTCTCCTCCTCGCAGCAGGGTGATACCAAGCCTAATACATGGTACTTCATCGATGCCAAGACGAGTGTAGGGACACTGCGTGCATTTTTCCCCGATCTCCCATCACAAATCAGCCTACCGCCCACCTCGGAGCGTCGCCTGTCACCCTAGTCTAGAATGGAGCTAGATCTCATTGGGCAGAGTCGTCACGACTTCTCTGATCATGGTATACTCTCTGAGGCAAAGGGCTTTGAATATCGCCCCGAGCAGCAGCAGATGGCACTTGCCGTGGCAGGAGCACTCGTTGATGAGCGCCCCATTCTCATTGAAGCGGGTACAGGCGTGGGAAAGTCGCTCGCCTACCTCATCCCCTCCTTGCGCTTTGCGCTCGAGCATCAGCGCAAGGCTATTATTTCCACCCATACCATCAATCTGCAAGAGCAGCTTTTTCACAAGGATATCCCAACGGTGAAAAAGGCTCTTGGCATAGATTTTAACGCGGCACTACTCAAGGGGCGCGGGAACTATCTCTGCTTTACGCGCCTCAAGCGCGCGCTCGATCAGGCTCGCGATCTCTTCAATCAAGACGAGACCCGCCAGCTGCACGATCTCTGGGCCTGGTCACGCGACTGCGGCGAGGGCTCGCTGAGCGAGCTGCCCAGCGAGCTCGACATCAGCTTCAAAATCTGGGCACAGGTACGCAGTGAAAATCACATCTGCACACCGCGCTTCTGCGGAATGAACTGCCCCTATCAGGCCGCACGCCTGCGCGTCCAAGAAGCACAAGTCGTCATTCTCAATCACACGCTGCTCTTTGGTCTCATCGCGCTCAATGATCTGACACGCGACGAGGAGCAGCAGCAGCCCGATGAGGGCTTTCTCTACCCGCGCGACTTTCTCATCCTCGATGAGGCGCATACGATAGAGGCAGTGGCAGCCAAGCAGCTGGGATTCTCCATCAGTGATAGCGAATTGCGCTTTGACCTACTGCGCCTCTTCAACCCACGTACCAAAAAAGGAGCTCTCCGCCATCATGCCAGCCCCATCATGCTCCAGCTCGTCGAGGAGGCTCAGCTCGCCTGTGATGAGTTCTTTAACAACGCACGTCTCGACAGCAATCTCGAGGCCCACCAAGGCTGCGTGCGCCTGCGACGCCCCGAGTGGACAGAGGACATCCTCAGCCCTGCCCTAGAGCAGCTCGCCCACGAGGTCAAGGAGCATGCCGAGGTGGAGGAAAATGACCTCACCCGCGCTGAGCTCACCGACATCGTCTCACGCCTGAACGGCTACCGCGAGATCTGCTCTGCGCTGGTCAAGATGCCCAGTCGCGAGCATGTCTACTGGATAGAGTCCACCGGCGAGGAGGGACGCTATACTCGCCTCATTGCAGCCCTCATCAATGTCGCCGATGAGCTACGCGAGCGACTCTTCTCCGTGGAGCGTGCCCTCATCCTCACGAGTGCGACCTTCTCCACGGGACTGCGCAAGATGAGCTACTTTATGGGGCGCATCGGCGCGGAGGGAGCTGAGGATTTGCAAATAGGTAGTCCTTTTAATTTTAAAGAACAAATGCGCATCGTCGTCTCGCGATGCATGCCCTCTCCCCCACCTGCTAGCCAAGAAGAGCAGTATCAAGACGCGCTCGCGGCATGGATCTACCACTACCTGCGCGAGTCCGATGGGCGAGCCTTTGTCCTCTTCACCAGCTATGGGCTCATGCGCGTGATGGCTCAGCGCCTACGCCCCCTCTGTCAGGAGCAGGGCTGGCCTTTGCTCGTGCAGGGCGAGCAGCTCGATAGGCGGCGCATGCTAGAGGAGTTCAAGAAGCATGTAGGCAGCGTGCTCTTTGGCACAGAAAGCTTCTGGACAGGAGTCGATGTGCCAGGAGAGGCCTTGAGCAATGTGATCATCACCAAAATTCCCTTTGAATCCCCCTCCAATCCCCTCACTGAGGCGAGATGCGAAGCCATCACGGAGCGCGGTGGCAAGCCCTTTTTTGACTACACCCTCCCCGAGGCTCTGCTCAAGTTTCGCCAAGGAGTGGGGCGCCTCATTCGCTCGAAAAGCGACAAAGGCATGATCGTGCTGCTCGACTCGCGCATCACCGGCAAGAGCTATGGAGCCGCCTTCATGCACGCCATTCCGGCAGAAGCAGCACGCGAATTCCTCGACGCGCTGCCGCCCTCTCAAAAAGGATATCCCTGAATCGAGTTGGAGTCGAGTCAGGGATATCCTTTTTGAGGGTGCTGAACCTTCAGGGAGACATTAAAATGCTTCCTTCAGCCTGCGAGTGCTATGAAACAACCCGCTGTGATAATGAATACGCGATAACTGAGGCGATTCTTTCACTTCAGAACAATATAAATAAAAAATATTTCGATCTCAGTCATGGCAAAGCATTGAAAAATCGAGCATATACTATAAGTTTAAATTGTCTACAATTTTAGAATGTCTACAATTATAAAAGCATCACAAAATTCCTCTTCCCGCATCCCACGCAGCCAAAATTCAATCTTGCTAAGCCCCAGACTTGGCTTTTGCACAAAGAAAACAATC
>CAYJJA010000019.1:1210-15236 GCA_964370355.1 uncultured Akkermansia sp. | reverse complement strand
ATCCTGCGTATGATCATTGACCATGCCCGATGCCTGCATAAATGAATAGGCAATCGTCGGACCAAAGAACTTGAAACCCCGCTTTTTTAGATCGCGACTCATCCGATCAGAAATAGCAGTCGTCACAGGCACCGCGTGGCTGTCGCTCCAATTCCCCACGACTGGCTCGTGGTCTACATAGCCCCATATCAGCTGCGAAAAACTTCCATATTCGCGCACAATCTCCAAAAAGAGCTTCGCATTATGAATCGCCGCGCGAATCTTGCCCTGATGACGAATGATCTGAGGATTTGCCAGCAGCTGCGCTACCTTCTCCTCATCATAGAGAGCGATCAGCTCTGGGTCAAAGCCATCAAATGCATCGCGAAAATGCTCGCGCTTTTTGAGAATAGTAATCCACGACAAGCCCGCCTGAAAGGACTCCAGCAAGAGCATCTCAAAGAGCTTGCCATCATCATAGGTCGCCCTCCCCCACTCCTCATCATGATATCGTATGTATAATTCAGAATCATCCACCCAAGCACAGCGTAGGAGTCCATCAGAGCTCGTCTTGTTCATGGCGAAACTATAGCGCAATTTTTAATAGGAAAAAAGCCTTTTATCCTTGCGCAGGAAAAAAGAAATCCCTATGATACTCCACAGCAAAGCATATGACCACTCACCACAGCAGCGCAAAATCCCCCCGAGAGTATTCAATAGGTAGCACTATCCTGCTTATTTTGGGAATCGCCCTCTTTCTCCTTGCTACGAGTGCGATCATCTATAGCGAGTTTGAAAGCTCACAACGCAGCAGCACTCTTGATGAAATAGAAAAGAGTGTCATTGATGCGAGCCAAGCCATGCAGAGCGACGAGCAGTATGACGGCAATTATATCTTCACCACAGGTGAGCTCAAGACCCAAGATAGGCTGCATGACAGCGATTTTAAGCTCCAAGTCTCTGCTATCAAGCTCCATCGCACAGTAGAAATCTATCAAGTCGTCGAAAAAATAGAACAAGCCACAGGAGCAGCGCGTCAACAACGCCTCCAACAAGGGCTACCCACCACCACCACCTACTACTACCAAGCATGGGTAGAGGCCCCGATCGACTCAAGCTCCTATGCTGCAAATTATCGCCATGCCAATGAAGCTAGCCACATGAGCTACACCGCCACCACTTGGCAAGCCCCCCACGTCACACTGGGTATCTATCAGCTATCCCCAGACATCGTCAGCAGCCTCAAGCTGCCCAGCCAAGTAGTCAATCACCGCAAGCTCCAGCTCCCTCCCAGCCTGAGCGAGCGCGTTTATATGGATGATGACTACCTCTATCTGCGCTCAGAGGACTTGAGCCACTCGGAGCTCCAGCAGCGTGAAAACATCACCCCAAAAACGGGTGATCTGCGCCTACGCTGGTACGTCGAGCTCGCTGGCAGCCCCTGGAGCCTCATCGCGATGCAAGAAGGAGACAGCCTCGTGCCTCTCTCAAGCAGCAGTGAGCAGCATGTCACCATCACCCATCCAGGTATCACGACATGCAAGCAATTGCTACGCTATTCTTCCAATCAAGAGAGCTACAGCAAGAAAACAATGCGTTTGGGCGCGTTCTTCATTCTTTGGTTTGCCTACTTCCTCATTACAAAAAGCATGCTACAGATACGAGCTAAATCTTATTTTTGGATAGGTTTTACAGATCGCTTCAAGCTCCTGAGCTCTTTCACCCTCACCGTGCTAACCCTCTTTCCTATCTATGCCGTTAGCAGCCTGCGCAGCGATCTACTACAGGGATTGCTCTTACTAGGCATCAGCGTCATGTTGATTATATTTATACATCTGATATCCATTAGTCGCGGACGCAGTATACGAAGAGATCTGGCAGCACGCAGCTCGCTGCCTCGAAGCCTACGCTAGTAGCAAACGGGGGCACTGCTTCAGAGCAAGCATGGTATCACATTTGTGAATTGCAGCATTCTTGTTTTTCAATGAAATAAAAAACAACAAAGCATTCCCCCTCCCTCGAATCTGATACAAAACGATGCACACCTACCTCCAATCCCTACAAGATGCCATCCCTAGTACCTGGACTGAAGCTGACCGCCAAACGCTCATAGAACATCTCCAAAGGCTCAATAGAAATCACGAGCACACGCTTTCTAGCAACGAAGCGCCCCCCTCCGCTGAGACTCAAGAGCTGCTCGATGAGATCGAGCGCGTCTTTGCCGATGTCGGCGCGCTCAATGAGTCCGAGCTGCTCCTCCATGCCAATCTCCCCTGTGATGCCAGCACGCGCATTCGCTCCTTTCTCGCGCAGTATGAGATAGCCGATGATTGGCGCAAGATCCCTCCCACCATGGTTGGTATCGCCTTCCCTCTCCTTGAGAGTCCCGAGGCACTACGCTCTATGCTACCTGCGTATTTAAAGGGGCACTGCCTCTACCCCGATAGCATCAGCACTTTCTTCCTCTTATCCACAGATGGAGAAGGGGCAGAGGAGGGAAGTGAGCTTTATTCCCTCCTCAATAAGGAGCAGAGGTCACTCGTAGAGCACCTCGTCAATCGCCAGCGACAAAAGGGCTCTCTATCAGATATCAATGCGCTGCTACCTTGGGAGATGGAGCTCTATCTTGAGCAGGATCAATACACGCGCCCCGCAGCATGGCTGCGCCACCACTACGCAGATTTGTCCATCCCCGAGCTCGTCGCAGATGAACGCGTCTCACGTATACGCGCCGCCATCCCCGAGGACTGGGATAAGGAGGAGCGCGAAGAGCTAGAAAACTTCCTTGATGGGAAGGAGCAAGCACTCGCAGAATTCCGCCAGAGAGAGCAGGAAGAACGCCTTGAGCTCAATGAACAATCCGCGAGACTCATCCTAGACATTCATCAGGCCTTTGAGGGCGTGAGCGACGAGGGAGAGCGTCTCCTGCTGCTTGCAGGAGGGGGCAAGGAGGAGAACCTGAGCGATGAGGCACTCGATCTGCTCTCGGGCTTTGAGCATCGAGGCGACTGGCGCGACATCCCCCTTGAGTGGCTCTATGCCTGCGACAATGCCTTGTACCTTGCCAATGCAGTAGGCTTCCGCTACCTCGTCCCTGCCTTCCTCTGTGCTGAGCTGCAAAGCAATCTCAGTACAGACATGATCACCGTCTTGGGGAGCAATGTGTTTGAGACAGAGAGCTTGCACGAGCACTATCTAGAGCAAGTATCGCTCTTCACCCCAGAGCAACGCGCTGTGCTCATAGACTATATGAATTACCATCACCGCTCCATGAAATCCGTGGCATTTGAGATGGGGATGCTGCTTCCTTGGGAGATGAGCGACTACCTCGCGCAGCGTGACAGCTACGAGAGCACGAGAGAGTGGCTTCTTGCCCACTCCCCCGAGCCAAGGCAAGATGCATAAAATAAGCCTCTTGCATCCTTCTCGCTCATACTCATCTTTATCATTGCAACATCATTCCCTTTTATTTATAATAACAGACAAGAACGATCAAGTTCTATCCTTCCCCACGTATCTGACACAATACTATGCACCCCTACCTCCAGTCTATACAAGATGCCATCCCTAGTACATGGCCCGAAGCTGACCGCCAAACGCTCGAAGAGCATCTCCAAAGGCTCAATACAAATCACGAGCATGCACTTTCTTGGCACGAATTATCAGATAGTCCCTCCGCTGAGACACAGAAACTACTCGCCGAGATCGACCGCGTCTTTGCCGATGTCGGTGCAGTCGATGAGCCCGTGCTGCTCCTCAATGCCAGCCTCCATGATGCCAGCACACGCATTCGCATCTTTCTGGCACAGTATGAGATAGCCGATGATTGGCGCAAGATCCCTCTCACCATCGTTGGCTCTATCTCCTTCTTTCTGCTTGAGAGTCCCGAAGCACTACGCTACATGCTGCCTGCCTATTTAAAGGGGCACTGCCTCTACCCCAATAGTATCGATACCTTCCTCCTCCTGTCCAAGGATGTGGATGAGAAAGAGGTAGAGGAGGAAAGTGAGCGCTATTCCCTCCTCAATGAGGAGCAGAGAGCACTGGTAGAGTACCTCGTCAATCGCCAGCGCACCGAGGGCTCGCTCTCAGACATCAACGAGCTGCTGCCCTGGGAGATGGAGCTCTATCTTGAGCAGGATCAATTCACGCGCCCTGCGGCATGGCTGCGCCATCATTACGCCGATTTAGCCATCCCCGAGCTCGTCGCCGATGAGCGTATCACCCGTATACGCGCAGCTATCCCCGAGGATTGGGATGAGGAAGAGCGCGAGGATCTGGAAAGCTTCCTTGATTGGAAGGAAAAAGCACTCGCTGAATTCCGAAAAACGGAGAAGGAGGAGCGCCTCGCACTCAATGAAAAGTCCGCGAGACTCATCCTAGACATTCGAGACGCCTTTGACGACGTGAGCGACGAGGGAGAGCGCGTACTGCTGCTCGGCGGAGAGGCAGAGGATGATAGCATGAGCGATGAGGCTATCGACCTGCTCTCGCGCTTTGAGCATCGCGGGGACTGGCGCGACATCCCCCTTGACTGGCTCTATGCCTGCGACTCTGCCTTGAGCTTTGTGAATGCCGTAGGGTATCGCTACCTCGTCCCTGCCTTCCTGTGTGCCGAGCTGCAAACCAATCTCAGCCAAGACATGGTCATCGCCTTGGGTAGCAATGCGGAGGATGTGGAGGAGAGCATGCACGATTATGATCTTGAGAGGGTATCGCTCTTCACCCCAGAGCAACGCGCTGTACTCGTGGACTATATGAATTACCATCGCTCCATCGACAGCGTGACACTTGAGATGGGGCTGCTGCTTCCTTGGGAGATGGCCGACTATCTTGAGGTGCAGGACGACTACGAGGACAGCACAGAGTGGCTGCTTGAGCAATACCCTGAGCTCGATTCCTAAAAACAACATACATCCAGCCGTCCCCCGTACGTGGGGGACGGCTTTCTCTTGCCAAGAGCGTCTAGGCGAGTATAATGGGAGGCATGACACGCTTTCGCCCCTGCATCGACCTGCATCATGGACAGGTCAAACAAATCGTCGGTGGTACTCTGGACAATGCCGAGCACGCCTTGCAAACAAACTTTGTCTCCGAGCATGATGCCGCATGGTACGCCGAGCTCTACAGGCGCGACAAGCTTACAGGAGGCCATGTCATCAAGCTAGGGCCTGGCAATGATGAGGCGGCACGCCGTGCCCTCGCCGCCTACCCACAGGGGCTTCAAATTGGGGGGGGACTCCATACGGGCAATGCACAGGAGTGGCTCGATGCGGGTGCGTCGCACCTCATCATCACGAGTGCTCTCTTTGACCCACAGGGGCGCTTTCTCCCCCATGTCTTAGCGGAGCTCGTCGAGCGTGTGGGCAGGCAGCGACTCGTCATCGACCTGAGCGCGCGCCGTACGGCGACAGGCTGGACCGTCGCGATGAATCGCTGGCAGCAGCTCACCGATATGGACATCACCCATGCACAGCTCGATGCGCTGGCGGACTCCTGTGATGAGTTCCTCATCCATGCGGCTGATGTCGAGGGGAAATGCGAAGGCATAGACGAGGAGCTCGTCGCCCTACTCGGCGCGTGGCGAGGCTGCCCCATGACCTACGCGGGAGGCATACGGCATCTGCGTGACTTTGAGCTCATCGCCGAGCTCAGTCATGGCAGCGTCGATGCGACGGTGGGCAGTGCGCTTGACATCTTTGGAGGCACGGGGGTGCTCTATGATGAGTTGATCAGAAAATATTAAACCTTCCTTTTATCGGGTAAAAAATCCCCTGCCATTCCTAGAGATATCCTGCTTTTTTTCATCATCAGAGTAAAAAAACTTGCATATAGTCCGAATTCGTACTATATTCGCCCCCATGAACAGCCAAGAAAGCAGTACCGCCGCCGCCCTGCATCATGAATTGATGCGCGTGGCGCACCGATGGGATCATCTGTATGGACGCTGGGCGAAATCACAAGGAGCGTCGCTTAACACCCTTTTACTCTATGATTACCTACAGAAAGATACTGGAGTATGCCCGCGTGATATAGCACTGAGCTGCCGCATCCCCAAGCAAACCCTCACGGGCATCCTACGTGAGCTGGATCAGCGAGGTGAAATCACCTTTGCGACGAATCCCGACGATGCTCGTGGCAAGCTAGTCTACCTCACCGAGAAAGGCTGCCAGCGGCGCGCCGAGCTCCTCGGCTCCTTGCACGGCGCGGAGCAGCGCGCTCTAGCAGCCATGGGCGAGGAGCAAGCACAGCGACTCGTCGAGAGCACGACCGCATTCCTAGCCCAATTAGAGCAACATTTGAACCTAACCCCTCTCCCCCCCTCCAACTCATGAACCATCCCCTCAATCTCGGACGTAGCAAGCGCGAGCTGCTAGGATTCTCCCTACCTACCATCTTCACCATGCTCGTACTGGCGAGCTACGTCGTCGTCGATGGCATCTTCGTCTCCCGCTATGTGGGCTCGCTTGCCCTCTCATCGTTGAATATGGTCTACCCCGCCTTTGGCGCTCTCCAAGCCATAGCACTCATGCTCGCCGTGGGTGGTAGCGCCTACGTCGCCAAGCTCATGGGTGAGGGAGAGGCGCAGAAAGCACGGGCGAGCTTCAGCATGCTCATCTGCATCCAGCTAGGACTTGGTCTGACACTAGGACTTGCGGGCATTATGGGCGTGGAGACCATGCTCGATCTAGTAGGCTGCTCGGAGGCACAGCGTGATCTGAGCCGCGCCTATATCATCCCCCTGCTGATCTTTGCCCCTGCACAGATGATACAGATGAGCTTTCAGATGTTCTTTGTCACTGCGGGCAGACCAGCACTAGGGCTTGGGCTCGTCTTTGCTGCGGGGATTTGTAATGTATTACTCGACTACCTCTTCATCGTCGAGTGGAACTGGGGCATCTGTGGAGCCGCCTACGCGACGAGCCTCGGTGCCTGTATACCAGCAGTCGTGGGGCTGCTCTACTTCTTCTTCAATGACAAGAGCGTGCTGCAACTCACCCGCCCTAGGCTGAGTCTGCGGCAGTTTGGCCGCGTCTGCTACAACGGCTCTTCGGAGATGATGACGAGCCTTTCTATGGCCGTGAGCACCTACCTCTTTAACCTTGGATTCATGAAATACTATGGGGAGACAGGCGTCGCCGCACTCTCCATCGTGCTCTATCTGCAATTCCTCTTTGTCTCCATCACGCTAGGCTTCTCTGATGGTATAGCACCCATCATCAGCTATCAGTACGGCAGAGATGATAGGCCTATGCTCAGGCGCATCAGACGCAGTGGCCTGCTCTGCGTGGGGTGCATCTCGGTCTTCACCTATGTGGTCGCACTGCTCTGCCTCGATGACATCCTCGCGATCTTCGCCATGGAGGGAAGCGATGTGTACAATCTGGCGCAGGAGGGCTTCTACAGCTTCTCGCTTGGGTATCTGCTCATGGGCTTTGCCATCTTCATCTCGGCCTTCTTTACCGCACTGGGCAATGGGCTCTTCTCTGCACTCGTCGCGGTGGCGCGCACTCTCATCTTTTTGGGCAGTGGTATACTGCTGCTTCCTCTCATCTGGGGTAGTGAGGGCCTGTGGCTTGCCATCCCTGTGGCGGAGACCTTGGGACTGATCTTTGCCTTTTACTGCCTGAGCTTGAAGAAAAAGAAGTACGGCTATTAAGGTCCGAAGAATATAACTATCAACAGAAAAATAAACATTCTTTTAAAGAAAGTTACAACATGACAGCTGAATTAGAGCGACAGGATGAATGACTTGACTTATATGATAATAGTTGATAATGTGGCTATATATAAATACAGTATTCAATACGATCAATAAGTATAAAGGAACCTTCATAACGGCGTTTTTGGCTGTCATGCTTTCTCCTATTTCTTATAACTATATTTCTAGTTTAATACTTAAATACTGGAAAGCGACAAGAACAACATCAGAAAGAAGCGTTCAAGGCGAACTAAAGCATCAGACAAATATATTAGAAAACTTCATAAGAGATACGGAGGAAGAGTTGAAGTATCAGACCTACCTGCTTGAAAAGCTACTAGAGCGAAACTAGCCCCACGCATCCACCCCTGCCCCATCGTCGCGCGCTGTGCGATAATGGGGCACGATTAATTATGGGGACTTCAGTCCATCACTGAGCACTCAGCCATTGAGTCCATCGAGATGCCAAATGAGCTGCTAGCCCCTCCCTTTGATTATTCGGAGAGCGTCATCACGTCTGATACAGGGACTCAGGGGCATTGACGACACTCCCAGCGGTCAAGATAGTGGGGCAGCGCTAAAAAACGTGAAACCTCATTTTTAAGAGTCTAAATATTAGCAATTGAGATATAAAAACATGAAAAATCGCATTGAAAATCATATAAAAAAAAACTTGCATACGCCTTCAGATAATGGTAGGGTCATAGGTAGGAAAGATATCGCTCAATCTTCACCCCAAGACTCACCATGGATTTCAGTGTATGCTCACCATTTTTTTTTGCGAATGCTATCAAATCGTTAGCATTTGGTAAGCTTGGAGCTAGAAGCAATGAACAACGTTCTATCGAGGGAATTGAATACAGAAAGAAGCTCAATACGCTCAAAGAGCAATTTGAAGATGAGCAATTCCAATGTGAACTCAGTGCCAATCGCAAAAAGCTTCAACTAGGTAGATTGTACCAAAACGAGCAAGCCTTAAAGCAATTTGAGAATCAAAAGAAAAGAGTTGAGTTCAACTATTTCAAAAACAATTGCTGGCCATTAGTGATTGACATCAACACAATTTGGAGCCTCCACACAAAAGAAAGCCCCATACAGCCCTTGACAATTATTGTTTCGGCATCTAACGCTATCAACTACAACAAAAATTATAATAATTTCTGCACCAAGCTTCGCAAAGCTTTGAATGATATTGCCAATATACATTTTTACGCAGCTGCATGGAGAGATGAATACAAAGGAGGGATGGCACAAGGGCTCAATTTGCACTATCTCATGCAAGGGCTGCCCACCTTGCTTATCATGCCCTACTATCAAGATGGACAAATGCACATCAATGTGTCTATGTGGAGTTTTTCACGCGCAGGGATAGAATCATACAATCATTACACAGCACTATCAATAGATTACAACGACAAAGAGATCAGCCCTGAGAGTGAATTAAAATTAGGCAACGCGATGCTACTTGTCGCAGGAGTCGTGCGAGACTCCTACATGCTAAGTGAATATCAAGCTCCAGCAATTCTCCCCACTCTTCTCAAAGAGCGTTTTGCATCTCTACCTGATAGCCATCAAGAGTTCCTCATGCGTGAGTATAATGACATGCTCAAAATATCAGGCACTGCCCTCTATCAATCTCTCTGTGAAAACCAGCAATCCTTAGAGAGCACACGCCAGTCCTTGCTGCTACCTACAGCCCCACCCCTAACCACCATAAAATAATGCCACTAATGATTGGAGTCATCGCGGCACAAGTAGCCGCTGCGGGATTAGGATATCTGAGGAACACCAAAACTCAGGCAAGACTAGATAATATCCAAAAGCAATACGAAAGCGCGCTACAACAACGCAATTTTGAACGCGCAGCCGCAAGAAAGCGCGAAATGGAGAAACTCCAAGAGCACAATGATTGGGAAGCCCATCAATTAAGGCTCCAATCTATAGAAGAGAGTTTTTCTCACAGCATCCATGTAGATGGCTACGGCAACGCGCTTCAAAACTGGCCATTACGTGTCCCGCCCTTCGTCATGAAAGACGAATCAATAGGCTTATTTGAACGCCCTGAGCTCGCGACACGGAGCACTGTGGCTCTTCATTGCATACTCTCAAGGAGCAATGATAGCCTCTTCAACCAACTTGTCTACCCTAGACTAGAGCACAAACTTTCAGTTGTCCTCTCAAAAAACTGGGGAGCAAACTCCACCCACCCCATTCTCTACTATAGCGGTGCCTATAAAGACGCAGGGGAGATAGGTCCCAAAATACCCAATCTCAAAGCGCAGCTCCCGCATCTGCCTGTTCTGACAATAACCCCCTACATCAAAGATGAGCCTGAGGGCATCAACTTCTGCTACCACATCTCACTATGGGGAGTAACCAAGGGCGATAGCATAGACAACCCCCAACTCAGAGGAGAGATCATCGAGCTGGAGTTCACGCCAGAAGGGATCAGCAAGCACTATAAGAGAAATAAAACAGACTATAGCATAGATGAGATACAATCTATCGTCATCGAGCAGGTAGAAACGCTAAGCGCATTCATCGGATATGTCGCCGATATGTACTATTGGAGTTACTATTCAATTGCACCTCTCCTACCAATCACAAAAAGCAACGATTGTAAACCCCTTAGCAAGCAATTAGCCGATGCTTACATAAAATGCTACCGAGAGTATATTGCAGATGATAGAAAAGTTGTAACACCTGACTATGCTATTATTTATTTAGCTAAAATCAAATCTTTATTCCCTGATGATCTATTTCAAAAAGAACTAAGAGAATTACTTAATCAATGCCTCATCAAACGAAAAACCATTGATAAATCACTAGCTGACGAAGAGATTTTCTCAAGAAATGATATTTTCTTGCCTCAAGATTATTTTTTCATAAGAGAATTTAATAAATTATTTCAATATAGGAATATGAAAAAAGTAACACAAAAAATGAAAAGAGTTACTAAAGATAACTTTAAACTGGATGCTCAAGACTATACTCGCAAAAGAGATGAGCTGCTAGATATTCTGCAAGATATCTTAAAGGTTGAAGGCTTGAGTGACTCTGAAATCACACGATTTCAGAGCATACGCAATAAGTGCCTCGAAAATCAATTTAATATTACCTTAATTGGTGAATTTCAAGGAGGGAAATCGACTACATTTAACGCATTTTGCGATGGGCGCGAAATAAGCCCCAGAGGAGCAATGACGAAGACCTCTGCTTGTCGCATTACGGCATCCAATCTTTCCGATAAAAACAAAAAAGAATATTCACGAGTATATTGGAAAAATGATAGTCAACTCTTACAGAGTATAAGCACTATAATTGAATCACACATAGTTCTAAGTGAAATTTCAGACAGGAAGGAATTGAGCGATAATTTAATTGATTCTTTGCGTTTGGCAAATCCTGCACATTTCAAAATTGTCTCTCAAGCTGTCGCCAAAGAAAAAAAACGATTACTTAACTCTTTGCATAATGAAGCTCTTGACATTGTAAGAATTGCAGAAATTATATTGCATTTTTATAATGACCCTTATATCAGAAAACTAAAAAAAGGTAATATTTTTAGTATTAATGACATTTCAAAATTAGCAGTATTTCCTAAAACTTGGTCTAAGCATTGGGCTAATGAAGGTGTATCCGCATTTCGTGCAGATGAAATAGTTTTTGCCTTTATTGGGGGGATTGACTGCTATATACACTCAAAAAATCTGGCAAGGCTCGGATGTACGATAACAGATTGCCCTGGTCTTTTTACTAGTAAGTGGGATTCTAAGGTAGCATTTGACATCCTCCCTCAGTCTGATGCTATTTTATACCTCCTCGGTGGTCAAAAAGAAATGGGGGAAGGTGACACAATAGCTTTAAAGGAAATTGTTAATAAAAATATTTCATGCGATAAAATATTTTTTGCCGTTAATACACGAGGTAGCAAAAGCACGACTCAAAATATTATAGATGCAAATAGGAATAAATTAATCAATTTGGGCTTTGAGCGAAACTCACTCGAAATTCATACATTCAACTCTCTATTATTTTTCTTAGGCGAGTTTGGGCAGACCTACTTGAACAAGCAATGCGATGAGCATAGCGTTGAGCAATTTCAAAATTTGGCGAAGCAGTTTGATTATGAAGATGAAAGTATTGAAAATCTGTGGGTAGAACAGATCAACGACCGCGGCAGCGTTTTGAAAGATAAAAAATTAAGAAACATTTCAAAACTGTGTCACGAAAGCGTCAAAACCGTTTTATCATCAAGTTCCTCCAATGAGCTATTTAGTTCAATTGAAAAATTTATCATTGACCGAAAAGCGTATTCTATTCTCATTGAATCTGGGGCTGAGTTTGCAAAAAGAGCTCTTGATACAATTGCGACTAATCTTAAAACACAAGAAGAAATCGCAAAAAAATCACTTGCTGATTGCGAAGCTGAATTCCAAGAGTCACAAGCTGCACTTGATGATTTTCAGCAACATATTAAAAGAATTCTCAAAACCGCATTTCCAGACGACGTGTTCGATTCTATGCTAGAAGATGGATTTCGTACCATTTTCAGTAATAATGTTGAGACAATTAGTTTGAATAGCACAGTACAGCTTTATCCCATTCTCAAGACCTTTGCCGCATTTACGACAGCTGGTTTGCATGCTATGGGTTACAAGAAAGATGCACAAGCCGAGAAGCTTAAAAATTTAGTCGAGCCCGCACTGAAGCAAGTCATCGAACAAGAGATGACAACTTCACTGAATGTATGGACAGCATCCATTAAATCGGGTGAAAACCAATATTACCATATCATTGAACGCGAATTAAATCGAATTAATGATAGCATAGATGCTAAATGGGATAAAGCAGTAGAGGATTGTGTATATATTAAGGAATATACAATAAGATTCCCTTCACATAGACTGGATAATATAGATTTTAAACGCGATGTATCAACAGCTAGGATGAATGAGTCCGAATTACAAGATTTCAAAAAAGTAATTATTTCTGGTGTCATTGATGATGTTATACTCTATATTAAAGCTTGGATTGTTGCCTCCATCGTATTCATAGTATTAGATGCATTGTTTACTATGGGGGTCGCAATTATTATTGGAGTAATCGTTCAGGTCATTATGCTGATTAAAGGAGAGGATGATCGCGATACCATCACATCAAAAGATCAGCTCAGTAAAAAAGAGTTGAAGTTATATGATGCGCTCTATTACAAACTTCTTGAAGTTAATAATAATCCAGAAGCAATTGATAAGATTAAATCTGGTTTAGCCATGATTACTAAATTTGTTAGTTCCACCTATCTAGGATGTTATGAGAAATCCATGGAGAATCAGAAACAAGCCCTACTGGAAGAAATCGAGAGAACTCGAATACTTAAAAAAGAGTCATTGGAGAATCAGAATAACCTTGCTAAGAATGCAAAGATCAAAAGAGAATGTCATATACTGCCATTACGAGAACGCCTGCGCCTATTAATAGAATCACTGACACATGCTTAAGGAGACTTCTAAATTCTCGTCATGCTAAATAAGAAAATTCAGAAAATCGCTTCACGAGGCAGCTTTTGAGTGCTTTTAGGCTGGATTTTCCCGTCGCCTCTCCCCCACGAGGTGTCGTGGGGGCTCTGGTCTCAAATTGGCATGCAATTTGTCCGAATTTTCGTCTCATAGGATACTCTGAGACATCAATTCGTGAAAAATCCAACTCTAAAATCATCTCAAAATCTTACCTCGCGAGAAATGAGAAGCCCCCTTAATGAAAAAATTGCACACATCAACAATCAAATAGCAATAGTATCTACATGACCCACCACGGCAGAGAAAAAACAAAATTCAGCTTATCATATCGTTGTTTGCTTTAATAATGGCGATATGAGGACTCCTATTATACAATTTTCCCCCTACATCAATCATGAACGAAGCACAATTCTTTGACTTAGACATGGGAGGCAACGACACCTCCTCCATCAATCATGCTGGTGATGCGCTTGATCAGGCGTCGTCAGCCTCGTTAATTGATACTTCGGCACCCACAGTGCTCGACCCTAAAACGCAGCTCGGTTTGGCTGGTCTCAGTGAGCTTTCAACTCTAGATACGCTCTCAAGCGAGATACTTGAGCCTGCAACAACTCCCCTCGCATGGGAGCCTACTGGAGATATTGTGACAGACATCATCATTCAAGAGGCGCAGGAGGAAATCCAAGCGGTGAATGATTTCATTTTAACGGATGAGATGGTTCTTACTGCGGTAAAAGAGTCTTGTGACTTCTTTCACATAGAAGAAGTTCCTGTCATCAATGCAGACCAAACATGCGTTTGGAATCAAGATGGTGCTACAGCCGAA
>CAYJJA010000019.1:0-1200 GCA_964370355.1 uncultured Akkermansia sp. | reverse complement strand
CAATTGATGGAAATGGGCGTATCTGGGCAAGATTCGCTAACTCTGATTTATACTCATGAGTGCGCACACCGCGCTCTGCAAGGAATACCCGATCTGGATAATTGGGAACACGAGCTTGCTTGTGATTATTTTGCAGGAATTCATGCTGGTATAGACGGTATTGATACAAATAATTTCAAGGATTCACTTGCTTCATCGGGAGGCTCACATTCTCACCCATCGGGCGTACTCCGTGCCAGTGTGATTGAGCACGGTGTTGCCATTGCGCAACAAATGCGAGCAGAAGGGACTACTATTACCTTTGAAAATTGTTTAGACCAATTCAATGAGTACTTAAGAGAGCAAGCCTCCGTCATATCAGATCAAAAAAACCTCTATGATGTGTGATTGTAGGGCGGATATGGATGTTTGCTCTCTGTAAAGATCCTCTTCCCTAGCCCAACAGCATGCAAATTGAGCGCCATTTATATTTGCTAAGTGGCTGCTACGTTGAGCCTGAAGAAGCCGCAGCTCTCAAGGAGCAATCTGCACGATCGCGAAAAGAAGATTTGATAGGATGATTCTGGGTACAAGTACCCACCCATTCTCCTACATTGACTATCGCCAAAGTAGAAATCAGCCTTTCTACTCAGCGAGCTCGCTCCCCTAGCGCGACGTGAACTGCCTGAATAAATGCGAGCCTATGCGCTTGCATGCGTCTTCATAGGCTTCTGCGTTGTTCATGAGCAGTGAGATGAACTCATTGCCCGACTGCATGGCATCGAGAAACACCTTTTCAAACTCCTTCTTGTACTCTTGGAAGAACATCTGCTCGGTGTTGGATTTGGCAAAATTCTTCAGCCCCTCTTTGCGCTCAAGCGGAGAGATGAGGCGCATGAAGAAGACAATATCGTCCTCTGTGAACTTCGTCCCCCATCGCTCATTGAATTTGCTGATGAGCTCTTCTAGGGGGCTGAGCTCTTCTTTTCGAGGTGTGCCATCCCCCTTGCCATGCTCCAAGCCCTCTTCACTCCCGCCTAGGCTGAGGCTGAGCTCGGCTTGTTTTTCAAGGCGGTAGTGCTCCAGTGTTAGGAACTCTTGCAGATTCAGCCTATCTTCACGCTCTCGGGGCAAGACCCGCAGCAGGTATTGGGCATAGATATAAAACTGGTGCAGCTCCTTATCAAACATGCGCACGACTTGCGAGATGAAATCATAGCT
>CAYJJA010000018.1:13734-27408 GCA_964370355.1 uncultured Akkermansia sp. | reverse complement strand
GACCTTAACGATCTTAAATTCGTAGACCTGACCAACAAATTCGTTGAGATCTTTGGGGGGGATGATATCGACTTGGGAGCCTGGGAGGAAGGCTTCGACACCGACGTTGACCATGAGACCGCCCTTGACGACGCTCTTGACCTTGCCCTTGACGAGACCGCCGTCTTTGAAGACTGCAACGATCTTATCCCAGTTTTGCTTGTGGGCTGCTTTTTCCTTGGAGAGGACGACGAGACCTTCGTCGTTTTCAAGGTTTTCAAGAAGGACTTCAATCAGGTCGCCGACTTCGATGTCTTCATCTTCGAATTCGGAGATAGAAATGACACCTTCGGACTTATAACCAATGTCGACGAGGACGACTTGGGGGCGGATTTCAAGGATAGTACCGTTGACGATATCACCTTTGCGGAAGGAAGGAAGCTTAGAGTCAATCAAGGCTTCCAATTCAGAGTTACTCATTAAATGTGTGGTTAGGTTAATGGTTCAATTCTCCTCGAAGCCCCTAATTATCAGTAACCAACGGGGCACCTAAAGCTACTGATCGGAGAAATGTGCGCGGATTATATAAGATGAGTCCTCATATTGCAAGCCTTTTCTCTTCGGACTTGAAATATCTCGCCAGCTGTGCTACTCTAAGCCCATACATGACTAGAATCAAGACAGCCGTCGTCGGGGCCAGTGGCTACACTGGACAAGAATTGCTACGCATCCTACTGCTCCATCGCGGAGTCGAGCTCATCTGCGCGACCTCGCGCCAGTATGCAGGCCAGCAGCTCTCGGATGTCTTTGCCCGCTTTGCTCACCTACCAGGAGCTGACATGCGCTTCAGCGATTCGGATGTCGCTGCCATCGTCGCGACAGGAGCGCAGGTTGCCTTTCTCGCACTCCCTCACGGAGTATCCGCCTCCTATGCAGGCGGACTCGTCGAGGCGGGTGTGCGCGTGATTGACCTCTCGGCGGATTTTCGCCTCAATGACCCCGCTGTCTATGAGGAATTCTACGGCAGTGAGCACCCGAATATACCCTTACTCCAAGAAGCAGTCTATGGCATGCCCGAGCTGCATGCAAAAGAGATACGCGAGGCGCGTCTCGTGGGCTCGCCTGGCTGCTACCCTACCAGCATCATTCTCCCACTCGTCCCCCTCCTGAAGGCAGGACTCATCCAGCCTCAGGACATCGTCGTGAATAGCTCCAGTGGCGTCTCAGGCGCAGGACGCAAGGCTGATATCTCGCTTCTATTCTGCGAATGTAATGAGAGCACGAGGGCTTATGGTGTGCCTCGGCATCGCCACCTCTCTGAGATCGAGCAGGAGCTCAGCCTCGCAGCGGGCGTGCCTGTCATCATCACCTTCACCCCGCATCTCATGCCAGTGAATACAGGCATTATCACCACCTCCGTGGCAAAGCTCGCTGAGAATGTCGATGCCAGCGCGATAGAATCCTGCCTCCAAGCCGCCTATGCCGGTGCACCCTTTGTGCGCCTCCTCGGGCAGAACAAGGCCGCAGACACCAAGAATGTCACACGCACCAATTTCCTCGACCTCGGCTGGGCTATAGACCCACGCACCCAGCGTCTCATCCTCATGAGCGCGGAGGACAATGTAGTCAAGGGCGCAGGAGGACAGGGTGTGCACGCCTTCAACATCATGTTTGGCTTTGACGAGTCGGAAGGGCTCTGGCTGATCTAATCTTCAAACGACAGGAATCTACATGCTCCCCCTCCTGCTCATCGTGGATGATGAGAAATCCACGCGTGACGCGCTCTCCCTCGCCTTGGAGGAAGAGTACGAGGTCTTTGCTGTCAGTCATGGAGCAGCGGCACGCGCCCTCATGGAGAGTGAGCCTATAGATATACTGCTGACGGATTTGCGCCTCGGTGGCGAGAGCGGCATGGAGCTCATCGACTACGCCCAGACTCTGCCTGCGCCACCTTGCTCCATCATGATGACAGCCTATGGCAGTGATGATATCGCAGCTGAGGCGCGCCGACACGGAGCCTATTACTTCCTCAACAAGCCGCTCAATCTCGACGAGGTCGAGCTGCTACTCAAACGCGCGGCTCATTCGCGCCAGCTCGAAAAGCAAAATGAGCAGCTCGTCACCCAGCTCCACCCCAACGCACAGCTCGATCGCATGCTGGGCGATAGCCCGCAGATGCAAGACATCTTTCACCGCATCAAGCAGGTCGCCCCGACCACAGCTAGTGTCCTCATTGAGGGCGAGAGCGGGACGGGTAAGGAGCTTGTCGCACGCGCCCTGCACAAGCTCTCGGGACGTCCGGCGCAAAAATGGGTAGCGGTCAACTGCGCGGCTCTCTCCCCCCAGCTCATGGAAAGCGAGCTCTTTGGCCACGAGCGTGGGGCATTCACCGGAGCCGCGCAGCGGCGCATAGGACGCTTTGAGGAGGCGGACGGTGGCACCATCTTTCTTGATGAGATAGGAGAAATCGACATCCCGACGCAAGTCAAGCTCCTACGCGTACTCTCGGAGCGCAGCATTGAGCGCGTCGGTAGCAACAAGAGCATCCCCATCAATGTGCGCATCATCGCCGCCACCAACAGAAAGCTAGAGAGCATGGTCGCGGAGGGAAGCTTCCGCCTTGATCTCTTTCAGCGACTGAACGTCATCTCACTACAGCTCCCCGCCCTGCGCGAGCGACAGGGAGATGTCGTGCTCATGGCTCAGGTCTTCCTACGCGAGCTCTGTGAAGAAAACGCCAAGGATCTCAAGCAACTCAGCCGCCCAGCACTCGACCTGCTGCGCCACTACAGCTGGCCTGGCAATGTGCGGCAACTACGCACCGCCATCGAATACGCGGTAGTCATGAGTGAGCAGAGCGTCATCGAGCGCGAAGATCTGCCTGAGTACCTTTACACAAGCCACAGCGAAGAAAGAGGAGAAGCGATGCAGTCATCTTTTCTCGATAATAAGCTTGAACAACACCCCCAGTTTAATCTAGAATGCCTTGAGCAGCGAACCATCCTCGCAGCACTCGCCTACACCAAGGGCAATCGCACGGCTGCCGCCGAGCTGCTAGGGCTGAGTCGTCGCACACTGCAGCGCAAACTCAGCGCCCAGCCAGACGTCTATCGCGCCTACATTTAAATACATACCCTCAGCCTATATGAACAACAGCCTCACCTCGATCAATAAACACCACACATCGATACGAGTCATCTTGCTCCTTCTCGTTCTCGCGCTTGTCACCATTCAGCTCGTGCTCACCTTCCGAGGTCTCTTTTACGCCGAGTCCATGGATCAGGCGCAAATCGCACGCAACATTGCACGTGGAGAAGGCTTTACCACGCAGTTTATCCGTCCTGTGGAGTTCATGGATCACGCCAAGGTCCTAAAAGAGAGAGGCGTTGAGCAGCTTGATCTCGACAATTTCCGCGACACGAATTACGCGCCTATCTACCCCTACACGCTCGCGCTCGCGCTCAAGATCACAGGACAGGCTGATTTTGAGGCGACACGCCTTGAGGACATCTCGCCTAAGATCTATGCGCCAGACCGCGTCATCGCTGGCGTGAGTGCCCTCTTCTTTATCATCGCGCTCATTCAGATATTTTACCTTTCGCGACGACTCTTTGATGAATACCTCGCCTACACGACGGTGGGCTTTATTGCTCTGAGCAATCTCTTTCTTGAGTTCGCCACGAGCGGACTGCCCCAGATGATGATGCTCTGCTTCTTCATCGGTGCGGCACACTGCTTTGTCAGAGCCATTGATTTCAGCCGCGATTCTGGGATGAAGAAGGTGATCTTTCTCTCAGCAGGCTTCACCCTGCTCGCCCTACTCTGCCTGACCTCATGGATGGGGATATGGGTAGCACTGGGGGCTCTGCTCTTTGTCGCTATCTTCTTCCGCCCACACGGCATCTATTCCATCATAGGGGCTGTGGTTTTGCTCATTCTGCTCATCGTGCCCATTCTGATTAATGCCAGCGCGACGGGCTCGCTTGTGGGGAATCTGTACTACGAATTCTATAATTTTGATGGAGCTGGCTCTGAGATGGTCATGCGCCTGACCAATGTGGGGAATCTACCGCTCAATAGCTCTAGCTTCTGGCTGCGACTCATGGGCAAGACCTTTGCGCAGCTCAATAATGTCTACACCATGATGGGAGCCATCATCGTCGTCCCTCTCTTCTTCCTGAGCCTCTTTACCCGCTACAAAAAGGAGAGCACCAATACGCTCAAGTGGTTCGTATTCTTCGTCTGGCTCTTTGTGAGCATAGGCATGGCTCTCTTTGGGGCAAAGGGAGACATCTCCGCCTCGCAGCTCTACATCCTGCTAGCCCCCCTCTTTGCCGCCTACGGTCTCTCGCTTGTCTTTATGAGCCTTGCTAGACTCCACTTCCCCCCCTACTACCCGGCGGCACTCAACACACGATTCGCAGACATCACCAATGAGAAAGACCTCATCCTCTCCGATCAGCCATGGGCTGTCGCCTGGTACGCCGACCGCAAGAGTATGTGGACACCCCTCAATGTCAAAGAGCTCAGAGATGATATCACCCCCGTACTTGAGCGCTCGAACTACGATATCCAAGGCATCCTCGTCACGCCCCAATCCTACATCATGGCTGATATGAACTCCGATGAGCGTGCTGGACTCAATGCGATAGAAGAGAAGAGTGGAGACTTCTTCCCCGTCGTCATCGAGGGCATGCTGTGCAGCCGCACGCCCAAACAAAATGTGTGGTTTGCCGACATCTTTGCAGGAACAGAAGCCTCCAACAACATCGGTGCACTCGTTTCGCGTCTCGGCGACTACTCACATCGCTATCCCCTCCTTGGCTATCACATGATGTACTACGCCAAGGAGGAAATCCCTCGCCAATAACACGATAATGAGCATAGCTAAGAGCCCCACCGAGCCTGCGCGAGAAGACGCGAAAGCAATGGACTTCAACGCCGCGACACAGCGACTTGAGGAGATCATTGCCCTCATGGATGATCCAGACACCAGTCTAGAGAGCATGATCAGCCTCGCCGAAGAAGGCACCCAAATCAGCCGCAACTGCGCCTCCGTCCTTGAGCAAGCCGAGCTACGCATCAAGCAGCTCGAAGCCCCCCCTGCAAGTGTCCCTCACTCCGATACCTCGTCACCCCAAGACCATGATTTCACCCTCCTCTGATGCCCCAGCATTGCTTGAGCGCATCCTCTCTCCCGCAGATCTCAAAACTCTCCCTTCAGAAGACCTCCCCCGTCTCGCCGAAGAAATACGCCACAGGCTCATCGACTCGCTCTCCCTCACAGGGGGGCACCTCGCCCCCAATCTCGGTGTCGTCGAGCTCAGCATCGCGATGCACCGAGTCTTTGATACCCCCAAAGACAAGTTCCTCTTTGACGTATCCCATCAGGCTTACGTACACAAAATGCTCACAGGACGAGCCTCCCAGCTCTCTACCATACGACAGCACGGAGGCATCTCAGGCTTTATGAAGCGCTCAGAATCCGAGCACGATGCCTTTGGTGCGGGGCACGCCGGCACCGCCCTCTCAGCCGCTCTGGGCATTGCAGCCGCGCGAGATCTGGGCGAAGACTCCTACCACGTCGTCTCCGTGGTCGGCGACGGTGCCTTTGCCTGCGGTCCTACCCTAGAGGCACTCAACAACATCGCGACCACGACACGACGCTTCATCATCATACTCAATGACAATGAATGGAGTATCGACAAGAACGTAGGCTCGCTGTCAAAGTACTTTTCCTCCCTCCAAGAAACCGAGGCCTACAACTGGCTGCGCGCGCGGTCACGAGAGTTCATCCAAAAGCTCGCGGGCTCGGAGGCACGCAATCAGGCGGACAAGCTCGTCAGCGCGGCACGCAGCCTGATTAGCCCCTTGAGCTTCTTTGAGCAACTGGGGCTCACCTACTACGGTCCCACCGACGGGCACGACATTAACCGCCTAGAGCGACTCCTGCGCATCGCGCAAAAGCTCGACAAGCCCGCCATCATCCACGTCATCACAGAAAAGGGACGCGGCTACGAACCCGCAGCGCAGAACCCCACCAAATTTCACGGCATAGGCGGCTATAACATTGAGGATGGCACCACGGAGAGTGGAGATCTCACCTACTCCGAGGTCTTTGCACGCTGCGTCACCGACCTCGCAGAGCAGGATCCACGCATCGTCGCCATCACCGCGGCCATGCCCAGTGGTACCAAGCTCAACCTCTTTCGCGAGCACTTTCCAAAACGCTTCTATGACGTAGGCATAGCCGAAGAACATGCCGCCATCTTTGCCAGTGGCATGGCGACGGAGGGCTTCAAGCCCTATCTCGCCATCTACTCCACCTTCATGCAACGCTGCGTGGACATGATCCAGCATGATGCGGCTCTGCAAAATCTCCCCGTGCGCTTCTGCATGGACAGAGCGGGGCTCTCCCCAGACGATGGTCCCACCCACCACGGGCTCTACGACATCGCCATGCTACGCGCCATCCCCAATCTCATCATGATGCAGCCCAAGGACGAGAGCGAGCTCTGCCACATGCTCGCCACCATGAATGAGATCAACGACAAGCCCTCTTCTATACGCTACCCACGCGGTGCTGGAACAGGAGCCACGCTCCCCGAAAAGCCAAGCCCCCTCCCCATCGGCAAGGCTGAGCTCATCGCCGATGGCACAGATATCGCGCTACTCGCCCTGGGGAATATGAATAGCCTTGCCGGCGAAGTCGCTCAAAAGCTCCAAAGCGAGCACAACCTCAGTGTCGCACACGTCAATGCACGCTTCATCAAGCCCCTTGATGAGGACTGCATCCTGCGCATGGCGCGTCAATGCCGCATGCTGGTTACACTCGAGGACCACAGCTGCGTCGGTGGCTTTGGCTCTGCTGTAGCCGAGCTCCTCGCCAAGCACCAGATCAAGACCCCCCTCCATCTAGTCGCATGGCCTGATCTCTACGTCGAACATGGTACTCTTGACATACTACGCAACAAATACGGATTGTCTGTGTCCCATATATATCAGACCATACTTGAAAGATTCCCCTCATGAAGACCAGACTCAGCACGACACTACTCGCTAGCATGCTGCTAGCGAGCACACTACTCCCTGCCCAACAAGCACAAACACTCGACGATGTCAAGGACCTGCCCAGCTGGGTCGTCGAGCTCACGAACATCCCCCGCGACAAACGCGAGCGCTACATCCGCAATTTCAACTTTGCCAAGGAGGCCTACAAGAACTCCAAGTGGCTCGAATGCATAGGCTACCTGAATAGCTGCGAGCTCATCTTTAACAAAAACCCCAACGTGTGGAATCTCCTTGCAGGAGCCTACATTGAGCAAGAGCAGTACGCAGAGGCAGAAAAAGTCTGCCGCCGCTCCCTCCAAATTGAGCCTAGCAACTCCGTCGTCCAGCTCAACCTCTCCTCCATCCACCTCGCGCAGGGCAACTTTCAGAAAGGTTACGACGAGCTCACCAAGGTACTCAGCGCTCTCAATCCCAAAAAGGACTCCGACCTCTACAACGTCCTGCTCTACCGCCAATTCCTCTGCCTCATCATGATGGACAAGCAACAGGAGGCGCACAAGCTCGTGAGCCACACGCGCCCCATGGACGACACCCCACTTTATTACTTTACGCAGTCTACACTCTACATCGTCTCAGGAGAAAGAGTCAAGGCTAAAGGAGAGCTGGACTCCGCCGACCGCATCTTTAAAAACTACCCCTTGCTGCGAGCCTACCACAAGGGCATGATGCTCTCAGGGGTCATTAATCGCTACATCTCCGACAAGAAATAGATGCTCCACGGCGAGGCAAGCGTACTGAGACTCTACCCCTATGGAGAGCACGGCCTCATCGTCGTGCTCAGCACAGAGGAGCACGGTGTCATACGCGCCCTCGCGCGTCAGGCGCGAAAGGCGGGCAGCGACTTCTTTGGTCTCATCGACCTCTTTTATGAATGCGAGATCCACGGCACGCGAGCAAAGAAGGGAGATCTGCACACGCTCAAATCTGTGCAACTCTTGCGCCCGCGTCTTGAGCTCCGCAAGCAGCTGCTCAAGCTACGCCTCGCTAGCTACATGTCGCGCCTGATTGAGGCCACCGTTGAAAGCCATGAGAACGAGCCCGTTTGGCATCAGCTCATCTCGGCAGCCCTCGACTACCTCGCCCGTGAGCCCGCAGCTAGTAGTATACTTCTGCACTTTGAAAAACGCCTTGCCACTCTGCACGGACTCTATCGCAGTGACCGATGCGCACATCAGTCACTGCTCCACCACTTTGATCACCTTCCAGCAGGTCGCGAAGACCTACTACGCGACCTCAGCATGAGGTCGCGAGATGAAGGATGAGAGTCGCAGGCTGCCCCTCAGAAAAATCATTGAGTGCATCGAGATCATCCAGCTGATGCACAGACTGGCAGCGGACAGCGTCAAGCTCACAAGCCTCGCGCAAACAAAGGACACGATGAGCCTTGGGCAACTGCGCTAGCAGCTCAGCCATCTCGGCTGCATCCTCCCCCTGCACCGCAAGGTAGAATGAATAAGCCTCATCCAAGGACAGAGCCAAATACTCCGCCAGAGGTGAAAAACATCCTCCCTGAGTAGCCATCGTCACACGATGCACGGGAAACTGATGCTGCGCATGCTCATTCCAGCGCGCCGCACACTCCGCATCCCCCAGAGTCACACTCTGAGCCAAGGTCACATACTGCGAGAGAGTAAACATCATCGCCTCAGCACCCTCAGGATCACAATGCACGAGCTCCTCCAGACGCGCCTCACGCTGTCGCGAGCTGGGCAAGATATCCAAGACATCCCCCACCTGCTGCACATCGCCCAGAGCCTTCATCACCTGCTCAAGCTCACCGACAACCAGCTGCGAACGCTCGGCAAAAGAACTCCTCCCCGTGCGAGAAATCTCAAAAAGCTCACCGCCTCCATGCGCAAACACCTGCGCCCAGATCTCCTGCTGCTCGGGGCTTTCAAAAGAAAAATCCCCCAGTCGTATCACATGATAAGGCAGCGACTGCTCCAAGAGCAAGGAAGGACGCGACAAGCGCAGATGATCGAGCTGCTCACGCAGCCCACTACAGGCATCCACCACAGCAGGCACACGCAAGGTCTCCGCAAACCAGAGCACCGACTGCAGCTCCGAAGGCTCAAGCTGACCTATCGCCAAGATGATACCCTCGTGATAGCGAAAACGCAGCAGCGTCGAGAGCGCAACAAGCGACCCACGAAAACGCGGCTCGGGCAGCCGTGACGCCGTACGCGTCTTTTTAGGAACCCCCTCAGCCATAAAAGCTTCAAAGTCAACCTCACTCATAGCTGCCACGACAGGCTCAGCCAGCTCCACCGCACGACACAAAGCACTCTCATCGAGCTCTGCGACTCGCTGGACCTCCACAGGTAAACAATCCGCAGCGGGCTCACCAATCAAAAGAAGCAGAACCGAACGCCGCAAAGCCTGCAACTCCACAAGGAGAGGGGCAAAATCAGCAGCCTGCTCCGCGTGTGCGAGCAAGACCACAGGATACTCCGTCACACGCACCCGCCCGAGTGCAAAAGAAGCCGCCAGCCGAGGCGTAGGCAACTGCCACGAGCGCAGCCCCGCGACCTGCTGCAAGGCAGCCGCACAGTCAACCAAGATCCCCTGTGAAGAACATAGCACCCATTCCGACAGACCAGCCGCCGCCGTCAAAGAAAGCAAAGAACGCATAGCAGCAGATCAATCAATAGCTACCACCTGCACACGCGTCGTCAAGCGATGCGTATCACCATAGCGCAGCGAGAGCTGCTCAGCGGGCACCACGGCAGACTCCACCGCGATAAAGCCGCGATGATTCCCCTCGCCCAGATCCCCCATTGCCGCCGCGCCCTCAGCACCGGGATTCCACACAATACTCGACTCCGAGCCATCACGCAAGATACGAATCGTGCGTCCCCATGCTGGATCGTGAATACAGATCTCCGCCTGCTTGTCCACAGGGTGATAAATACGATCAATATTGCCAGCGGGGATGAGAGGATCTTCCAAATGCTCGACAGGAGCAGCCGCGTACTCTTGGAAGGCAGATTCCTCCAAGCCCGTGATCGCGACAGCCTCATAATCACTCACGGAGAAATAACTATGCTGCGCAGCAGAAAAACTCATCTGATGAGGCACATCCTGCGTCATCAGAGACATGATCAACTCAGAGCCCAGCTCCAAGACCACAGCAGCACTAGGCGTCATCTCATCCTGAGGAGGCAGCGCGAGCACGAGATGCGCCACCCCTGCCTCATCCACTTCGGAGCGCGACAACTGCCAGAGAGCCGTACGAGCCACCCCATGACTGGGCAGACTCGCATCCTCAGGATGCTTCCCAAACCAAGGCCAGCAGAGCGGGACCCCCCCACGCAGAGCCTTCCCTCGGGCGAACTCCACCTGAGGGCTGAGGAAAAACACATCACGCTGACCACAAGGCTCCCAGCTCAGCACGTGAGCCCCATAGAGAGACACACGCGCACGGCACAGGGGAGTATCGACACAAAGAATGGGAAAATCGGGACCGTAGGGAAATTCTGTACTGATCATAGCTCACTGCATTCTAATCGAAATGCACAGCCAGATCAAGCGCGATTCGGCGGCAGGGTGGAATATGTTGCCCCCCGCCCTCCACCGAATCACAGGTCGCTCAAAGAGTCAGATCTTTTATAATGGTCTGCATCTGCCCATTTTTCATGATGAAGCAAAAGCGCACCTTACGCTCCTTCTTCGACTGCCCAGAGAGCTCGCCGACAGGAATACTCATCGAGAAACTCGCGCTATGCGAGCCATCCGCCTCTTTCTTGTCTGTGAGCGCCTGAGTAAAGACATGAGCCTCGTAGTCGCGATTCACCCCGAGGGGCATCTCTTCTATATAAATATTGAGTGCAGAAAAGGGGAGCTTAGCGCTAGCCGCGCCATCAATAGCGATCTGGCCATCCTTGACCTCGATACGCGACTGCTTCAGACTGACCTGAGGATTGCCCACATAAAAGACGCTTTTATCACGAGAAAAAATCTCGCAGCGATCCAAGATCGCACAACTCCCCTCCGTGATAAAAGTAGGCTCCGTGGGAAAGGTATAATTCCCCGCCCCCATGAGAGCCGTACTCCGAAGCGACAGCCATATTATGCGGCAGATTCAGTCCATGCCCAAGCTCATGCGCAAAGCCGCCAAACCACTTCGTCAGCAAACGCCCCTGCGGCGTCTTTTTCCCCAGATGCTTGATGTCAAAGTCGGCATAATCCAGCACACAAGCCGTCTTGCCTAGGCCATAGAAAGGCACACCACCCGGCGAGGCATCCGTATTCTTCTCATCATAGAAAGTGGGGAAAATAATGAGCGTATGATGACTCTTGCTAAGATTATTCTCCTTGAGATACTTATTCACCTCCACACTCGCACGCCAGCCGCCACCATTTTCGTAGGGGTAGGCCGTATCAGGCTTCTGCGCACGGTAGAGAATGATATTCACCCTATCAGGGCTCTTCATATCAAGCCCAAAGCTACGATACCCAAAGCCGTTGCGCTGCATCTCAAGTCCGTAAAACTTCTGCGTATAAAGCAGCAGCTCAGAGAGACGCTTTTCATAGCCAGCAATAGGCTCACGATTACTCCCAAGAAAGTAGACGACATTGAGCTGATAGGCGGAATTCGTCACTGGTTTTGACTCCGACACCATAGCAGGAGTAGGCGACTGAGCAGAAAACGATAAGGGTATAAATCCTAACGACAGAGCCAGCATAGCGGCGAACGAACAGCGGGTCATGCTTATCATACTACCACAAATCCCCCCACATTAGCAAGAATCTAAACAAATAAATATATTTTGCAAATATTAAGAAAATAAGTCAATTGCCCTAATCTCGCCTAAAGTATTTAAGGATAAACACAAGGATCGCCAAGATAGCCAGAACCCAAGAGTTATTGAAGAAAAAGCCCTTAAACCAATACCACGTTCTCGCATACCACGGCATAGATCGCGACGTACTGCTATAGCCTCTATGGCCATACGACATCCTCGATGATCGGAACAAGCTCCCCGATGAGCGGCGCACACCACGGCGCGCCGCTACCGTCGTGAAGGGCGATGAGGCGAGCGACGGAGCTGTCGCTGCGAGATTATCCAGAGAACGAACACTCTGAGCAAACGAAGGCAGGGTCAGAAGAAGAACAAGCAGAATGAAGCGTAGCATGATCAAAAGGTGAGGTAGTGTTACAAGTCACTATAACAGCTACCCCCTACCCTGTCAAGCGGGTGCATCGTCGCTGAGGCTGCTTTCAGGTTTTTTCCAAGCAGGGATCGAGAGCGTCAAGGAGAGCTACTTCGACTGATCCGAACAGCATCATCTCAACAGCCCCCCTGCGAGTAAAGACTCTCAGGATGTTTATTCGTTGCGCTAGTCGCGTTTAAAAACCCAGATGAAGAACCAGATAGCGGCAAGGATTCCGAATAGCCAAGAGTGACTAAAGAGACGCCCCTTGAGCGAATACCACGTTCTGGCATACCAAGGAAGCGAGTGATACCTCTTCTTCTCCGCAGCCGTCAAAGGTCTTGACGTATTATAGCCTCTATAGCCATACCACGAAGACGAGCCCGATGATCCGAACAAACCTCCAGAACTACGACTACCGCCACGACCGCCACCACGCGCGATCACGGTCATAGCGGGCGATGAGGCAAGCGCAAGAGTCGCTGAGGGAGAACTCGCTACTATAACACTCTGAGCAAACGAAGGCAGGGTCAGAAGAAGAACAAGCAGAATGAATCGTAGCATGATCAAAAGGTGAGGTAGTGTTACAAGTCACTATAACAGCTACCCCCTACCCTGTCAAGCGGGCGCATCGTCGCTGAGCGTGCTTTCAGGCTTTTTTCTGACAAAGGAGGCCCAGACATAGCGCGTGAAGATGACCTTGATCGAGGCGGTGAGCGGGACAGCGATGAGTGCGCCGACGATGCCGCCAAAGACCATACCCCAGAAGATGACAGAGAACATAATGGTGAGGTCATGCATGCCGACCTGATTGCCGAGGATGCGTGGCTGAATCACCCAGCCGTCGAACTGGCTCACGGCAATGAAGATCACGCCCACCGCAATCACATAGGCGGGATCTCCCCAGGTGAACCACGCGATGAAGAGAGCGGGCACACTCGTGAGTATCATGCCGATGTAGGGGATGATGCCTATGAGTGCCGCAGCTACTCCTATGGTGACGGCGTAGGGCAGCCCGAGGATGAGCAGCGCACAGCAGAGCATCGCTCCATCAATGACGCTCACAATCATCTGCCCGCGTATGAAGGCGATGACGTAGCCATTGATCTGCTGGATGGTCTCAACGAGCTCATGGCGGAAGTAGGAGCGACGCAGCGGGAGAATGCTGTGCCAATTCTTGCTGATGCGCTCGCTCTCAAGGAGGAAGTAGAAGAGAAAGACTGGGACGAGGACAAAACCAATGACAAAGCTCAGCGTCCCCGTCAGGGCGCGTGTGCCGGCGGTCAAGTAGCCCCATGCCTTGATGACCATGAAATTGCTGTGATGATTGAGTAGGGCGAGTACCTTGGACTCGTAGTCACCCTCAGCGATCGCGTCGAGCTCGGCGACACCGTCGAAGTCATTTTTCTCGAGTCGCTCTTTTGCAGCCTTGTCGATGAGGACATCCACAGAGCTCTGAATGAAGGGCTT
>CAYJJA010000018.1:0-13724 GCA_964370355.1 uncultured Akkermansia sp. | reverse complement strand
GTTGTCGATGAGCTCACCTGTCTGCTGCGCAAGCGGCGGGATGATGGTCGCGAGCAGGGAGGCGAGCAGGACGAAGGCGGAAAAGAGCACGATGAGCACGGAGGCGAGGCGATTCTTGACCTTCTTTTGGACGAGGACGACGAGGGGGAAGAGCAGGTAGGCGAGGATGCCCGCCACGATAATAGGCAGCAGCACCGCCTCCAGCTCGACAAAGAGGTAGCCGAGCCCTATGACCACCGCGCAGATGAGCGCGATGATGACGGCTATCGCCACGCCACTGAGTGCCGCCCAGCAGACCTGACGCTGAAAGAGCGTGGGCAGCTCGACGGGCTTGCTGTTCTCATGGGGGTCTTCGGGTGGGCTGGTACTCATGGCGTGATGGAGGGTGGTTGGATAGTGGGTGGATTCGGACTAGGGGCATTTCTTGAGCTGCTCCTTGGCCTCTTCATCGCCCTGATCGGCGAGGGAGCGGTAGAGAGCGCGTGCCTTCTCGACATCCTTGCGTACACCGTATCCATAGCGGTAGAGGGTGGCGAGGTTGTAGCGTCCCCAGACGGAGTTCGCCGCGGCGAGCTGGTGCGCCTTGTCGAGGATGGCCTTACCCTCTTCGGGCGTGAGCTCGAGCTCACTCAGCGCAGTCTTGTACTCAGGGGCGTAGCGGACGAGGGCGGGCGCGTAGCCGAGCTGTGCGGCCTTCATGTAGGCGGCGGCTGACTTCTCAATGTCTTGCTCAACACCCATGCCGAGCTCAAAGCAGATGGCGAGCTGGTAGAAGGCGCGCCCGTTTTCCGTATCTTCGCGCGCCGCTTGGGCAAAGAACTGCGCCGCCTCCTTGGGCTGATTCTTGCCCATGAGGACGATACCCTTGAGCAGAGCCTGATCGGATGAGCTCAGCGAGCTGTCGATGCCCGCAAAGTGATCCTCGGGCTTGGGCTCGGGCTCGGGCGCAGGTACAGGCTCAACCGGCTTGGGCTTGGGTCGCTCCTTGAGTCCGTTTTTATAGAGGAATTCCAGAGCCTCCTTCAACGAATCCCAGTTTGGAATGTCCTTCCATTCCTCCTCGCTGCCCTTGTTGTTGGGCAGCTCGGTGCTACCCAGAGCCGTGCCATCGGGCACAGGGGTGAGCGTGTAGCCCACGTAGACGAGCTTGGTCTTGAGATTGAGGCGCAGCGTCATGGTGACGCGAGTCCCATGAATGTCGTAGATGTGCATGGGCGCGCGCTTGCCTTGGGTGAAATCAGGGCTCTTGCTGTAGCTGGGCGTGTTCTCGGAGCGCGGCTCGGTGATGGAGTAGGCATCCTTGACGGCGTTGGTCACGTAGAGGTAAAAGGACTTCAGCGGGCCGTCGAACTGATCGAGAGGGATGCCTTCCATCCCATCGACGTGAATGGCGGCGAGCTTGCCCCCTGAGCGGGCGAATTGGAAGCTCACGAGCCAGTCCTGATGCGCGACGCGCTCGACCATGCGGTGCGAGCCCACGAGCTTCTTGACCTGCTCGGCATCATCCACCGCCTTGAGCTCGCCGAGATTGGGGAGCTTGCGGGTGACGACCGCGCGGGTGTCGCCAAAATTAATATCACCGATCACCCCCGCCCATGCGGTGGGGAGGCTGAACAAGAGCGTTGCGAGTAAGGCTTTTGTATTCATAAAAAAAGAATAGGTAAGAAATGACTATCAGCACCACCTGAGACCGACGGCCTCGCGCACACGGGTGAGCACCTCGCCTGCCGTCACGCGGGCGCGCTGCGCTCCATCGCGTAGGACTGCCTCGACGTAGCCCGACTCGCTCAGCAGCTCCTCGCGGCGCGTGCGTGCGGCGCGGAAGAACTCCCAGTAGGCCTCAAAGAGCTCCTTCTTGAATTGGCCATAGCCAATGCCACCCGCCTCAAAGTCGCGCTGCATGCGTGCGTACTCCTCGGCGGTGGCGAAGAGCTTGAAGAGGGTGAGGATGATGGAGTTCTCCGTGGGCTTGGGTGCCTCAAGGGGGGTGGTGTCGGTGACGACCTTGCGGTTGATGAGCTTGCGCATGGGTTTCTCCTCGCCAAAGATGGGCAGGGTGTTGCCGTAGCTCTTGCTCATCTTCTGACCGTCGAGACCGGGGACGACGGCGGTGACTTCGTTGATGAGGGGATCGGGGAGCTTCAGGATGTCAGCGCCGAATTTTTCATTCACCTTGATGGCGAGGTCACGCGTGACCTCAAGGTGCTGCTTCTGGTCCTTGCCCACGGGGACGGCGTCCGCATCGTAGAGCAGGATGTCCGCCGCCATGAGGGAGGGGTAGGCAAAAAGGGCGTGCGAGGCGGCAAAGCCTTTCGCGACCTTGTCCTTATAGGAATGGCATCGCTCGAGCAGACCCATGGGGCAGAGCGTGCTGAGCACCCACGAGAGCTCGTTGACCTCGGGGACGGCAGATTGGACAAAGAAGACAGACTTCTGCGGGTCGAGTCCGCAGGCGAGCAGGTCGAGCGCGAGATTGTAGGTATTCTCGCGCAGCTGCTGCGCGCTCTCCATGGTGGTCATGGCATGATAATTGGCGATGAAGTAGTAGCCCTCGCCCTGATCTTGGAGCTCGACGGCTGGCTGTATAGCACCAAAGTAATTCCCAATATGGAGCTGACCACTGGGTTGTAAACCTGTTAAGAAACGCATAGAAAAATCAAAGTGGATATGTCTCGCCCCAGTATAGTAAAAAAGACCCCGCGAAGCAAGCCCATAACTCAGCCCCCGCTTGACGCAGACACAGAGGGCTGCGAGGCGCGCTGCGCCTTGCGCCTCCACCAGCGATAGGGCAGGATGACGAGATAGAGGATCAAGCATGCGATCCCATTGAAAAAGGGGCAGGCAATCACGACACCGATGAGCATGAAATAAGGTTTATCAACAGATGAGCTCGCAAAGGTATCAATACTCCAGACGGCTGTAGACTTGAAGAGCAAGTAGAGCACGCATGCTGCTAGATAGTTGAGTAAAAATTCTTTGTAGGAGAACAAGCGCTCCTCGCCACGCAGGAGGAAGCGCGCGAGCAAAGCGGGGAAGAGGAGAAATCGCATCAGCGAAGTCGTACCCACGATGCTCTCCGTGAGGCTGTCGGCATCGGGGTAGCGCTGCGCCAATCTCCAGATGAAGAGACGCGCCATCAAGGCGGGTACCATGAGCCAGAGAAGAAAAACCCCCATAACAACGATACCCTCCATGATACTGCGAGGCTCGAGGTAGCGCTTCGCAATCGTCAAGGTCTCGGCACTAGACTCTTCATAAGGGTTGTGCGGATTCACCTCGGAAATCTTGAGCTCATACACGCCTCGGGGATACTCCGAATCCAAGCCTCTGTTGGGCTGCTGCAATAAGATCTTGTAGCGACGCTTGGGATGGCGGTTTCCCTCGAGTTGAATATCTTGAGCCGTTCTAGCTCTGTAGAAATCTCTTGAGGGATCAAAGCTTCTCTTCAAGCCAAAGGTCTGCTCCCATTCTGCAATCTGCTGCTGAGAAGGGCGCAGCAAATACACATCGACTCCCCCTGTATCATCATGACGGATCACCTCCTCGACATCGCCAAACCACGGATGGTGATCATCCCACGCGGCATCCGCGCTATAAGAATGAACCAAGATGACGTTGTAGAGCACACAGGCGAGCAAGACGAGAAGGAGCTGAACAAGCAGTGAAGAAAAGAGCTTGGATGGAGTCGGAGTATTCATGATACGTTAACAACAATGTGTTATAAAGTCCTTGCATCGGGTACTGTGGGCTGAGCGGAGTGTCCACGACCCCGCCTCCACCAGCGGTAGAGCCCAATGATGAGATAGAGGATCAGACTAGAGGGCACGCAAACAAAGGGACAGGCTATCACCGAGGCAAAGAGCCAGAGTACAGCACCATCAGACGACGAGCTCGCCAACATCACCATACTAAAGTTGGCAGAAATCACGAAAGGGACATAGAGGATACATGCTCCTATAAAGGTAAACAACAGCTCCTTGAAGGGGAACAAACCCTCACGCTTGCGGACAAAGAGACGCGCTAGCAGGGCTGGTAGGAAGAAAAAGAGCAAGAGAGTCCCCCATTCGAGGATGCTCTCCATGCTGCTGCGCTCCGGCTCGGGGTAACGCTTCGCCACCGTGAAAAATTCTTGCGTCTTGCTCTCCCCCTCGGAGGGGAAGACGCGATGAATGTAGAGCTCATACAGGTCCTTGTAATTGTCGCTTGGCACACTGAGCATGGGATACTGCAAGGAGATATCGTATATCTGATCAGGAATGTAGCTTTCGCCCAGCTTGATAGGCTGGGCTGATTTGAGGTCAAAGTCCGCTTGTGCAGGATCATTAGCATCGCCCTTGAGACGCAGGGTCTTCACCAAGTCGGCAAGCTGCCCCTCAGAGAGACGCACTTGAAAGATATCAGCCCCACCTGTATCAACGTGCCTTATCAGCTCCTCCGGCTCACCGAGCCAAGGCTGATAGCCTCGCCATACCTTATCGACACTAGCCATATAGACCGCTAAAACATTACAGAGCACGAAGCCGAGCAAGACGAGAAGCAGGCGAAAAAGCAGCGAGGAAAAAATCTTTAATAAAGTCAGAGTATTCATGATAGGTTAATAATATAATATGTTATAAAGCCCCCGCATCAGGCGGGGTGGGCAGGCCGGCGAGCTCGCGCCTCTGCCTCCACCAGCGATACCAACCGATGATGAGATAGAGGATCAAGCTGGTGGGACCGCAAATTACGGGCCCGAGCACAAATGAGCCATAGAACAGCAATAGACCTCTATTAGAAGATGAGTTCGTCCACGCCTCTGTACTCAAGAAGGAAGTAATCAGGAAAGGAATAAAGAAGATGCACGCCCCTATAAAGCTAAACAACAACTCCTTGGATGGAAATAACCCCTCACGTCTCCGTACAAAG
This sequence comes from uncultured Akkermansia sp., assembly GCA_964370355.1. Taxonomy (GTDB): domain Bacteria; phylum Verrucomicrobiota; class Verrucomicrobiia; order Verrucomicrobiales; family Akkermansiaceae; genus Akkermansia. Next base: position 8,819 of record CAYJJA010000018.1, on the reverse strand, counting down.
AGACGCCCCACCAAGGCTGGAAGGAAGAAAAAGAGCAACAAAGAGCCCCAATTGAGGATGTTCTCCACGGTGCTGCGCTCCTGCTCGGGGTAACGCTTGGGCAGCGTGATCATTTCTTTTGTTGATCCCTCAGAGGGGAAGACACGGAAAAGGGAGAGCTCATAGATATCCTTGGGATGATCGCCATTCTCACGGTCTGTCAGACGCCGCAAGGAGATAGTGTACATCCGCTCGGGAGTACCGCTTTGTTCAAGCTTGATATTCTGGTCTATAATGAGGTAACAGCCCGCTTGAGCAGGATCCTTCGTACTGCCCTCGAGGCGCAGGGTCAGCACCCAATCCTGCTGCTCCGAGAGACGTAGATGAAAGACATCACTTCCCCCTGAGTCTATGTACTCGACGTGCTTGATTAGCTCCTCTGGCTCACCAAGCCACGGCTGATAGTCCCGCCACTCGGACTCAACGCTACTCCTAGAGACCGCGATGACATTGGCGAGTACAAGGGCGAATAAGGCGAGAACGAGACGCCATCCCCATGGAAAAAGACGCTTTGCGAAAGAGGTGTTACTCATCATAAGAGGATGGTGAAGAAAATTGTATTAGAGAGCCTTCGCATCAGGCACGGAGGGCAGGGCGGAGCGCTCCCCCCTCTGCCTCCACCAGCGGTACAGCCCAATGATGAGGTAGAGGCTCAAGCAGGAGAAGGCATTGACAAAGGGACAGACTACGAGTATCCCCAAGGGTACGAACTGGTGCCTATCGTCCAATGAGCTCGAATAGTTCAGCAAGGCAAACACAGTGATCGTATTGATCAACAAGTAGAATAAGCACGCGCCTAGATAATTAAACAAAAGCTCCTTTGGGGGGAATAAGCCCTCACGCCTCCGCATAAAGAGGCGCGCCAACAAGGCGGGCAGGAAGAGAAAGATCAGGGAGGAAGATAGCCCCAGCAGACTGGAGCAGAAATCTCCTACCCAGCTAGGAAAACGCTCATTTACGGAGATCACCCCCAGCGAGGACACTTCCGAAGGGGGGATTACCTGAATGATGACATCACACATGTCATCACTTGCCTCACCCAGCCAGCTCTCCGAGGGGCGCTGCAAGCTGATGCTGTAGCGTTGCTCAGGGAAGCTACTGCCGACGAGCTGCACGCTGGAGGCAGACGTCACTCTGTAGTTATCTGACGTCGGCTTGATGGTACTCTTGAGCTGAAAGGTCTGCTCCCAGTCCGCTAGCTGCTCCTCCGTGAGACTCACGAGGTAGATATCGGTGGCACCAGTGTCCATATGCCGCTCGACTTTCTCAGGCTCGCCGAACCAAGGCCCATAGCGATCCCATGCCCTATCCGCACTCCAGCTGTACAGGAGGGCAATGACAGACAGCACGCAACTGAGCAGCACGAGAAGGAGGCGAAAGGGCAGTGAGGAGACTGCCTTGGTGATAGGGGAGGAGTTCATAATAAGACGGTACGATTCTATATACTAGACACTCTACTACATCAGCGACATGCTGACAAGAGAAAATGCAAATCGAGTGTGTACGTACACATTGTCATATCACCACTCTAGCGACAGGTGGTATAATACATTAAGTACACGCGCATAAAACAACCCTTAAATCATTAACCCAGAAGATAAATCGTCATTAACACCCCCTACTCAAGCAAAGCAACAAGCGCGGGTTTTCTCGTTGCCTCTCTCTCTCTACAGAGAGAAGCGCATGGCTCTCGGTGAGGAGAGACATGCGCTTGGTTATTGTTTCTATCTCAGAGCTCTTAGAATTGGAACTGATAGCCTACCGAGGCATTCATATTGTTCATACCACTGCGTAGCTCCAGTCCAGCATCCATGAAGATGACTCCGGACTCGATGCCCACAGGCACCTTGAGACCTGCGCCGAGCTCGACGCCGAAGGCTCCAGCCTCTGCTCCCTCGATGTTGCGCGTCGCGCCCGAGTTCTTGCTCAGAGCGACATCGGCATCGGTGTAGCGGCTGCCCGCATCGAGCTTGAGCATTGCGCGTCCCGAGAGGACGGCTTTGCGGTTCACCATGTTCTCGCCAAAGGCCGTCTCGATGCGGCCACCAAGGCCGAAGGAGACATAGGTGCTGCTCTGATCACCCACCTTGAGTGCCGCGTCGCTGCCGGTTTCCTCGTAGCCACTCATGCTCGCATGCACGAGAGCGACGTTGAAGATGGGCTGCCAGCTGGTGCTGTTGTCCTCACTCAGCGCGTAGGTGTAGCCCACCTCATACATGAGACCCAGACCATAGCCATCGGTGCTGCCCGAGGTCGTGTAGCTACCATTGGCATGCGTGACCGTACGATCCAGTGTGGCATCAGCCATATTGGCCGAGGCGACAAAGGTATGACTCCAGCGACCGTCGAGCTTCACCGCGTAGGCGGAGATACCGTAGGTATTCAGATCGCCCGAGGCGATGTCTACGGCATCGCTATCCACAGAGCCAGTCAGCACGGTGAAGGCCATGCCCATGGTGAAGCTCTCGCTGAGGTCGGTATAGACACCCAGTGAGCCACCCCATGCATCATAATCATGACCCGAGGAGGTACCGTCACCGTCGAGCGTATTCTTGCTACCCTCGGCACTGATCCATGCACCAAAGACGGGCTCGCCCTTGATCGCAAGGGTATTGCCACCCATGGAGGTCGTGCGATTGCGCGCGCTCTTGAGCTGCTGATCGACGGAGGCGAGCATCGAGCTACCCAGCGAGGTGACACTGGAGCCTGCGACCGCGGCAGCGAGCTTGTCGGCACCTGCTGCATCGCCCGAGGCGAGGTAGCTATCGAGACTCTTGGTCACGTCAGCGAGGTCTTGGTACTGAGGCTCTGTCCCTGTGAGCTGAGAGTTCAGCGTAATGATAGCCTCACTCATGAGACCCAAGCCCGCTGCACCATTCACCGTCTGCGCCATACTGCCGTAGCCATCGCGGTTGAAGTCTACGACGATAGAGCCATCAGCCAGCAAGCGAATGTTGGTGAAGAACTTGTTCATCGTCGCACCATCGAGGAAGATGCTATGCCCCTGATCCACGATATTGTCGTGAAGCACACCGATGACGACACCCTGTGTCTGGCTTAGACCACTGAGATCGAGCAGCCCCGTGTCCTTGCCTCCCGAGAGAGCCGAGACGTAGATAGCGACTCCATCGAGGGTGAGTGAGCTACCCGCACTGCGGCTGCGTAGATTGGTTCCCGTCATGACGGTCTCTACCGCGGCTGCACCTTGGAGGGCTGTTAACATATGATCGGCATCCAGCGAGACACGCAGCTCACCCTCAGTCAGCGCCGAGTCAGCGGCCAGATAGAGTGGTGTGGTGGGGGTATTGCCCTGAATGAGCACCGTGCTCCCTGTTGTCTGAATCGAGCTCATCGCATGGCGCGTGTCCGAGAGATTGAGCGTGATATGGGCACCCTGCTCACCAAGCACCGACAGATTATCATCGACGGTCAGTGTCTGCGAGGCACCTGTCTTGACAAGCACCGTTGATGGTGTCTCGAACGCACCTTGGAAGTTACCATCATTGCCCTTGACCTCGATCTGACCTGCGACGGAGCTACTCGCATCACCGCTGAGCGAGTCAACGATGAATTGACCGCCCTCGGCTTCTTCCAGCTTGGAAGAATTCACGAGATTGACCGAGCCGAGAGTGAGCTTGCCATTTTCGGCCACGCTGATGATGGACTCATCGAGCTCGACGGAACCGATGCTGAGCTTGGTGCCCGCTTTCACATTCAGCGCACTGGATTCCATCTCAAGAGCGGTGAGCTCAAGCGTGGAGAAACCATCAGGGATCGTGTTAAGAGTGACATCCTGAGCGACAATGCTTGCCCCCATACTGTCCTTGTTGTTCTCAAGCGTCACGAGCGAGTCAGCCTCCGATACACCAATGATGGTCATCGTCTTACCTGTCATACCACCGAGATTGCGTATGACAAGCCCCAGCGAATCCGAGGGATCGAGGGTGAGATCACGCAGGTCAACAGTGACATCCTGAGTCACGATCACGCCATGTACAGTATCGAGGGCTTCGTAGCTAAGAATCTTGCCATCAGCTCCGATGACGTCGACCTTCATGGAGGGATCGACATCTTCTAGGCCTGGGGTCACGGCAAAGAGATTCGCCGTATCCCATACGCGCCCTAGGGCCTGCGTAACGACGATCTTGATATTACCATCGTCATCATCACGCACCACATCAAATCCTTGGATTCTCTTCTGGTTGAAGGTATCTCTATCAGCGGCACTCAGCGTGAGGCTATCCCAGCTCAGATCAGTAGCACCACTCTTCGCGATGATGGTGTAGCTGCCCACTTCAGTTAATCCGTCAAAGCCCACCATATCTAGGGCAATATCTGTACCATGGAGGCTAGAGACCGTGAGCTGCGCCTCGGTGCTGCTCAGTCGGGCGTTCAAGGTGATGCTCCCGGCAGTCAGACTCCCCAGCACGCTACCAGCGTCATCTAGGATGATGTCTTCCACGGTCAGGTCTCCCGTACCGCTGAGACTTGCAGCCCGAGCAGTAGTGATACCCACTGCTCCTGTGATCGCAAGCACGCCTGAGCCCGTGAGCTCTTTCAGGGAGGAGCCTGAGCCCAGTGAGAGTTCACCCTGATTATAAACCGTCCCCTCAGCACCCGCGAGGGCACCCTCTATCGTGAGTGATCCTCCCTCTAATACCGACAGCTTGTTGTCGGCTCCCATGCTCGCCGTCGCGGCGGTAACTACCCCTCCATCAGCTACGGTCACTAGGCTTGAGCCATTGAGAGTGAGCGCACCTGTAGAGGCAGCACCACCGATCTCATCGACGATATCGACCTGAGTTTCAATGCGGAATCCCCCCTTATTCAGGGTGAACTCTCCCGTCGTGAGCTGACCTGCACCCTCGAGAGTGTAGACCTCGACGGGGGCGCTGTCAGCCACATCAACGGTGACACGAGAGGCCGCGACCGCACCATCAATGGTGACCTTTGCAGTATTCCCTGAGAAGATGGCCTCATTGCTTGCATCCGGCGTGTCGCCCGTCCAGTTATCGTCATCGCTCCATGTAGCTGATGCCCCCCCCCACATATTGCCTGTCAAGGTCGCGGTCAGCTCCACATCGCCATTGTCGAGTTTGATTTCATAGAGATAAGAGCCGAGGCTGTACGTCGTATCACCCTCAATGCGCGCGGAAGTCAGGGTGCTGCTGTCATCTGTTGTATCCAGCAGCGTGATGGTTTCCCCACTCGACATCTTGAGACCTGAGAGATAGTCATCATCCTCGAAATCGAAGTTAACCTCTTCCGCGCCCCCTAGGCTGGCTGCCGTGATGAGGGGGGTCGTCTTGATCCCCGTGTAATCCACATTGACAATCATGCTTACAGTAGTCGTCTTCAACTCACGATCCACCGTGAGATTGCCTCCGAGATTGAGTGAGCTAAAGAAAGTGAGCTCTCCAATGCTACTCGCGGCAGCTGTTTGAAGAGTACCGCCTACCGTGAGACTACCCGCACCGGCTAGGCGGTTGACTGTGGTTATCGCAGTATCATTCACTGTCAGACTCGTGCCTACGGTCAGATCGGTAACCCCTACGAGTTTTCCCGCTGTGGAAGCCTCACTCAGCGTGAGTGACCCTTCAGAAGTGATCGAACCCGCAGGCACAGTTGTGATGGAGTTGAACGTATCTCCCCCCACCAGCGTGACGTTGTTAGCCTCGACAGAGCCCCCATTCGTGGTGACCGTATCGAGCTCAAAATTGCCAGTCTTAACTATCACTGTACCCGCATTGCTGAAGGCACCCGTCACCGTCAAGCTCACTTCCGCAATCTCGAGTGTCCCCTCCGAGTTCGTCAGGCTCGTGAGGCTTTGACCATCCAGCCTAGTGACCGTCGTGCGTGAGCTCGCATCCCCCCCTGTAATCGTCAGCCCTTCAGCCTTGAGTGAGTATCCGATATTCGAGCCTGCACCGATGCTCAGAAGAGAGTCAGTCCTCACGTATTGAGCAATATCAATCACGCCGAATGTATTCGTCGCCGTCGCATCTCCCGCGAGGGTGAGATTTTTGGCGGTGATCTTTCCTCCTTGTGAGCTTACATCCGTAAGAGTCAGGTCGTACTCTGTGCCAGCTGCTTCTAGGATCACATGACCCGTGTTGACAAGCTGACCTACAGACACAGCACCGCCAATAGTCAAGCTACCGTTGGCATTGGTCAGTGCCGCGAAATCATCGGTGACAGAAGCGACCGACGTTGACGAGGTCTCATCTGCACCCGTGATGGTCAGAGCTGTACCACCGAATGCGCCCGAGACACTCGATCCCTGCGCCATGGTCAGTGCGCCAGTCGTGGTGACATTCCCTCCCACGTCGAGTACGCCAAAGCTATTGGCGTCTCCTGTGAGTACGAGATTGCCCGACACCGTCAGATTACCGCCCTTCTCCGTTGCCGTACTAATGGTGAAGTCTCGAGGATCACCCACTGAGCCTACGCTCAGCGTGCCCACATTATCGAGACTATTCACCGTGGCACCTCCCCGAAGATTCAACGTAGAACTCGCTCCAATCACGACATCAGCGGCAGCCAGCCCAATATTTGAAAAGGTCGCACTCGCCCCCTCATGGACGCTGAGCTCACCCGTGACGGTGATAAGAGCCCCATTGAAGGTGTAAGCGATGTTATCACTTGGGAGGTTGCCATTGCCTTCAAAGCTCATATCCGTCACGGTGACTTCACCACCCACGGTTACGGTACCTGTCAACGGCAAAGCAGTTGCGTTGAAGATGACGTTGTCATTATTCTTGAAGTTCGCTAGTGTACCATCCTTCGTCCACTCATCAGTACCTAACCAGGCACCATCGCCACCACCCCAGACGAGTGTGGAGTTGATGACATTGGTCAGGATGAGACTGTCATTGGCGTCATCGTAGGCAAGGTACATATTGGAGAGATCGGCTATACCTGTGATGGTCAAGTAATTGGATGCAAGCACACCGGGCATCCCGTTGTCGAGCTGCTTCGTCAAATCAATGCCGTCAATTTGCGTTCCCGAAGCGATGCCACTAAAGAGCGTCTCGGTGATGTCCATACCGGCGGTGTAGCTCAGCCCCTCGATGGTGAGATGGATCCTCGTAGTCTCAGCACCAGTGAGGGGGAGAGATCCACTACCTATGGCAGCACCTGCCTCACCTGTCGTGATGCTCATCGAGCTGCCGCCTCTGAGCGTGAGTGCCCCATTGATACCTGTTGAGCTCTGCGTCATATCCAGTGCCGCCCCCGAGACGACATTGATGCTGGTGATGGTATTGGCTTGACTATTGGCCGCGAGCTTGAGCGTGCCAGCACTGACCGTGAGAGCGGTTGCGTGATTCACCGCCGCGAGTGCGAGTGTGCCAGCACCCGTCTTTTCGACGCTGCTGTCGAGGGAAGCAAGGCTTCCCGCGAGGCTCACGGTACTGCCAGCGTCGCTTACTTCGAGGACGTTGAAGTCGCTGAACTCCACATCCGCGATATTTCCATAAGTCGATGCCGCATCACCAAAGACGAGCTTGCGATCACCTGTCACCTCTCCACTTGCCGCACCTGCACCACCAAAGCCCCCGCTGACGGTCACGCCTGCTGTGAAGGTGATGTCGCTAGCCAGCGTCACGCTTGTCGACTCTGTGACGGACATGTCACCTCCTGCCAGAGCGGCCGCGAGATGACCTGCGGCGTAGAGATCCGCTTTCACCTCAGCACCACTGAGAGACATGTTGACTGCCCCCATGGAGGTGTCGCTTGCCAGTGTGCCCGCGGTGCGTATGTGACCACCGATGATCATGCCATTAAAGGTGCCACCGTCGATGTCCATCGTCACGCCTCCTGCGACGGAGACTATACCGGAGAAGTTCTCCGCGATCTGCGAGCCACCAACGAGGCGTCCATTGAATGTACCACCGCTGACGGTGATGAGATGCGAGCCCAGCGTGTTGGCGGTCAAGGCTTGATTGAGATCAACACCACCGCCGTGTACGTCACCTCCGAATGTCCCAGCGGTGATTGTCAGATTGGTATTGCCATGGATCGTCGATGTGCCGTTGGCTTGCAAAGTCCCTGCGATGACCTTGTAGAGGTATGAGCCGCCCCCAATCGTGAGATTGGTCGAGCCTATAGAGGTCGTGCCGTCGTGTTGGTTGAAGCCCGCGATGACGTGATTTCTGAAGTCACCGCCGGTGATCGTCACATTGGTCGACTCTGTGATGGTGGCCGAGCCATTTCCATGATTCGCGCCACCTGTGACACGCTGGGTGAAGATGGAGTCCCCTGAGATTTCAATATGGGTATTGCCTGTGAGCGTCGAGGTGGGGCTATTGGAGGCATGCCAGATGCCACCCATGACCCAGTCATCGAAGGTGACATCAGCGTTGCCCTTGATGGTGATATAGGTGTCGCCCGTATGGTTGTAGACCGAGCCAGAGCCGAGGCGTCCCGCGCCGATGATGCTCTTGACCATGGTCGCGGCACCTCCCGTGTAGTCGCGGAGGTCAATATTCACATTCGTGTTCCCATTGAAAGTCAAGGTAGCGGTAGCGGCACCCCCCCAATGATGACCACCGATGATAGAATCATTGGTCAGATTCTCATCTCCTGGGGATGCTGCATCACTATCAGTCAGAGGCGTGTAGATGTAGATATTGGTATTACCTGTGAAGGTCGTACGACGACCCGCAAGCGAACCATCGCCATGACGGGTCGTACCTGCACCAATGACACTACCCGTCACCGTATTGGTGAAGACAGAGATGTAGCTATCACCTGTGAAGAGGCTATGCCCACCCTCACGC
>CAYJJA010000017.1:21923-27880 GCA_964370355.1 uncultured Akkermansia sp. | reverse complement strand
TTTCCGGTGAATACTGTTTTCTCTAAACGATAGGTAAGAGATGACCGGTCAGCTCTTACCCCACGACATTATTCATTCTTTTGCTTGTAAAGTCCAGAAAAAAGACGCGTCACGGGCTGCGACATGCGAGTTATTTAGTTTCAAAAATCTGGTCCTATCGCTCTGTCACAGTTCTAATGGCTTGTATGCTCGCACTTCGAGCTGCTCCCGGGTGATGATGCATGCGAATTGTGCTTGCGCTCGCCTTCTCTTTAATGCTATCATGCCGACTAAGATCAAGATTGTCTCAATCTGTTTCGGAACGATAAACACCTATACGATATATGTACACACAATTACCTGAAGGCGAGAACTGCCTTATTAGAAGTAATCAACATTGGATAACATTTCTTTGCCCTATTCTTTGGCTGCTCTTCGGCGGCACGCTGTGGGTTGTGCTAGCCATGTATGTTGACTGGCCATGGATTTGGATTGCTCCCGCATTGCTGCTCCTCTGGGGTCTCATTGGCATGGCTAGACAGGCTCTGGAGTACTTCTCCACCGAGTTTGTCGTGACCGATCATCGTATCATTCTCAAAAAGGGGATCTTGACACGCGAAGCCTTAGAGCTCATGATTGATAAATGTGAAGGAGTCAATGTCACACAGACATTATCAGGGCGCATTTTTAATTATGGCACGATAGAGGTGACGACAGGCGAGATTTCCAATACCTATGAGATGGTGAGAGATCCCTTCGCATTCCGTGATGCGATCAGCAAGGCTGCGATGAGTGATGATGAGTAAGGCTGCTACGTCTTTGAGGGAGGAGATCTATAATCCCGCCTTGCGAGAGGGCTGACCTCCCCGTCAAAAAGCCTCCCTCAGCTCGCGTCTAGCGAAGGAGGGAGGCTTTATTTATTGAGCGTGTGGTGGCGACGTAGAGCTTATTTCTTGTTGCCCTTGTTGCCCTTGCTATCCTTTGCCTCGGCTGGGGGCGCGGTGGCTTCGCCAGCGGGGGAGAGCTTGATGGTGAAGTTGCGCTCCGAGTCTTTTTCCCATGAATTGCAGGTCATGATGCCTTCGAGCTTGTTGTCCGAGTTGAGCCTGAGCAGCAGGCTGCCGTCTTTGGCATCATAGACTTCGGCCGTGGGCTGATCGGGGTCGTACTGACCATTGTAGATCGTGATATTCACAGGGGCTACTTGGTCGATAGAGCTCAGATCCGCGCGACCGCTCACATCGAGCACAGCTGCGGGGAGGTCGGTGTCGTAGATGGTGCCTATGAATTGGATAGAGTCGTTGATGACCTCAGATTTGGTGATTTGCAAGGAGAGCTTGCCAAATTGATTGCCGCGCAGCCATTCTCCGTGGTAGAGGCTGCCATCACTGAGGTAGCCTTGGATGACTCTCTTGCGAGCTATGCGCTCCTGCTCCTTTTGCGTGGCCTGCTCGATGACGCTGCGGCGTTGCTCCTCAAGACCTGAGACGCGTGTGAGCAGCAGCTCGCGTGCCTTGTCTTCGCGTGCTGCGATGTAGGGGGCGGCGGCTTGTTTGAATTGCTCGCAGAGTGTTGCTATGGCCGCCTTGCGCTTCTCTAGCCAATCGGGGGTGAGGATGGTGATGCTGCTGTCCTGTGCCGTGGCACGGGTGCTTTCCTTCACCGAGTAGAGCGGGCGGTCGTCAACGTCGCTGCTGCTTATCACCCACACTCCGTTGGGGGAGAGCGTGAGGGTGATCTTGGCCTCTAGCTCGATGACGCTGTCCTTTTCGTGCGTGATGACGTAGACGCTCTCTTCTGCTAGTGCCTTGAGTTTCTTGGCTACCGTGTCGAGCTCGGGGGGCAGAGGCTTGGGCTGACGGTCCTCGTCGACGAGGACTGCGGTGGGAGCTCCTACTTGCATGAGGTAGCTGGCCTCGGGGCGCATGGATTGATTGATCGCGTCGTTGCTCGCCTTGCGCAGGTCATTGAGGACGCGTGGCGTTTGTTCGAGCTTGAGGAGGCGCTCGCGGACGAGTAGCGAGATCTGTGCGAGGTAGAGCTGGCTGCCGTCTGCTTGCTGTATGGGTGCTTTGACCTTGGGGGCGATGCTGGCGCGCTCAATTTGGGGGTATTGCTCAAGGAGCTTGGTGATGGCCTCTTGGAGTGCTGAGGTGATGATCTGATCGGGCTTGGCTGCTGCTTGAGCAGGGGCGTTGGGGCTGCTGGGGGCACTGTTGTCTTCACAGGAGCTCCAGAGGAGAGTAGCTCCGAGTGCCAGTATGCATGTGCTGAGACGTGTTTTTTTCATGGAAAAACGTGAGTTATGGTCTTGTTGGTCAACTTATCTGTGTTGGAGTTGCAAGTGTGCCTGAATATGAGTCACTTGTCAAGTGTCGAGCCTATCAGTATGCTTACTTTGAGTCCGATTTGAAAAATCCCCACTCAGCGATGCTCGGGAAGGCGGGCAGCCCCACCGAGCTCAGGCGGGCTCGCAGCAGAAACCACAGCTTGCGAAAGCTCGTGACGCGGTAGCGCTTTTCAAAGATGCGAAACTCATCCTCGCGCATCTTATCCAAAATATTGTGATAGATGAGTCCCATCGCCTGCGCGGGCACGAGCGCGGCTCTGTCCTCGGCGCTGAGCTTGTTGTACTCCTCATCGACATCGCCAAAGAATTTCTCCGCAAGGCAGGCCTCATAGTTGAGTAGCTCGCGGAGACGGTGGCTGTAGTTGCCCTCTATGATGTCCTCGCGCGTGACGCCAAAGCGCGCCATGTCTTCGGCGGGGAGGTAGAATCGCTGGTACTTCTTGTAATCCTCCGCGACATCGCGCAGGACATTGACGATCTGGAGCGCGTAGCCGAGAGCTATGGCGTATTCTCGCGCTGCGGGGCTCGCGCCCATGACGGTGGCACTCGTGATGCCTACGCAGCTGGCGACTTGATAGCAGTAGGCGAGGAATTCTTCGCAGGTCTGGGGCTGCTGCTGATTGATATCGCTGCGGCAGCCTTCAATGAGCTCCCGCATGGGGGCGATGTCGAGCTTGAGCTCATCGAGCAGCTCGCTGACCTCCTGCTCTAGCCCAGCCATGGGCGTGACGCGGTGCAGTAGGATCTGCTCCCAGCGGTCAAGAGCGATGTAGCGCTCCTGCTCACTCATGCCCGGCTCATCGACGATGTCGTCGACGATGCGGCAAAAGGCGTAGAGCTGCGCCATGTGCTTGCGCCTCTCCTGAGGGAGATCCATCAGGGTGAAGGCGAGATTTGACTTGGCATTCTTGGTGATTTGACTCGATTCTGTCATGCGTAAGGTGGTGTGGGAGAGAGAAAATAGGTGGTGAGCTGAGGAGTCCTTAAGGAATGAGTCCCCAATGCTCGGTGAAGGGCCAGATGCAGAGGCTGGCAGGCCCCAGGATGTTGAATTGCTTGACAGACCCCCAGTAGCGCGAGTCCAGTGAGTTTTCCGTATTATCGCCCAGAGCCGCGTATTCGTTCAGATTGGGGGTTTCGGGCGTGTGGCGCAGCACGAGAGGGCGTGTCTCTGTGATGGCGGCGAAGGGATTGGTCGTTGCATCGGCAGGGACATAGCCAGAGGCATTGTAGGGAGGCTGGCACTTGCTGATGCGCTCAAAGGTAGCTACCTGCGGGATAGCTCCGTTGATATAGAGATGAGGCTGCTTGATACTCAATGTCTGACCGGGTAGCCCCGAGAGACGCTTGATATAGTGGGTGCCCTCGCTCTGATCGCTCATGCTCTGGCTCGTCGAGGCATCCGTGTTGATCCCCCTCGTATCAAAGCCAAAGGACTCGCCAAGCTCTGGGCGGCGGAAGTGGTAGGAGAGGCGATTCACAATGACCATATCCCCCGCGTCAATGCGTGCGCGAATGATGGTTTCACCCGCGCGATAGCTCGCAAAGGAGCGCGATAGGGGGTTGTACTGGTACTTCCCCGTATCACGGAGGTACTCGATGAAGGCTCCTGGAGCAGAAGGAACAGTCGCTGTGCTGCCGTCGCTAAACTCAATGAGCGTCTCCACAAAGAGCAACCACTTGGTCTGGCTGGTCAGATTCACGATACTCTTGTCATTCTCCGCCTTAATATCCACATAGGAGCTTCCCTTCGTCACCGAATTCCACACACGCGTCGGCAGGGAGGGGACTTCATCGACAGGGTGCATGATAATCCCATTGAGACTGGGCTGCATCGAGCCAGTCGGGATGCGGAAGGGCTGGGCGTAGTACGTGCGTATGCCCAGAAAGACTACGAGGATGACAAAGAGCGACTCGACCATCTCTGCGACAAAGTGACGATGGAAGCCACGGTAGTCTTCACTGCGCTGATTGATGAGCCCTGTCTGCTTGATAGCCTCCTCCTTGTCCCAGTCGCGCAGAGCTAGCTTGAGCTTAGCCACAGGCTCGCTGAGTAGCTGGTAGGCATCGGGCTTGATCTTAGGCGCGTAGTGGCGCAGGTAGCGATGCGCGGCTGCGCGTGCGGTGTGTGCCTCACGCCGCCATGAGGGGGTGAACCATGCAAAGATCGTATCAATGATAAAATTAGCAATGAGCTTGAGTATAGTCATAAGAATGAATGGTGAAAAAGGGGATAGAAGGAGGACTAGAACGGCAGATCCGCGCCACGCAGAATGAGGATGAACATGAAGATAGCCGCCGCAATGCGATACCATCCAAAGATATTAAGACTATGCTTTTGCAGGTAGGCGAGCAGCCATCGCACCGCGACGAGCGCACTGAGCCACGCCACACCCGCTCCGACTAGGATAGCCGTCCATCCCAGCTCGCGCACCATAGCCTCACCATGCTGCCACGCATCGAGCACCGTCGCCGCCGAGAGCGTCACCAGCCCCAGCAGGAAGCTAAACTCCACCGCCGCCGTCAGGCTCAGCCCCACGAGCATACCGCCCAGCATGGTGGAGAAGCTGCGACTCACCCCAGGGCACATCGCAAGGCACTGCATAAAGCCCACGCCAAGAGCCTGCTTCCACGTGAGCTCCTCAAGCGATTTGCCCTGCTCCGACTCCGATAGAGCTGATTGATCTGACTGCTCTGCGAGCTCACCCTGCTCCGCCGCATGCTTTTGGAGCTGATGATGCCTCCAGCGCGTGAAAAGCAGTATCGCGATACCACCGATGAGCCATGCGTAGGCAACCGTGGTGGCATTGAAGAGGTATCCCTTGATAAAGTCATAGAGGATCAAGCCAATAACGGCAGATGGGATGAAGCCCAAGATCACATTGATGAGCATGCGTCGCCCCTGCGTATCGCGCCCCACCAGACCTGCGCACATCTGCTTGATGCGGGCAAAATACACGCCGAGCACCGCGAGGATAGCCCCGCCTTGGATACTGACAGAGAAGGCATCGAGTGCGACAGAGCTCTTCATTCCGAGGAGATACTGAGTGACGATGAGATGTCCTGTCGAGCTGACAGGGAGGTATTCTGTGATACCTTCTACGATTCCGAGGATGATGGCTTCAAATACTGTCATGGGTAGTCTTATAGTATCCTGTGCAGTCGTCAAGGTCAACTCGAAAATAAGTATCACGCCGCTTGCAGTCACGATACAGCGAGATACGCTGTGGGGGAACTTTTCTTCTTGCCAACGCAGGCCGCTCTTGCTAAACTGAGCTAGTTTCAACTCGTATTGTATGAAAAAGATCTTTTTAGCATGGATGGTCGCCACCGCGACATTGGTTTCTCCGCTCTCGGCTCAGGGTAGCAACAGTGAGCAGGGCAGTGAGAGAAAAGCGACCAATGGCATTGGTTTTGTCGTGAGCTCGGGCATGGGAGCGCGTCTGAAGGGGAGTGAGCTCTACTATCGCGATGGCAAGAACTTCAAAAAAATACGCCTCACAGGTCGCAATGTGAGTGACCGTGTCCGCATCCGTGGCGGCAAGATTGAGCTCTGGGATAGCGACCCCCCGCCCGCGCGGGGCGGGGGGGGGGGGGGGGGGGGGCGGGGGGGGGGGCGGGGGGGGGG
>CAYJJA010000017.1:16500-21913 GCA_964370355.1 uncultured Akkermansia sp. | reverse complement strand
AAAGAGGGCAAGGTCAAGGTACGTGCTATGGTGCTCAATGAAAGTGTCGTACCCTCAAGCGGTCAACATATCGTCAACCTCTCGGGCTATCCCCTCACCGTGACCATTGCGACCAAGTCAGACTTCAGCGATCGCAAAGACACCAAGATCGCCCCCAATCGCGAAGGTGGACGCAGCGTTGCCTCAGACAATATCTTTAGTATCAAGGGTGCTGATGGCTCGGTACGCTCCTTCATGCTCTCGGCTACCCTCCAGAGTGGCAAGCCTCCTGTGCGCCTGCGCGCGTCGCGCTTTGTACTCTCGACCAAGCAGGGGCAGGTCACGCTCGTCTTCAAAGACCCTGATCCTAAACGTACTGGTGTGAAGATGGAGTCCATCGTCGTTCCCGCTCCACCCAAGCCCCAGCGCTAGCACAAGCATCACATCTTCATATTAAAACTTCCTTTTGTCGGGTGTATTTTCACCCAATAAAAGGAAGTTTTTCTTTTTAGCTGAGAATCTTTCATTTGCGAAGTCATGCTACATGATAACTTTGGCGATAGCTCATGTAGCAACTGCATGATTTGCACAAATGGGCATATCTGAATATCAAAGCTCTTAACTTGATTAGCTAGAGGTTGTCAAGGAGTAATCTGTATACAATCTGCGATGGAGCAGATTGAGACGAAGCAAGTGAGAGACTCTTCTCGAACGATCCTGCAAAGGCAGGATGCTGAGGATGTCGAGCTAGCGTAGCGACGCGAAGCGTATCCTCAGCCTTATGCTTCGTCTCAAACGGGCATGCCGTTTGTGCCAGATTGCGACTTGATGGGCTCTATCTAATCAAGTACGCAGACCGTGTTTCCTTCATTAAGTATTGCCAAAGTAATAACTCCTGCCAGAGTAATAAGCTCAGCCAAAGTATTACGATAAAATCCCTCCCCCGACTTCTACTTCGAGGGAGGGATTGTTCTTATCGTTGATTTGTCTCTCTATGATATTACTGGCGAGAGAGCGTAGCTGTGTAGCTAATGAGGTCTAGCACAGCTATGCTTATCGCATTTGTTAATACCTAGTCTCAGTGCTTAGTGCTTGCACTTGGAATAGAGAGGTCCAAAATTCTCGCAGGCGCGGAAATCAGCCGACTCAGGACACTGCGTTCCAAAAGCCGACCATGTCTTGGGACGGAAGATCTTGTCTTGGCTCACATTGTGCATCGCCACAGGGATGCGCAGCATCGCCGCCAAGGTGATGAGCTCGGCTCCTACATGACCGTAGCTAGAGGCTGAGTGATTCGCGCCCCAGTTGTTCATGACAGAGTAGACATCCTTAAAGCTGCCTTCACCCGTCAATCTGGGCACAAACCACGTGGTGGGCCAGGAGGGGTTCGTGCGCTCGTTGAGCTTCTCATGGATCTCAGGATCAATGTCGATCGCCCAGCCTTCTGCAATCTGCAAGACAGGTCCCAGCCCCTTCACGAGGTTGATGCGTGCCATGGTCATGGGCATCTCACCCTTGGTCAGGAAGTTGGACGAGAAGCCGCCTCCGCGGAAGTATTCTTCAATGGCAGGTGCCCACTTCGTCGCCTCAAGGCAGGCCGCGGCTTCTTCTTCGCTGATTTCCCAGTAGGGCTTGACGGTGGCTTGACCGGATGCGTCCTTTTGCTGACCTGTCCAGTCCAGTGAGGCTGAGCCCGAGTTGATGAGGTGGATGATGCCCTCTGTAGCGCGTCCCGTGAGTTCCTTGCCTGTCACGCGCTTGACGGATTCGGGGCTCCAGTAGGTGCGTACGTCCGCAAAGAGCTGTGCCGTATTGGTGAGCAGCTGACCAAAGAGCATGGTGACGCCGTTGAGCGCGTCGTTCTCCGTCGCGAGGGTGTAGGCTTGGCGTATGCCATTCCAGTCAAAGGAGGAGCAGAGGATGGCCTCGCTAAAGTCGCCGTTGGCCATGAAGTCGGTCCATGCGCGCTGACCTTGGAAGCCCGCTGCGATCGCATTGTGTCCTTGGGCTTCTTCGGCGTAGCCCAGCTCGATGAGACGGGGGTTGCCATTCATGAGGTCGCGCATGATGAGGGTCATCTTGACGACTGTTTCCCAGGAGAGCTGCTTGCTCTCTTCGCTTGTGGGGGTCTCATTCCAGTCCTTGCCTTCGAGGCAGTTCTCCTTCGTCCACGCGAGAGCCTTTTCATACTCGACAGGGTCGAAGATGTTGAGCTCGATGCGACGCTTGATTTCGCTCATATCGACGAACTCGGTGCGCATGCCCAAGTAGTCGCTGATGAAGTGAGCATCGACCATAGAGCCAGCGATGCCCATGGAGACATAGCCGAGGCTGAGGTAGGCCTGATCCTTCATGGTCGCCACGGCGAGACCGCAGCGGGCAAAGCTGAGGAGCTTCTCGGCGACATCGGCGGGGATGGTTTGATCGCCGAGGTCCTGCACGTCCTTGCCGTAGATGGTGAAGACGGGGAAGCCCATCTGGTCATGCGCAGCGGCGGCGGCGGCGAGGTAGACCGCTCCAGGGCGGTCTGTGCCATTAAAGCCCCAGATGGCCTTGGGGATGCTGGGGGTCATGTCGATGGTCTCAGTGCCATAGCACCAGCAGGGGGTCACGGTGAGGGTGAGCCCCACGTTGTTCTCTTGGAACTTGCGCTGGGCGGCAGCGGCTTCTTTGAAGCAGCCAATGGTCGTGTCAGCGATGACGCAGCGTACGGGCTCGCCGCAGGCGTGGCGTAGATTGGACTCGATCAGGGCGGCAGCGGCTTGTGCCATCTGCATGGTGACCTCTTCTAGTGACTCGCGAACGCCGAGGCGACGGCCGTCAATCGTGGGACGAATGCCTATGGTGGGCAGGTGAGATTCTTGTCGGTATGTGCTCATGTGTTGATTGTGTGGGTGAGTTATTTCTTGCCTTCGTAGCGTATCATGTACAGGGCGTAGGCCATGACGCAGGCAAAGCAGACCGTGGCGACAAAGTAGCTGCTGCGTACGGCGGCTTCAGCGCCTTGGTACATGGGGACGAGATCGGCCAAGAGGGACTGATCAATGATCTTGCCCATGAGAGTGGGGATGGTAGCACCCCCGACGATGGCCATGATGAGACCCGCTGCGCCTAGCTTTGTTTCTTCACTCTCAAGCTCATTGAGGGCGAGACCATAAATGGTGGGGAACATCAGCGACATGCAGCCCGAGAGGGCGACGAGGCAGGGGATGCCCAGTGTTGCGGGCAGGTAGACCGTGCCTAGCGAGAAGAGGATGCCGAGCAGGGCAAAGACGGCCATGAGCAGCGAGGGGCGTATCACGCGCATCAGACCTGTGCATACCCAGCGCATGACGATGAAGCTAAAGATACCCCAGATGCTCACCTGCACCGCCTGCGCCTCATTCACCTGCCACAGGGTGCTCGCGTAGAGCACCGCCCAGGTCCAGACGGCGATTTGCAGACCGACGTAGAAGAACTGAGTCAGCACGCCGAGGCTGTAAGGCTTGTTGCGCAAGAGGGTCTTGAAGTTCTTCTTCAAGTTGAGCTCACCGCTATCATCCTTGCTCGTCGAGCGGTACTTGAGGAAGTAGAGCCAGATCACCAAGGCGATGAGGATGAGGCCGACATAGGGGACGCTCAGCCAGAAGAGCTCGGTGTCGCGTATGCCCTCAAGCTGCGCGGCATCCATGAGTTGGCGCTCCTCGACGCTGCTGGAGTTCAGATTGGAGAGGATGACCCACTTTGCGAGGAAGAGACCTGCGATAGAGCCGAGGGGGTTGAAGGCTTGGGCAAAGTTCAGACGCTGAATGGCTGTCTCCTTGGGACCTAGCGCGAGCACGAAGGGATTGCAGGTTGTCTCCAGCACCGAGAGCCCACCTGCTAAGATAAAGATGGAGGCGAGAAAGAGCTGGTAGCTTTGCAGGGCGGCGGCGGGGATGTAGCCCATCGCTCCTATCATATAGAAGCCGAGGCCTACGAGAATACCGCTGCGGAAGGACCACTTCTTGATGAGAATGGCAGCAGGGATGGCCAGCACGGCGTAGGCACCGTAGAAGGCTACTTGCACGTAGGATGAGTCCACAGCCTTGATCATGAAGATCTTGGCGAATGCTGGCACCAGCGTGTCGGTCATGTTGTTGAGCAGTCCCCAGAGGGCAAAGCAGGTGGTGAGCATGATGAAGCTCACCAGCAGGCCTTTACCCAGCAAGGGGGGCTTTTCGCAGGAGGTTGTTTCCATGAGGAGAGAGAGGGGGTTGGGGGTGTTTATTTGTCTTTCTTGGCGTGGACGACGTTGAGACCGTAGCTCTTGAACTTTTCGAGCACGTGGGTGATCTCCTCATCGGGGAGGGTGGTGAACTGACCTGCCGCGCGTACGCCCATGTAGAGTTGGCAGAGGTACTCGACCTCGGAGAGCAGCACAAAGGCCTTTTCGAGGCTGGCTTCGGTGGCGACGAGACCGTGATTTTTGAGAATGCAGGCCTTGCTCACTCCCATGGCGCGTTGGATATTCTCATTGAGCTCTTCGGAGCCGTAGGTCGCGTATTCGGCGCAGGGGATCTTGTTGCTGCCGCTCAGCGCGATCATGTAGTGGATGGCGGGCACCTCGTCAATGCCGAGGATGGAGACCATCGTCGCGTAGAGGGCGTGCGAGTGCATGACGGCGTTGCAGTCGGGACGCGCCATGAGAATGGAGTGGTGGAAGCGCCATTCACTGGAGGGGATTTTGCCTTCTTCAATGTCGCCCTCGTTGCTGATAAAGACGAGGTCTTCGGGCTGCATGATGTCGTAGGGCATGCCAGAGGGCGTGACGAGGAGACCGCCTTCGACGCGGTGGCTGATATTACCAGCCGTGCCGTGGTTGAGACCAGCCTCTTTCATTTTGAGGCAGTAGGCGATGATTTCTTGGCGAATGGAGAGTGTGTTGTCCATGATGTGTTAGTCGAGTTGTTTGATAGAAAAGCTTTGTTGCACGCATTGGCGTGCCTGTTGGGGGTGGGTGAAGAGACCGAGTCCCAGCCACTGGGAGAGCAGATTGCCCACGGCGGTGGCATCAATAGGGCCTAGCGTCATGGGGAGCTGGACATGCTGGTGGATGGTCTCGCAGAAGAGGCTGTCGCGGCAGCCTCCACCGAGCAAATGTAGGCTCGAAGGGGTGCGTCCTGTCACGGCAGCCATCTGCGTGACGGCTTGGGCGTGGGCTCGCCCGAGTCCCTCGTAGACCGCTGCGGCGATCTCACCGCGTGTCTGCGGGATGGGGAGATCGTGCTGGGTGCAGTAGGCGATGATACTCTCCTCCATGTCAGAGGAGGAGTAGAAGGCGGCATCGTCTACATCGACGACAAAGCCGCGTCCCATGGACGCGCGAGCCGCATCCTCAATGTCATTAAAGGAGATGCCCCACTGACGCTGGAGCTGTTGCAGCGTCCAGAGACCATTGATGGAGCGTAGGAAG
>CAYJJA010000017.1:0-16490 GCA_964370355.1 uncultured Akkermansia sp. | reverse complement strand
CCCAGCTCATTGCTAAAGCCCGCCTCCATGGCCTGCGGGGAGGTGATCGCGTCGCGTCTCTCCTGCCCAATCAAGGACCAAGAGCCGCTGGAGATATAAAGTGAGTCCTCGCCTTGGAGCGGGGCGGCGAGCACGGCACTGGCGGTGTCATGTGAGGTGGCTGCCAGCACGGCAAAGGGCTTGCAGCCGAGCTGCTCAGCGAGGTCTGCCTTGAGCATGCCCTTCAAGCTGCCTGTGGGCTTGATCTCGGGCAAGAGCGAGGCATCCATGCCGAGGGTGTTGATAATCTCGCTATTCCAAGTCTGGCTCTGCGCATCGAGCATCTGGCTGGTGGAGGCGATGCAGGGCTCGGTGCTGATGCTGCCTGTGAGCCAGTAGGCAAAGAGGTCGGGTAGCCAGAGGGTGTGGCGTGCTGCGGCGAGGAGCTCGCCGCGCCCCTCCCAGTCTTCATAGATCTGGTAGAGGCTGTTGTAGGGCATGGGGGCAATGCCTGTCTTTGCAAAGAGGCTTGCCGAGTCGAGCCCCCGTGCTGCCAGCTTGTCCGCCGTGTGCGCGGTGCGCTCGCTGCGGTAGTTGACAGGATTGGCGAGGAGCTCGCCGGAGGCTGTGAGGTAGGCGACATCGACACCCCATGTGTTGATGGCGAGCGAGTCGGGCTCTATCCCCCTCGCGAGCACGGATTTGATCCCGCGTAGCAGCTCGCGATAGAGGTAGAGCGCGTCTGTATAGTAGAGCTCACCTAGGCGCAGCGGCTCGCAGGGGAAGCGGTGGACCTCCTCCATCTCCATGTGTCCATCGAGCAGGGTACCGAGGTAGATCTTGCCACCTGATGAGCCGAAGTCACAGGCGAGGGAGAAAGTCGGGCGATTCATGCGAGCAGCGCGTAAGGGTTATTTACCTAAGACGGAAATCTCGGCGACAGAGACGTGATTCTTCTCGATTGCGGCCGTGCCTGTGAAGCGGAAGTAGCGTGCCTTGGTGGGCGCAAACTGGATGCTCTGCTCGATGGGGTTGGCGCGCAGGTTGCCAAACTCGCCTTCGGATACCTTCTTGAAGGTCTTGCCATCCGTGCTGACCTCAAAGATATAGCGAGAGGTCATGCCGTGGAATGTCCCATCCTGACGGGGCAGGTAGGTGAAGCCTTCGACTGTGTATTCCTTGCCCATATCGACGGTGAAGCTCTGGGGGGGATTGAGCTCGCCAGAGCCCGCGTGGGTGTGCCAGAAGGTGGCGGGGTTGTTGTCGAGGGCTGCCTTGGCGTTCTTGTTCGCAGGCTCGGCGATGACTCTCCACTTCGACTTGTTGATACCGACGTTCTTGTAGCCGCCATGACCCGTTTCTGCCATTTCGGGCATCTTGAAGAGCGAGATTTCGCTAATGGTGGGGCTGGCCTGTGCCGCTGTGATGCGCAGGCGTATGTCGGTGACGGGCTCACTGTTGTCGAACTTGAAGAGGATCTGATTGCCAATGCTCTGACCCTTCGTGGCCTCGCGCCACTCGCCATTGACCTTGATGTCAAATGCCCAGCCGCGTACGCGCTGACCGAGGCGTATCTGCTCGCGGATGCGGACGACGTCGATCACGGCAGGCTCGACGAGCTTTGCCTCAATGCTGCCTGTAGTGGTGCCATCATTGGTGCTCCAGAAGGACTCGATCTCATCGTCAAAGAGGAGATTGCCGCCGAAGAGCTCCTGGTTGTTGTGGCGTACTTGGCTCTCAGATGAGACTGTTGCCTTGAGGGCGTAGTCCTTGGCGTAGAGCTGGTCGCGGAGTTTTTTGAATTCGAAGAGAGATTTGACATCGCTAGGCTCGAATTGCCCGCGATTGTCCAAGGCGACGTTGACGAGGAGATTCGCCCCGCGTCCGACGCTGTCAAACCACACCTGCATCAGATGCTCGGGGGACTTGACGCGATTGCCTTGTCCCTTGTGCCAGAACCAGCCCGCATGGTTGATGGGGGTATCGCCCTCGGCGGGTACCCAGCGGTCGCCCTTGTCCGAGCCTGTACCGTAGGTGGATTCTCTCTTTTCTCGGCTCTTGACGGTATGCCAGTGAGGGTAGCTGACGTGTCCCTTTTCACTGCCGCCCCAGCGCGCGTCACCGTGAGAGCCCGCACCCCAGATAATGCAGTTGGGCTGCAATTTGCGGATTAATTTGACAATGTGGGTGAAGTTGTAGTAGGTCTCGGCGTCGCCAATGTTGCGGCGTTCGCGCGCGCCACCGTAGAAGCCGTCGCCTCCATTAGCTCCGTCGAACCAGATTTCAAAGACGGGACCATAATTCGTCAAGAGCTCAGAGATCTGCTTGTAATAGTCTCGCAGATAGCCCTTTCTGCCGTATTCCTCGTGATTGCGATCCCAAGGGGAGAGATAAGTACCAAAGAGCATGCCTGTCTTGGCGGCCGCTTGGGCGAATTCCTTGACAATGTCGCCCTTGCCCTTTTTGTAGGGGGAGGCGCTGATGTTGTGCTTGGTGGTCTTGGTGGGCCAGGCGCACCAGCCATCGTGATGCTTGGCGGTGTAGATCATGCCCTTCATGCCGCCTTGCTTGAGTGTCGCGAGTGCCTTGTGCGCGTCGAACTCAGTGGGGTTGAAGATGCCGGGCTTTTCATCACCGTAGCCCCACTCACGACCCGTAAAGGTATTGAGACCAAAATGTATGAAAGCGTAGTATTCGAGGCGCTGCCAAGCTACCTGCTGTGTGGTGGGGATGGGTCCCCAAGGCTTTGGCACGAGGCTATTGCGGACGTATTTTTTGACAGCTTTGGGATTGTAATCCGTGACAGAAGCAGCAGTTAGTTGTTGTCCAGCATGTGCTGAGAGTGTTAGCAAACAGCTCATTAAGAGCCCAGAATAGATTGTAGACGTTTTCATATTAAAAAGTAACGATTAAGCCCCTAATACCTATCACACACGCAGGCTCAGGTCAAGTATAATATTCCGGATCTATCCTCAGCGATAGATCTATATCGTCTCATCTAGAGTGCTCTGGGTAAAGCCCAGATATGGGCTCTCTCTCTATAAAATCCTAGAGAGGGAGGGGGGTGAGTATAGGCTCTGGGCGCTATCGTATCAGCAGCTCTTCTCGCTATTGATGGTCTCCATGGCCGCAACGATGCGCTCATTGACGCTGTGTTGACACATCTCCTCAGCCATGCGTATGGCATTGAAGATAGCTTCGCCGTTCGCCGAGCCATGCGCGATGATAGAGACACCGTTGACCCCCATGAGCGGGCTGCCACCTATGGCATCGGCATTGAGCCTATTTTTCATATGCGCAAAGACGGATCTCATCAGCATAGCTCCCGCCATGGCGATGAGGCTCTTCTTGATGCTCTCCTTGAGCCATGTGGAGAATGTCTTGGCGGTGGCCTCGACGCACTTTAGTAGAATATTGCCTGTGAAGCCCTCGGTGAGGATGACATCTACCGTGCCTGCAAAGAGATCGTGCCCCTCGCAGTTGCCTTCAAAGTCGAAGGGGAGCTTGCCCTCATCGGCGAGCTTGCTGAGCAGCTTGCAGGTCTCTTTGGAGAATTCATTCCCCTTGCCATCCTCTGTCCCATTGCTCATCACCGCGACTTTGGGCTTGCCCTGCTTGTAGACGTAGCGCGACATCATAGCCGCCATGACGGCGTAGCCGATGAGGTGGGAGGGCTTTGCTTCGGGATTCGCCCCTGTGTCGGTGACGAGTGTGTAGCCCTTGTTGCTCGGGATGGGCGAGACGATGCCCGCGCGCTCGATGCCAGGTAGTAGGCGCAGCTTGATGGTGCTGGCGGCGACGGCGGCTCCTGTGTTGCCCGCGCTGAGCACGGCATCTGCCTTGCCCTCTTTTACCAGATCGACAGAGATGCTCATGGAGGAGCGTTTCTTTTGACGCAGAGCGAGCAGCCCGCTCTCCTCCATGGTCACCACCTCGGGGGCGTGGACGATTTGGAGGCGGGGATTGTCGGCTATACCCGCATCGCGGCAGTGCTGCTGGAGGATGTCTTGGTCGCCTACGAGAAAGATTGTTTCTATATCAGGGAGAGCTGCTAGCGCACGTTTTGCCCCATCTATGTTGATCTGTGGGGCATTGTCCCCGCCCATTGCGTCTAGTGCTAGCTTCATTTTCTTTGTATAAATTGTTTCACCACAGTATAGGCTACAGGCTTACTTTCGTCAATGGGAACTTGCCTGAGATAGGGAGAAATATGAGGGCGCGTGGGGTGGGCGCATTTTTTTCATTTCCTTGTCGCATCTTATTCTATAGAATAGGGGCACATGAGCGATTCTTTCCAATTAGGCAACAGGGTGTTTCATTCGCGGTTTATCCTCGGTTCGGGGAAGTATAGTATGGAGTTGATTCGCGCGGCGATCGAGCAGGGGGGAGTTGAGATGATTACTCTCGCACTACGACGAGCTCACGCTCAAGAGACTGAGAGCATACTAAGCTACATCCCCGACCAGATGACACTGCTCCCCAATACCTCGGGAGCGCGAGACGCTCAGGAGGCCCTGCGCATGGCACGCCTCGCACGCGAGCTGGGCTGCGGCGAGATGATCAAGGTGGAGGTGATCCAAGATAGCAAGTACCTACTCCCTCATAATGAGCAGACCATACGCGCGACAGAATTGCTCGTTGCAGATGGCTTTACCGTGCTGCCCTACATGTACCCCGATCTCAATGTTGCACGCGCCCTCGTGGAGGCAGGTGCCGCTGCCATCATGCCGCTGGGTGCTCCCATAGGCTCGAATAAGGGGCTGGTGACGCGTGACTTTATCCAGATTTTACTCGATGAGATCGAGCTGCCCATCATCGTCGATGCGGGGCTAGGGCGACCCTCTCAGGCCTGTGAGGCTATGGAGATGGGGGTCAGTGCCGTGATGGTGAATACAGCCATCGCTACTGCGGGAGACGTAGCGGGCATGGCAGCAGCCTTCCGCCTCGCCATCGAGGCGGGGCGTGCCGCCTACCTCGCGCGGCTCGGGCGCGTCATCGAGCGCGGGGCTGAGGCCTCCTCTCCCCTCACAGACTTTCTAGCCGACTAGACCCTGCCGAAATGATGATGAATGAACAATCCCCACGCCGCCGTCGTGATCATATGAGCTACTGGCCCAATATGGAAAGGCTGCCCCATGACATGATGGAGAGCGTGCTCGCTGAGACGCACCGCCTCATGGCGCGTGAGTACAGCACGGAGGATGTGCAGCAGGCATTGGAGCGCGAGTGGCTGACGCGAGAGGACTTTGCCGCCCTGCTCAGCCCTGCGGCAGCCCCCCTCCTCGAGCAGATCGCGCAGCGTGCCATGCAGCAGCGCGCGCGCTTCTTTGGGGGCAATGTCTCCATCTTTACCCCGCTTTATATC
Organism: uncultured Akkermansia sp.; assembly: GCA_964370355.1. Taxonomy (GTDB): domain Bacteria; phylum Verrucomicrobiota; class Verrucomicrobiia; order Verrucomicrobiales; family Akkermansiaceae; genus Akkermansia. Next base: position 11,146 of record CAYJJA010000017.1, on the reverse strand, counting down.
TCCAACTACTGCGAGAACTGGTGCTCCTACTGCGGATTCAACTGCAAGAATAAAATACGCCGCGCCTGTCTCTCCGACACCGAGATCATCGCTGAGCTGCAAGCCATCGCCCGCTCTGGCGTCGAGGAGCTGCTGCTGCTCACTGGCGAGAGTCATCACAAGTCCGATGTCACCTACATAGGCGAGGCGGTAAAGCTCGCTCGACGCTACTTTCGCAATGTGGGCCTGGAGGTCTACCCTGTCAACACCGATGACTACAAGTACCTCCACGACTGCGGAGCAGACTACGTGACCGTCTTCCAAGAGACCTACGACCCCGACACCTATGAGAAATACCACCTCGCGGGGCACAAGCGCGTCTTCCCCTACCGCTTCCACTCGCAGGAGCGCGCCCTGCGCGGCGGCATGCGCGGTGTCGCCTTTGCCGCACTACTAGGGCTGCATGACTACTCTAGTGATGCGCTGGCGACGGGCCTGCATGCCCATCTCATCCAGCGGCGCTATCCGCATGCGGAGCTCTCACTCTCCTGCCCGAGACTGCGCCCTACGACGCATGATGAGACCCTGCAATCACAGGGGGTGGGAGAGCGAGAGCTCATGCAGATCATCTGCGCCTACCGTCTCTTCTTGCCTTATGCGCATATCACCATCTCCTCGCGCGAGCGAGAGGAGTTCCGCGACCACATCGTGCGCATAGCCGCGACCAAGATCTCTGCTGGCGTGCATACAGGAGTAGGCGAGCATCAGCAAGAGCAGGCTAGCGAGCAGGGCGATGAGCAATTTGAAATAGCCGATGCCCGCAGCGTACACCAGATCTATGCGCGGCTCCGCGAGATGGGCATGCAGCCCGTCATGAATGACTACGCCTGAGCCAGACATGACACAGGCAAAGGCCGTATCTAGCAGCAGCGCAAAAGCACCCCCATTCGCCGCGATGGGGAGTGCTTTTATCGCAGAATCGCTCAATGGTAAAAATCTCTCGTCAAGCTGAAGGGAATTGTATTTTTGAGATAGTAGGCACCAATGATTTTTGATGGTCTGAGCATGAGGGGACTGCTTTTCTTATTTGCTTTAGTTGATAGAGACCCTTTGCCGAATTGCAAGATTAAGCGCTTCGGGTAGAGCTCCGCCAAGCTAATGATACTCCTTTTCATTGAGCCACTGCCCCCTGAGCGCCCCGTCACGATGACTTCGCCTCGCAGGATCTGAATGGAGCGTTTTTGAGATAGCTCGATCATTTGCCTTTTAGCCTTTTCATCAATCTCATACCCCTTTGTCCGAACACGGATGGACATGCGCCCGCCATCTTCGTTGATACCTGTACCATGGTAGAGATGCTTGTGCCTTGTGAGCTCAATGTCACCTAGAGTCTTGGGTAAGCCCAGCTTCCAAACCCCTGCACGTAAAGAATGCTCACTGGTGACGGGCATGTAGACGCAATGCCAAAACTCCTCCCCCTTATACTCGACTAAGATATTGATCGCATTTTCCTTGTAGGGCTCTAGCCCATGATCAATCTTGTAGAAATCAATAATAAAGGCATGCACTAAGCAGCGATTGGGCATATCGAATTGCTTGGGAATGAGCTTCCTGTATGCTTCTATATTATCCGTCTCATAGTAGATCGTCACACCGTCATTCTCCAAATATCTATAGCTAGTCTGCATTGAATTCCCCGAATCCTTTGCTTCTCTGAATGACGATAGTGCCGCCTTAGCGGCTGCACGCTCCTCCGCGTCGAGCCTACCATCACCGTCTTTATCAAAGCGTTGGCGGACTTTTTCTCTCTGCTCCGCGCTCAGCTCTAAGGGTGACTGAGCATAGCATAAGCATGCAGCTGAGAGCATCAATACTAAAATGATGTTTTTCATACGATTTCCAATGTGATATTAATCCAAAAGCGAGCATGAGTAGATGAGACCCATGCTCACCCCTTGGGAGGCTAGTGTAATGATAGGCGTCTTAATGACGGTGCGAGACACGGCGAGCCGTACGACGTGCCGTTCGGCGTGCTGCGGGCACTCCAGGTCTTGCCACGGCAGCTGCGGGAGTCACGACAACGGGGGCGGGGGCTACCACCACAGGTCTTGTGACTACGACGGGTGCGTGGCGCACGACAACGGTTTTCTGAGGAGCTGAGCTATGAACGACGACGGCAGCAGAACTAGAGGTGGCTAGCACGCAGGCGCTAAGGGCGAGGATAAGGATGTTTTTCATGATGTTGAAATAGTGTGGAGGATTGATGTTAAAGATGGATGTTAAATGTTGATGGAGGGAAAGTTATTGCATAGAGCCTTGGGCGGCGGCACGTTCTTGGGCATCGACTTTGCCATCACCGTTGCGGTCGAGGCGTCTGAGCAGGGCTTGCTTGGCTGCGGCTCGTTCGGTGGCGTTGAGCTTGCCATCACCGTCTTTGTCAAAGCGCTGGCGGATTTTTTCCCTTTGTTCGGCAGAGAGCCTAGGGGATTGAGCATAGCTCATGGGGATGAGGGCGAGGGCGAGGATGAGAATTGCTTTTTTCATATTTGTGATTTAGGGCTTGCACCTCCCAGTGCGGGGGGATGTATGCAGTATAATAGAAAAATGAGCCAATCCTAGTGTCAAATGATGAACAACACAAATGTAGTGACCAATGGCAAGAGGGCAGCACTACCCGCACACTTTAGCCAGCTCCCACGCTCATCAAGCACGAATCCCGCTTGATATCAAGACAGAAAAAGACCGCATCGTCAACTATAAGATGCGGTCTTTCAAAAGTGAATAAAGGCGACTCTTGTGCTGGGTCAGGCCTTGAGCTCCGTACCGAGCTCGATGATCGAGTACTCACCGGGCATCAGACGGTACACGATTTGAAGGACATTGCGGCGGGCATTGCGATAGAGAATAAAGGGCTTGCCCGAGATCTCAAGCTCCATGATGGCATTTTCCTTATACATGGTCTTGAGCTCATAGCCTTCGCGACTGATGCGGATGGGCTTGGGATCTTCTGGAGCGTCAGCGTCTATCTCCATATCGAGCATGTCTTCATCATAGACCTTCTCTTCGAGCTTGCGAATGGAGGTGGTGCGATGAGGGCGGTAGTGCTTCATGAGACGTGTCTTGTGCTTGCGCATGCGTCGCATGATCTTGGAGATGGTTTCATCGATGGCGGCATAGAGATCCCCTGTAGTCGTGGAGGCTTGAATGGTGATATGATCGGCACAAAAGAGAACGATTTCTGCGGTATGGCGGTCTTTTTGTACATCTAGGATGATGCGAGCCTGCATGATACGAGGATAGTCGATGTGGATACCTTGGACTTTCTTCGTGGCGAACTCGCGGATGGCGTCAGTGATTTCAATATGGCGGCCAGTGAGGGTAATGTTCATATCAACATTAGATGTCTTCATGTCACAGATTTTCTTTCTATGTGTTGTAAATAGTTTGTATAACGTGGCTGTGGGGCGACCTGCCCGTTGCATCTAGTATCTTAGAGCTTCACCCCTCCAAAATCAAGTAAATAGTGCAGCATAGGCCCATTTTCTATCTTATGTGTCAGCATCGAATTTCTAATCTTGATGTGCTAGAGAAACTATGTTAAAATGAACTTAACTGCTCGTATTGCGAGCCTACGCATAACAAAAAAACTCCTTCCTCATAAGAGAAAGGAGAAGGCTAATGATAAGATATAAAGTACGATTAGTCAATGTTGTCAAAGATCTCACTATCAAGGAAAAATCTCTTGATTTCTATCGCGGCACTCTCAGGCGAATCCGAGGAGTGGCAGATATTGAGCATGCTGTTGGTACCAAAATCGCCGCGAATGGTCCCAGGAGCGGCTTTGAGCGAATTGGTCGGTCCAATGATGCTGCGTACGCGCTGGATCACACCAGGTCCTGAGAGGACGAGAGCGAGCACAGGGCTGCTCTGCATGAAGGCATTGAGCTTGGGATAGAGAGGTTCGTCGTCAATGATGAGATCAAGGATATGACCGTAGTGCTCCTTGAGGATGTCATCGTTGAGTTGGATCATTTTCATGGCACGAAGGCGGAATCCCTCTTTGAGGAAACGCTTGAGTACTATGCCTGATAGATTTTTGCGGACGCAGTCTGGCTTGAAGAGAACCAGAGTTTTTTCATCACGATTATACATAATTGACGTATGGGGGATCTGGGATAGGTCTAGGGTGAGTCGGGAGAATGGAGGGGCACGCGTCTAGGCAGATGCGCGTGCATCAGGTTGTTTCAATCTTGCTACTGATGGGGGAGATGGGAGAGATGATATTAGAGCGCATTTTCAAGCTGCTCAGGGCTCACGACATATTCGGCAGCGCAGCGTGGGCAGGTGATGACGAGCTGACCCTCCTCATTGACGAGATCCTCGAGGCTGCCCTTGAGTGTGCGTAGCGTGGGCAGTATCTTGTCTAGGGTGCAACCGCAGCGGAATTTGAAGCGGCGTGTTTCCAGTGTTTTGATCTCATCCTCGCTTTCCCCCGCGAGTAGGGCGGTGATACTCTGGCTATCCAAGGCATCGAGCCAATCATGATCAGCCCCAGGCTCGGCTGTGATGAGTACATACTCATCATCGTGGATGCGGCAAGCACGCGCTTGTCGCTGCTCACTCTGGCGATAGAAATCCTCTACCCATGACGCAACACAGCTCCCATGCATCTCGATGATGGAGGTCTGGGGCTCGCGTGAGCGCAAGATATTCTGCGTATAGAGCGTATTGTGCTCAGGCACGCGTACATCCTCCTCAAAGACACGTCCCACGACATCCTCTGTGAGCGAGGAGCCAGAGACAAAGAGATTCGCCGTGAGGGGCTGGCACAGATTGAGCGTCCACGCGTGGTACTCTGCCCAAGGGCGTGAGACGAGGTGCAGGGAAAAGTAGGCGAGCAGATCCTTGAAGAGACCATCTACCATCTCCCCATACTGACGGCCCTGCTGCATGAGATGCAGGTAGTGATCAACGAAAAGCGGCGAAAAATCAGCTTTGATTAGCAGACAGTTACGATGGCGTACAAAGATAGATTCTACCGTGGTGTACTCGGCTGCTGCTTGAGGTGAAGAAGATGGGGCGTCCATGTGATAAAGCGCATTTCGCTGCGCGTCAGCATAGCCTCTCCTTGCCCATCTGGCAAGCCCAAAATGTGCTTTTGCGCGTATTTTGCTGCAAATAGCTCTTCATTCGAGATAAAATGCTCAAAGTGCACTCCTCTCTCATAGGGGAGTAGGTGCGAGTCTGATAAAATCTGTGCGAGCGTTTATACAAGCATTCATCGGAGCACCTGCCTGAGAAAGCATCTTGGGGCGATCATGCTAAGGCACAGATGAGACGGAAAATGAACAGATTTGTTGTTTTTTTATTGACATAGAAAAGGGATTAATTACCATCATGCAATGAGATTGCATCACAGAACTCTCTTGAGCCTGCTTGGCCTAGCTTGTCATACATGGACACAGCTAGCGTCTCTCTCGGCCAATCAGGCTCAAGCCTACCCTCCAAGCACAGCACGACGTGCAGAATCACGTATAGCACAAGGGCGAGAGCCCTCTTCTCGACGTGTTGACTACTACGAGGAGCAAGATGATTATTTTGATTATGACCCTGTCCTCGATAGCGAAGATGATACTGTCATGCAGAGGATTCATGATGTCCTCTATCAGGGGCACGATCATATTGTTGAAATTATAAAAGAAGACACGGGTGAGGTATTGCAGCCTAGCTATAATATCAAGGTCGAAAAACAGGTGCCACTGCTGCATCGTATATACAGCAGCGTAGCCATCATTCGTCAGCTGCAAGACGGGGTAGCCAGACGCTTCCGAGTCTATTTTGATAAACAGGGTTCGATAGCTCGCATCACCTATCCTGAGAGCATAGAGCAACGCGCAGACGCATGGATGCTCATCATGCGGCTCGTCGAGGCGACCAATAATGGCTCTATCGAGGGGCAGCTAAAGTGTTTTGCCAAGACGGTAACTCCTTACTATGACAAAGGCACGTTGAATCGCGCTGCAATCACGCACCGCCTCTATGAGTGGAAGCATCGCTACAGCTACTATCATATGGAGGTGATCAACACCCACGTCTCAGAGAGTAAAAATTTGCTTCACGACTACGATGTGCGCGTCAAATTTCGCGTCACGTGGAAAGATGTAGAAGGCAGGCAGGTGCATAAGCAGTATTTTGATTCATTGTACAGTGTCAGTCAACGTCGCTCTCCTTCTACGATTGTCGCCGTTCAGGTGCTTAAAAAGACCAAGGCTTACTGAGGCTAAGCATCTCCCCAGCCCTTAGCAAAAAACTCCCTATGCCATCAGAGCATAGGGAGTTTTTTTGCTTAGGGGGGAGGAGGCTTAGCTAGGCGAGCCCTCTTACTTCTTGCTGGTGCGGCGATTGTAGCGCTCGCGCATTTCTTTTTCTTGCAGCGTGTTAGCTTTCACGCGCTCGCGAGAGCGTTTCGCATTGCTGCTGACATCTGCGTCGCTGTCCTGCTCGTAGCGATCCAGAAGAGCCATGACCCAAGGATACTCGTTGAGACGCGCCAAGGCACGTATGAGCATGAGCTTTTGCGAGCGGATTTCCTCTAGCTCCTTGCGACGCTCCATGAGCTGTGCATACTCGGGGGCTTCCTTGCCGATGAAGGCGGCTGCATCGGGGTCGGTCTTGTTGATGATGCTATCCCAGTCGGAGCTATCTTGGTTGACCTTGTCGTAGATTGCCTCGATGATCTTGTTGGCCGTAGCCGCATCGCGTTCGCGATTCTGCGAGAAGAGCGTGCCAAAGGCACCGCGTATGAGCTTCTTCTCTTGCTCGTTGCTAGCCTTGCCTTGGAGCTCGACGAGGTAGTCTATGACGCTGTCGTCGCCCCATGAGGCAAAGAAGAGTAGATCTGTACGCCAGTTCTTCTTGTTCTCCATGCGCTTCTCGTAGTAGGCACGCGCCTTGGGTGATTTTGCCGAGGCGAGCGTGCTGAGCATGGTGCTGCGGTACTTCTCAGAGAGCCCCTCAAAGATCTGGTCGCCTAGGGCTGCCTTCTCATCGTCGCTCTCTATCATCATGAGGATATTGCTCAGGCAGTTGCTCAGCGTGCTGGCAAGTTGCTTGTCGAGCTCCTTGCTCTTGAGTAGCTCAAGGATGGCGGGGATGTCCTTGGGGGTGACGCGCAGACCGATGACCTCCCAGATCGAGGCGAGTATCTCGGTCTTGCTGCGGAATTTGGGCTTTTCGGAGATCTTGCCTGAGAGATCTACTAGCTGCTCGTTGATCTGGGCGACATCGGCGACCGCCATGCGCTGTATCATCCATGAGAAGAGCGTAGGCTTGATCTTGGCGGCATTCTTGGCGAGTGTGTCAAAGATGAGCTTGGCGATAGCGGGGTCTTTCTCCGCAGCGAGACCGAGCAGCAGGCAGGCATTCTGCGCGACGGCCTCGGCGTTGCCACCGTAGCGTTGGTTGCCGAGCTCATCTTTCTCAAAGGGATTGACGAGTACGCTGAGCAGCAGCTTGGCCTCCTTGGGCGTGCAGACGATGTCGATTTTCTTTTTCTTGGCATCCGCGAGCGTCTCGACTCCCGCGCGGTTGATCTTGGAGGAGCGTGTCAGCAGCGCGTTGACCTCGGCTTGGCGTGCCTCGCGCTTTGCCTTGCGGGCGTTGTTGTCCACGATCGTGTAGGCGCTCCAGCTGCCGACGACCAGCAGGAAGATGAAGCCGCCGATGACGATCTTGCGCTTCCAAAAGGGGACGCTTGCACCCTCATTGAGGCTCTCGATGTAGGCGGAGCTGTAGGTCTTGGTTGCTTCTTCGCCTGTTTCTTCTGTAGGCTCTACTCCCTCTTCTGCTGCTGGGGGAGCTGCGGCGGGGGCTTTACGCGCGAGTGGCGAGGTGGCGTTGGGGGCGGCAGCGGCACTCTTGGGGATGGCCGCGGCGGGTTTGAGGGCTGCGGCACGGCTTTTGGGAATGGCTGCGCTCGCTTTGGGGGCGGCTGCGGCACTCTTGGGAATGGCTGCGGCGGGTTTGAGGGCTGCGGCACGGCTTTTGGGGACGGCAGCGCTTGTTCTTGCCGCGAGAGGTCTAGCGACGTTGAGCTTGGGTCTGCTGCTAGGCGGTGTATCGGGAATGTCGGGGACGTGATGGGGCGCGGGGACCTCGACGGGGGCAGGTTCGGGCTCGGGGATAGGCTCTGGCTCTGGCTCAGGAGCTGGTGGCTCTTCTACGGGCGCGGGGCTGGGCTCGGGAGTCTCTGCAGCAGCGGGCTCTTCTACGGCGGGGGCTGTCGCAGGTTCGGGGCTCGCTTGCGCTTCAGCAGCAGCAGCAGCAGCAGCTGCTGCTGCGGCGGCGGCCTGTTCTTTTTCATACTGCTCTAGTTGTTGCTGGTACTCTGCCATCTGGCGATTGTACTCGGCCATTTGACGCTCGTACTCGGCTTGCGCCTCAGCATCAGCAGCTGGTTGGGGGGGGGCGGCCGTGTTATTGGCTGCGGGAGCGATAGCCTGACCATTCGCGCCGAGAAGGCGGAATTTGGTTTTAGGTACAGGATTTGTCATGCGTAAGGCGCGTGATTTGGGGACGTTATCAAATGGCTTTGTCATGGTAGAAAAGAGATTATTAGAGAATTCAAACGAGAGACTAGCATTTTTTAGCAGCAAAAGCAATCTTCTATTTGACTCAGTGCCTATACTTTTTTTGCTCAGCACCCATGAAGAAGCTCTGTATTGCTCCTCACCGCGCCTAGGGCTGGACGTGCAGCTTGATTGCTGGTAGAATGAGTAGGTGATGAAGACGATTCGTGCGAGTATAGAGCGTATCTACCCGATTTCTGAGGCTAGTATGGCGAGGTTTTGCGCCCTATGCCGCCCTGTGGAGCTGCCGCGCCGCCATCGCCTCATCACGGCGGGTGCGCTCTGTGGGCATGTCTACTTTATTGAGCGGGGCTTGACTCGCTCCTTTTGCCACATACGCGGTGAGGAGCTGAGCTCATGGTTTTCGCGTGAGGGGGATTTTACCTTCGCGCTCAATGAGCTCTATGAGGGAAGCCCCGGTGTGGAGTCCGTCGAGCTGCTGGAGAGCTCCCTGCTCTACGCGCTGCGCATTGAGCATTATCATGAGCTGATGGAGACGAATCTCGACTGGTGCAATTGGTCGCGCATCATCCATCAATTGCATGTACGCAGGATGCAGATGGCGCGTGTCGATCGCTTGTCTCTATCCGCGACGGAGAGATACAAGAAATTTGTCCGCGAAGAGCCCGAGCTCATCCAGCGGGTGAATCTGTGCCACCTCGCCTCTTATCTCGGGATGACGCCGCAGAATCTCAGCCGCCTGCGTGCCAAGCTGGCGAGCTCTGAGTCATGAGAGCTGCTAGCTCTCCTCCTCGGGGAAGGTGAGGGACTTGTGCCAGCCGTCGCGCGGGGTTTTTGTGTTGGCAAAGTGTCGCGTCGCCTTGTCGAGATAGTCGTAGGGATTGGGCAGTGAGGGGCTGTAGTGCGTGAGCCAGAGCTCCTTGACCCCGCCCGCGTCTCGCGCGAGCTCGGCGGCCTCGCTAAAGAGCATGTGGCGATTCTCCAGCGCCTTGAGCAGCATATCATCATCCGCATACATGCCCTCACAGATAAAGAGATCGGAGTCCGCCGCCATCGTCGCGATGATGGGCATAGGGCGCGTGTCGGTGCAGTAGCTGACCTTGAGCCCAGAGCGCGCGCTGCCTAGCACTTGATCGGGGGTGTAGAGGACGCCCTCGTGCTCGTAGCTCTCCCCCGATTGGAGGATGCGCCATGCGCTCAGCGGGATGGGGAGAGCCTTGGCACGCTGCGGGTCGAATTTGCCCTTGCGCTTGAGTGTAAAATTGTAGCCGTAGCAGATGACGCCATGCAGGACGCGAAAGGCGCAGATCTCAAGATCGTGAAAGTGGGTGCGCTCCACCTCCTTCTCCCACTCCTCAATATGCAGCTCAAAGGGAAGCCCCGGTGCGATGCAGCGCAGATGATCCACCGTGCGGCGTGTGCCACTGGGACCCACGATGCGCAGGGGGCTGGTCTTGCCCATATTGCCCATCGTGAGCAGTAGCCCCGGTAGCCCACTGATGTGATCAGCATGCAGGTGGGTGATGAGGAGCAGATCGACGGGCTTGAGCGCGACGCCAGCGCACTGGGCGGCAATCTGGGTACCCTCGCCGCAGTCGATGAGGATGCTATGACCCTTGTAGCGCAGGTAGAGCGAGGTCAGCCAACGCTTTGTCAGCGGCAGCGTGCCGCCTGTTCCTAAGAGGCAGAGATCAATCATGGAGGGGGCGAGGGGGGCTTAGAGGGTAGGGGCGCGGCAGGGTGGGGGGCTGCTGCCCGCGCACCCTTGCCGCGTCCTGTGAGTTTTTTAGCGGAAGCTCATGTTTTTGAGCTTCTTGCTGAGCGTGTCGAGCACCTGCTGGTGCGCGGCATCGGCCTCGGCTGCGGTGAGCGTCTTCTTCGCATCGCGGTAGAGGAAGTGATAGGTCATCGCCTTGCGATCGGCGGCGATCTTCACCCCTGTCTCATCGACAAAGATGTCCTTGAGCTGGTAGCTCACGAGCAGCTTCTGCTTGGCGGAGGCAATGACCTTCATAATCTCGGCATGCGAGGTGCCCAGCGGGAGCTCAAGAGAGGCATCGCGGCTGCTGCCGGGGAATTGGGGCAGATCCGCCGCCTTGAAGGGCGCGTGTGCGGCCTGCTGGAGCTTGCGCAGCTCAAGACCTGTGTAGCTCGTGTCCAGAGGCAAGCCGAGCTTGCGGCAGGCATTCAGCGCGAGACGGCCAAAGTAGCCGCAGTGCTGACCATTGATGTACACATCCGCGCCCAGTGCGATGTTGGCGCGAGGCTTGGCGGGCTGCATGGTGATCTCGGCGCGGGGGACGAGCAGCTCGACGATGGCCTTGAGATCGGCAAAGCTGCTCTCCTCGGGCTTCAGATTCGCCCAGCTGGAGGGCGACTTCTTGCCCGCCATGAGGATGCCGAGAGCCTCTTGCTCGATGTCACGCCCCTTGCCACCTCCCGTGTTGCGGAAGATGCGCCCTATCTCAAAGAGGCGTATGCTCTCCACACCCTGATTGAGATTGCGCACCGCCACCGAGAGCAGGCCCGGTGCGACGGAGGGGCGCAGCATGCAGTGATCCTCACTGATGGGCAGCGCG
>CAYJJA010000016.1:20774-27934 GCA_964370355.1 uncultured Akkermansia sp. | reverse complement strand
ACGACATCCAGCTCCCAAAGCTGGCGCTCTACCAGGCTGAGCTACACCCCGAAAGGTGTTTTTTTGTTTGGGAATCTTGAAAATGGCTCAGGACGGATTCGAACCGCCGACACGCGGATTTTCAATCCGCTGCTCTACCGACTGAGCTACTGAGCCTTTTCTTGCACTTTCGGTGAAGTAGTGCGCAGTCATTATAGTACAATGATAAGATAATGGCAAGAATAAAAAGCATGAAATTGTGATTTTTTTTACTCTGCGATGAGCAGGATGCCCCTCTCCGTAGGACAAAATCTATCTTATAGTGAACAAAACAAGCTTGTTATAAATCAAAGCATCTATGAACATAATAGGACAATATTTCTTGCTAGGATGGGGACTATGCCTGCTCAATCAGGGCTGCTCGCAGCCAGAGCCCAGCGTGGATACCACGACGGTGGAGCAGCTGGACCTCAAGCGCTATATGGGTACATGGTATGAAATCGCGCGACTGCCCAATCGCTTTGAGCGCGGCTTGGTAAATGTAAGAGCGACTTACACCCTCCTGCCCAATGGCAAGGTGCGTGTCTACAATCAAGGGGTGCATCAGCATGATGGTGAGGTCAGCGAGGTGACAGGACGCGCACACCGCCCCCATGCCAGCCATCAGGGGCAGCTACGGGTGAGCTTTGTGCCTCCGTACTTATGGTTTTATGGGGATTATAATGTGCTCTATGTGAGTGATGATTATCAGCTTGCCGTCGTATCAGGATCTGATTCAAAGCTACTGTGGTTGCTCGCGCGGCAGAGTCGTATCAGCCCCAAGCAAAAGGCTCAGCTGCTCGATATTGCCGCAAAGCGCGGCTTTGATACCACCAAGTTGATCTGGACACCGCAGAAAACGGGCTCTTAGTGCAAAATATTCACCGAGCATAGCTTGACGCTATGCCTCTCTCGTGCTAATCTCATGTGCATGTCAAATCATGACTTGCGAGAAGAAATTATTGCTCTTAAGAAGCAGCGCAACGCTATCATCTTAGCTCATAGCTATCAGCGTGGGGAAATACAGGATCTAGCCGACTTTGTCGGTGACTCACTGGGCTTAGCGCGTCAGGCTCAGGCGACACAGTGCGATGTGATTGTCTTCTGCGGTGTACACTTCATGGCTGAGACTGCCTGCATCCTCAATCCCAGCAAGACTGTCATCATTCCCGATCTCGATGCAGCCTGCTCCCTTGAGCAGTCCTGCCCCGCCGATGAGCTAGAGGCCTTTCTGCGCGAGCATGAGCAGATGAATTACTATGTGATCGCCTATGTGAATTGCTCGCTAGCTGTGAAGGCTCTCGCCGACGTCATCGTCACGAGTGGTAATGCCCGCCAGATCATCAAGGCAGCACCCCAAGACAGACCCCTACTCTTTGTCCCCGATGAGAATCTAGGCGCATGGACCGCGCATCAGTGCGGGCGTGAGATGACACTCTGGAAGGGACACTGCCATGTACACCAGCGATTCTCCCAAGAGCAAGTACTCGCCCTGCGGGCGCAATACCCCGATGCCAAGGTCGTCTGCCACCCCGAGTGCCGCGAGATCATACGCCTGCTAGCAGACCATATCTGCTCCACCGAGCAGATGATCCCCTACTGCCGCGAGTCCGCGGCAGAGCAATTCATCATCGTCACAGAGACGGGCATCCTCCACCGACTCAGCAAGCTCGTGCCTGAGAAGCAGTTCATCGCCATTGACGCGCTGAGCTGCTCCTGTGCTGAGTGCGAGTATATGAAGCTCAATACACTCGAAAAGCTGCGCAACTGCCTACGCGACATGAGCCCCGAGGTGCGCGTCGATGAGCAGCTGCGCCAGCGCGCCGAGGTGTCGCTGCTACGTATGCTGGAGCAGTCGGTCTAGACTTATTCGTAGTTATTCACACTTATTCACAGCTTTTTCTTGTTATTGTGAATATCGCACCACACATTGCCTCTCAAGACAATTGGCTCTCCATGGATCGCTTTATGGAGGTCGCACTCTTCGACCCCGAGGGGGGCTATTATTCACAAAATGTCACAGAGATCGGCAGGAAGGGCGACTTCTCCACCTGCGCTACACAGAGCCGCCTGCTGGCACGCGGACTCGTCGCTGCATGGAGAATGTGCTGTGAGCAGCAGCATCGTCTCATGCCCTTCATCGAGATAGGAGGCGGCACAGGCAACATGATGCTAGACATCCAGCGCGAGCTCAGCCTATGGGAAAAGCTGCGCGTCTCCTACCACATGGTGGAGCGCTCCGATCAGCTGCGCGGCATGCAAAAGATGCTCGGGGGCGGCTTTGTACGCACGCATGCCGACATGGACCATGCCCTCAAAGCGACCAAGGGACGCGCCTTCATCATGAGCAATGAGCTCCCCGATGCCTTCCCCGCGCGTCAATTTGTCTACCAAGAAGGCGCGTGGCATGAGCTCGGTCTTGCTGTGCTCGATGGGCAGATACGTCGCCAGGCATGGGTGCAGCCACTGCCCAACTCCAGCGTCTTTGCACGCTGGGCACAGGAGGGTCAAGTCGTCGAGGTACACGCGAGCTATCATCAGTGGTACTACTCATGGCAGCATCAATGGAAGGCGGGCACCATGATCACCGTAGACTACGGTGAGGGCAACGACACACTCTACTACCGCCGCCCGCATGGCACGATGCGCGGGTACAAGGCACACCAGCTCATCCCCGTCGAGCAGCTGCCCTACCTCGCGGGAGCCTGCGACATCACCTGTGATGTGAACTTCACCGACCTGCTCGCACTGGCACGCAGCAGCATGGGAGACATCGCCATGCTGGTGGATCAACACGACTTTCTCCTCCCCCTAGCTGATCAGAGCAGCGCGGCAGATCGCCACCTCATCGCCAAGCCCGGCGCGGGAGATCACTTCAAGGTGCTCATCCATCAGCGATTCGAGAGCTGAGCTTGCGCAGCTCTGCACGATTACTGCACAAATGGGCATATCTGAATATCAAAGCTTCTTTCTGCTGGCTGAGAAATCTTATTTTTCATTCAACAAAAGGAAGTACATGCTCTTAACTTGATTAGATAGAGACTGTCAAGGAGCAAACACAAGCTGCGATAGAGCAGCTTGAGACGAAGCAAGTGAGAGACACCCCTCGAACGGTCCTGCAAAGCAGGATACTGAGGAATAAAAAGCGAGCAAGCGCAGCGACGCGAAGCGTATCCTCAGCCTTATGCTTCATTTCAAATTGGCATGCAATTTGTGCCGGATTGCGACTTGATGGGCTCTAGCTAATCAAGTACGCAAGCCGCTGTTCATTCATTATTACTTTGGCAGTAGTTAATGTAACAAATTGCAGGATTAGCACAAAGGGACATATCTCAATATCAAAACTTCTTTTTGTTGGGTGAAAAATCATATTTTTCATGCAACAAAAGGAAGTACATGCCCTTAACTTGACGGGCTATATCTAATCAAGTACGCAAGCCGCTGCTCTTGCATTAACTCCTTCCAAAGTAATCCCCCTGTCAGAGAAACAAAAAAGCTGCCCATGAGCCCCTGCCGCTTGGCACAGTCTCTCAGGGCAGCCTAGAGGATCGCAGCAGGAGAGCTCAGCCACTCCCTGCGCGAGCCACTGCTGAATCTAGTCAATGCTAATCGCCTTTTGCGCACCCTTTTGATCGCGCTCCTTGTCCTTGTTGGAGCGTTCTTTGGCACGCAGTGCACGCTTTTCATCAGCCGTCTTGCGCACGCGCTTGAGCTCACCCCAAGACTTGACGAGATGAGCCATAGCCTTACCATACAGCGTGTCGCTACCGACCTTCTCATTCTTTCTGATATCATTGCGCAGACGCGAGCCTGCCATGCCGTCGCGTCGACGTGCGCCGAGGTAGAGATTGAGCGCGGCTTGCCTATCCATGGGACGATAGTTCTCATCGTTGAATATCAGCATGACAGCCTTCTCAATAGCAGGGATATCCTCGATAAAATCCTCCTTGAGGAAGCCATCAGTGGTGTCGAGCTGCTTGTACATGAATTGGATCGCATCATGCTCAAAGTAGCCTAGCATCTTTTGACTCGTGGCATCTGTGGCCTCGGTGAGTAGTCCCTTGACACCCTCTGGTGGCTCGATGCCGAGCTGCGAGGCCTCGATGAGCAGCTTGGAGCGCTCCGCGCCCGCAGGCATACCCTTAGCCTGAGCCATCAGTGTATCGCGGCGTCGTAGCAACTCGAGATTTTTGCGAATATTCTCAATACCCAGATCCCCCATCTCATCGCCTAGGTAGTCCGAGCCGACGAGCTTGGCATAGAGCTTGCCTTCTCCATCGTACATGAGCACCGTTGGGCAGACGCTGAAGGGAGGCCAAGGCAACCCGCCCTGTATAGCGGAGGGGGAGAGCACATTCTCACCCTGCTTGTCGAGCTCTTCTTGCGTAGGAGCTTCTTCGTAGTAGGGCACGGCGAGTAGGATAGCCTCGCCCGCAGCCGCCATGACCTCGGGTCGCGCCCAAAAGCTACGCAGCATGCGCACACTACGGGCATTCCAGTCAGGACCATAGCAGTAGACGATGAAGCCATCTGAGCCCTTCTTTTCCAAAGCCTCGGCATGCGTCTGGACGCGCTCCGCAGCAGTGAGGGTGAGGGGGGATGAGAGGAGGCTGGCACAGAGCCCTAGTAGTAACAGGAGGCTGCGATTCGCTCTCTTATTTCGCACTCTTGGAGTTGTCATAGATCTGGACGGATTTGAATTGAATACCATGGGTTTGATTCTTACCAGAATCAATGCGGATGTACTTTGCCATAGGGGCTTTGCGGTTAATAGCAAGACGGAGATAAGGCTTGGAATAGGCATCAGGGAGCTCAATGAGCGTCTCCCAGGACTTGCCATCGGTGGAGATCTCTATCTTCCACTGGATGTAGGGCGTCAGCCCACCGTCGGGGACGATGATGATCCCTCCGATGCGCTTGGGCTTCTCAAGGACGACCGTGACCGTCTGGTGCTTTCCAGGGAGACTGTAGATGCTCCCCCCCTTGGGCGTGAGCGCGGCTGCGTGGTAGGCAACCGACTCAGGTCTGTCGGGATGATAATCACTCATGATCACCATAGCATTGTCTGAGAGTAGCTTGCCGGGTAGCGGCTCAATCTCAGGTAGATTGTTCTTGCCCCCCTTGTAAGGCTCACTGTACTTGTGGAACATTTCCTCATCAGCCAGCTCCTCGGCCGCGCGTATGATAGCCGCGTCGATGAGCGCGAGATCCTTCGCACCTTCACGCTTGCTATCAATGTATTTCATCAAGACAGGCGCGAGGCGCTTGTCTTGCTGATGCGCCGTGCGTACAGCCCATGTGATCATGGAGGCGAATTGGGGCTTGGCTATGGCCGTATCGACGAGAGCCTCAAGATACTCCATACGAGCAGAAACACCACTTGAGAGCGGATCAAACTGCGCTTGTAGTACAGGCTCTATATCCCAGATATTCTCTTCCTGCTTGTCGAGACTGGCAAAGAAGACCTTGCAGGCCTCGATCTTTTGCCTCGTGGAGCGCACGCGCTTCAACATAGCGGGGTAGATGGTGCCCGTGAGGTAGTTCGCACAGGACTCGGGGCTGGTGGGTGCGAGAGCTTCGCAGAGGAATTTATTCACCGCGAGCCACTTTTTGGGGCTACGTGCGAGGTGCTCACTGGCCGTGGTGACGTATTTTTGCCATGTGGACTGGAGCAGGGGCTGGGTCGCTATGGCTATTTGGTAGACATCCAGCGCGAAGTTGGGATTTTTATTCTCCGCGAGCAAGTCGCCTAGCGTCTTAATCATCTGCGCATCACGCGTAACAGCACCCGCTTGGTACATGGTCGTGTAGGCATTCAAGGTACTCCAAGAGCTGCTCCCCCAAAAGCTCCAGTGCATGCTGCGCTCCTTGGATATAGAATTGCCCGCATGCCAGCGACCATCGACATAGACCGCATAGGCACAGTGACCAGGCTCACCCATCGTCATGCCCGGTACACCGTTAGCATTCGCCGAGGAGATGGCGAAGTGCGAGACCCCACCGCAGACAGCACCAATGTCTCGCGTCATCTTGGATAAATTGTCTGGGTAGAGCGGGCTGAAGGGCGCGTAGTAGAAGGGACCATGGATGCTATCGCCAAAGATATTGGTGGGCAGATAGGGCACCTGCCCGCCCATACCTATATAGGCGCGTGCAGGAGCGGCCACATTGTCACGCAGCCAGCGCATCGTCGTGGCAGAGCCAAAGCCGTTGTTGCCCTTCCATCCGCAGGTAAAGCGCATCAACCAGTTGGGCATAAAGAAAAAGTAGCTATTGAGCAAGCGTTGCTCCGCGCTCTCAGCAAAGAATTGGTAGCGCTCGCGAGCGAGGCGGTAGATGTCAGATTTGCCCTTGCGTCCAGCTGTTCCACGTGGAATAGGTATACCATCGCGCTCCATCTCACGTCGCTCTTGGCTGCTCAGCTCGCGCCCCTCACCATACCAGCCCTGACGCGCGTACTCCGCCGCGATAGCAGCGGCGATGCGTCGCTTGATCGTGGGGGCAGGGTGAGCACTACTATCACGCTCACTCATCTCAATCATATCCATATTCGGATCTACCTTGCGGAGGTGATAGAGGATGGCCATCGCCACATCGGTGCGATCGAGCTCGCCGTCGTAGACAAAGCCAGCGACCCAGCGCAGATCATTGAGCAGGGGGGTGAGCACCTTGGCGGTGTCGTCAGCGCGCATTACCTTGTTAAAGGCGTTGAGATCGCCGCGATTGAGCAGCTCCCACTGGGCGAGGGCGAGGCGATTCTCAGGGTTCTGAAGGAAGGTCGCGATATCTTCGGGCTTGTTGCTGCGCAGACGCGAGCGCACGCGCGTGGCGAGGATGGATTTGAGACGCTTTGGATTGCGCCATATGCTATCCCCCTTACCTACAAATGGCTCTTCGAGCGCGGCTTCACCCTTATAGCCCCCCTTGCGTTGGAAGGGCTTGAGCACGACGGGAGCGTCATCGCTCTCATCAAGCTCGATATCTTGGAAATCAGAGGCGGCTTTTGTCTCATCCACGGCGATGGGCTCGTCTTGATCATCAGCACCTTGGGTAGATGTATCATCCCCCACGCCAGCGAGAAGGTCATCGACATCTATCTCTTTCTTGGGCTTGACAGTGGGCTTTGCAGGCTCTGTGTCCTT
>CAYJJA010000016.1:8020-20764 GCA_964370355.1 uncultured Akkermansia sp. | reverse complement strand
TTTATTCGTTTGCGCGACAGGCTTGTCCGCGGGCGCGTCGCTACGCAGCAGCGATGCGATCGAGGGGCGCAGCGAGGGCTCAATGATATAGCCCGTGATGGCGCCTATGCCCATGGCACCTGAGATAAAGATAAGACGACGGTACTTCATTCCTCTAAATATATAGCACAGCGATCATAGATCTGTCAAGGCAGAGTTTGATCCTTGACAAAAAAGAAAAGCACCCATCTAGCATGGGCTAGATGGGCGTGAAAGGCAATGCGTCGCAAGGCCGAGCCTTAGCGCTGCGTGGTGCGACGATTACGCTGCTGCTTGATGAGAGCCGCCTGCATTTGGGCGCAGTGGCGGTAGCGCGTACGTGAAGCAAGCTTCTTCATGCTTTGGCGTGAGGAGCCCCAGCGGATGACCTCAATCTCGACAATACGACGTCCCCACTTGTTCATCAAAGCGCGAGTTGGCTGATAGATGTCTATCGTCCCCGTCCCTACGAGAGCACTGCCATAGTCGTCAATGATGTAGGTATAGGGTTGCCCCTTGATGCGGAACTTGGTCCCGAGGGGGTAGACAGACCAGTCAGCCGCAGCACTGCGCACTGTGTGAGTGTACTGGAGACGTGTGCTAATGGCGTTGAGGGCACCATAGCCTATATGATCGCTTTCGGTGTGCGTGTAGGCAGTAGTGCGCACGACGCGATTGAGCTGCTTGGGATGATAGAAGGGCATACCGTGCTTATCACGACCGAGTAAGGGCAGCTTTGCCGAGGGGCGAGCCGACGGAGTAGGCGCAGCTGGCGCGACAAAGCCCTTGCTCGTAGCCACTGGCGTTCTGCTTCTAGCACTGAGCTGCAGTGGTTGCAAGGCGACCAAGCCAACAGCAAGAAGAAGGAGCGTACGTGGAGCTATGATAGATAATATTCTCATTCAATTTAAGTGTTGTTTCTCACCTACCAGCACTCGAGAGTGGCAGCACGTGGTGATTGAGCACAGCATAACAAAGCGTTACGCACATTGCAAGCATTATTTTTGCATGCCTCTTGTATCGCCATAGCAAAACAACGACGCGCCTCACGCCCCTTGCGGGACGGAGACGCTGGAAATAAAGCCTTGCGCGGAATGAACAGTTAGGTCAGCAAATAAATGTTATGACACAATTTTCCACTCCTTCGCATGTCATTTACCTATTGAGCAGCTTCTCTAGCAGAGCCTGTGAATTCTCGGCGAGCTGGGCGGTATTCTCGAGCATACCAGCGCGAAGCAGCGCAGTATCAACGATTTGTCCTGCGAGCAGCCCCGCGAGCTCCTCATCACTCTGGCGCAGCTCAGCGAGCTTCATCACGATGGGGTTCTTGGGATTGAGCGCGATCTCGGCCTTGGACTCAGGGACACTCTGCCCCATAGCCTGAAGGTAAGCGCGTACCTCGGGGGAGAGGCCATTGGCACTCTGTAGGGCGATAGCGGGCACAGCACGCGCACGGTCGCTCGTCGTCACCTTGTCGAATTGCTCGGGGAAGCGGCTATTCACCCACTCGGTGAGGCCTTGGGCTTCTTCATCGCTGAGACCCGCGACGTCATCCTGAGCATCAGCGATCTCGGGGAGATCGAGATTCGCACGGTCAATGGACTTGATCTCCTTCTCTCCCACACGCATGAGGCTGTCAATGACGAATTGATCGCCACCCTCGGTGAAGAAGGCCACCTCAAAGCCACGCTCCGCAAGCGCGTCCAAATAAGGCGAGCTCTCCAGCTGAGCGCGTGACGCACCGTAGAGCACATAGATATCCTTCTGATTCTCCTTCATACGCGCGATGTAGTCGCCAAAAGAGGTCATCTTGCCCGCCTCGGTAAAGGTGGACTCAAAGCGCAGCAGCTTGCCTAGACTCTCCTTGTGCTCCCAGCTCGTCACAACACCTTCCTTCAAGAAGCGAGAGAACTGTGCATAAAACTTCTCATAGGGCTCACCACCCTCATTGGCCAGAGCCTCCAGATGCTTGATAAAA
Organism: uncultured Akkermansia sp.; assembly: GCA_964370355.1. Taxonomy (GTDB): domain Bacteria; phylum Verrucomicrobiota; class Verrucomicrobiia; order Verrucomicrobiales; family Akkermansiaceae; genus Akkermansia. Next base: position 18,768 of record CAYJJA010000016.1, on the reverse strand, counting down.
CGGCTCGTGATAATACCCGAGATCTTGCGCAGCAGCGTATTATCCTGCAACATCTCACGCGAAATATTCAAGGGCAAGTCCTCACTATCCACAACCCCTGCGAGGAAGCGCAGCCACTCGGGCAGCAGCCCCTCGGGCTTGCTATCAATGAGCACCTTGTGGCAGTAGAGAGAGACCTGTGGCTCCGTACGACCAAAGCCCATGCTCTCGGGATTCTCATCGGGGACATAGAGCACAGAGGCAATAGCGATGGGCGCCTCGGCGTTGAAGTGCATATGCGTCATGGACTCGCGATCCGTATGCGCGATGAATTGGTAAAAGGACTGATACTCCTCGGGCGTGACATCCTTCTTATTCTTGAGCCAGATAGCCTGCACCGTATTGAGGTGCTCGCCATTGAAGTCGATGGGGAAGCCTATGAAGTTGCTGTAGCGCTGCACAATACCGCGCACCATCTCCGCCTTGGAGAAATCAGCCGCCTCCTCATTGAGCTTGATGAGGATAGAAGTACCGCGATCCGTGTCAGCGGGGGCTTCTTCGAGGCTGTAGCCCTCGCGCCCATCACTCGTCCACTTCACAGCCTTGGCATCAGGCTGCCAGGAGCGAGAAATCACCTCCACCTCATGCGCCACCATAAAGACGCTGTAGAATCCCACACCAAATTGACCGATGAGATCCTGCGTGCTGGTGCCCTGACTCTCCTTGAGCTTCTCAAGATATTTCTTCGTACCCGAGTGAGCAATCGTGCCCAGGAACTCGATGATCTCCTCCTCAGTCATGCCTATACCGCTATCCGAGATGGTGAGCGTCTTTGCCTCCTCATCGGTGGTGATGCTCAGGCGCAAGTCGCGCTCGGGCTGATAGATAGCATGCTCCGTGAGCTGCTTCAAGCGGAGCTTTTCGAGGGCGTCAGAGCCATTGGAAGCCAACTCGCGAATAAAGACCTCGCGATCGCTGTAGAACGCGTGGATGACGATATCGAGCAGCTGGCGTACTTCTGTTTCAAAAGGACGTGTATTCATGTATGATAATGATGAGTCGCCACTCATTGTATGCAAGAATGGCACGAGGTCAAGATGTTTGTATATGGAGCGGCTATTTTTTTGATGAACTGCTATCCCTGCCCACCAAGCAAGCCATGCCACATCGCCATAAAAAAGATACCTTAGCCATTCGGGGCTCATCTTTTTTTTATTTAAATGGGCGATTAACTATGCTATCTTATCCGCATGAATAGACATGACCAACGAAGAGTTGATGAGATGCGCCCCCTTGAGTTCATCCTCGATGTAGCCCCGAACGCTACAGCCTCAGTGCTCAGCTGCTTTGGACAGACACGCGTCATCTGCTCGGTGATGATTGAGGAAGATGTCCCCCGCTGGATGAAGCATCAGCGCGTCGAGGGAGGATGGCTCACCGCAGAATACTCCATGCTCCCCTACTCCACCCTTGATCGCAAGCGTCGCGACAGCACAGCGGGCAAGGTAGACGGGCGCTCCACAGAGATCCAGCGCCTCATTGGCCGCAGCCTGCGCACTGCAGTAGACCTCCAAGCCCTCGGCGCGCGCACCATCTGGATAGACTGCGACGTCTTGCAGGCAGACGGCGGCACACGCACCGCCAGCATCACAGGCGCGAGTGTCGCCTTGGCCATCGCGCTCAATCGTCTCGTCGCCAAGGGATTGCTCACACACAGCCCTCTCAATCACCTCGTCGCCGCCGTCTCCGTCGGCAAGCTCGCAGGCACGCCCCTGCTCGACCTCTGCTACATCGAGGATAGAGACGCAGAGGTCGATATGAATGTGGTCATGACCGAGAAGGGCTCCTTTGTCGAGCTACAGGGCTCGGGTGAGGAGGCCGTCTTCACCCCCGAGGAGATGGCACAAATGATCGCTCTCGCCGGCAAGGGCGTGCAGGACATCACCATCGCGCAACGCGACGCTATCAAACGCGCTGACAGCGTCGGGGAGAATGACCTTGCCAGCCTCAAAGACTTCTTTAGCCTCAAATAAAAAAGCATAAGCCTATGCGCTTACCCCTCCTCATAGGCGCCGCCCTCCTCGCCTCATCAAGCCTCCCGCTCGACGCGGAAGAGGTCAACTACAACCAAGTCGAGCAGCTCAATGACAAGCTAGGTGATGCGCAGGTCTACCGCAACCGCCTCATCCATGCCAGCCACGACCCCACCACGCTCAAGAGCCAATACGGCATCACGCATGCCAGCGAGCTCGACCACGCGCTAGGTATTCATGTCAAGGCTGGTGAGCCACTCGCCCTCTTCCTTGACCACGCGCCGCCCAAGGTCGAGCTCATTCTCTACGACGTCGAGTCGCGCCAGCTCTCGCGCCACCCCCTCGGCGCGGGGGGGAATATGCTCACAGCCCCCCACGGAGGACTCTGCTACATCGCCTACCCAAGCACAACGCCAACAGAAGCACCACCTATCAAGCTCCAAATCAAAGGGGGCAAGATCAATGGACTCTACCACCTCGGCGACGGTGACAAGGCATGGGCATTCATGAAGCGTCACTCCGTCAACGGCTACGTAGAAATCCTCTCCCCCCGCCTCCATCTCCTCCTCCCCGTCAGCGCACTCTCCACCCTCGAGGACTGCGACTCACTGCTACTGCGCTACGAAGAGCTACTCGCCGAGCAGCAGCAAGCCCTAGGACTAGGCAAATACATCCCCCTACCCCTCAACCGCCTCACTCTACTACCCTGGTCAGCACGCAGCCTTGCCCAGCACGAGCAAGGCATTCTCATCAACGTCGAGGAAATCCCTGAGCTCCTCCATGAGCACCGCCTGGCCACTCCCTTCTCAGAGCTCGCCCGTGTCCTACTCAACAGCTACATAGCCCTCATCCCCGCAGGGCAAGGGGAGCTCGGCGGAGCAATGGCGCGCCTCCTGCGCGAGATCGCACTCTACCCCAGCTACAAAACGCGCGGCTACCTCCCCACCAAAGGCATCTACGAAGACCAAGCCTACGAGCAATACACAGACAACATCCTCAACGAGCGTCGTCTATGGAATGCCAACAGCACCCCCCTAGGAGGCAAGCTACGCGAGGACATGCTCATCGAGACACTCATCCCGCTCTGGACACTCTACCTCTATAGCTGCGAAATAGCGAAGGACGAGAGCTTTATCCCTCGACTCATGGAGCGACTGCGCCTCCTCTACACACAGCAGCTCAGCCCAAGCCAATGGCGCATCTCCTTCCTCAAGGCTCTCTGCGATGCCACACGGCTCAACCTCTGCGACTTCTTTGTACGCACCCGCATGCTAGCCCCCATGAATCGCCCCGTATGCACCGCAGCACAGAGCCAGCACATCATCCTCGACATGAGTCATGTAAAGGAGATATGGCAGCACGCGCAAAAGTACCCCAGCCCCAGCATCAGCACACTCCATCTGCTCAGCCACGACAAGCTCGCCTTCTACCACAAAAAGCCCGAGCTCAAGATCAGACGTGAGACAGAGCTAGCTGTCAAGCAGCAACGCCTCGTCATCCCCAACCACATGCTCCAAGGCGTGCTCGCCTTTGAAGTCTATGCAGACAAGGCACGCCTCCACACCGTGCTCCCCACCAGCACCGAGCAAGGCATATCGGGAGCGACGATAGAGCTCCCCCCTCATGCCACCCACATTGACGCCCTCGGATGGGATGGCACACGCCTCACCATCTACAAAAAAGGCACCCAAGCGCCAACTGACACACTGCCTCCCTCTCTGAGATAATCTCAAGCTTGACAAGCAAGCATACGAGCTCTATCTTATCACCATGGCAGCAGCTAATACATCGAATTACACAATTCGCAGAAGTAGCAGTATCTAAAAAGAAATACATACTCTGAACTTGAGTGACTCTAGCTGATCAAGTACGCAGACCCTAACTCCCGTATTGAGCCCTACCATAATAATCATACAAAGAACATTGATATGAAAAACCACCTCATCACACTAGCCCTCGGCATGGCACCCCTCGTCCATGCGGAGCTCAGCCCGACTGAAATTTTTGAAAGCCTCGCGCCCCAAGCAGCAGCCCCACCCAGCGCGACTATCGCTCCGCCCACCCTTGCGAGCATCCCCCGCGATGCGAGCTTTGTGCTCAGCCTCCCCCATATCCCCAAGAGCATCGCCCAGCTCCAATCTGTCTTTGCCCAGGGCGGTGATAGCCTATCTGCGTCATTCATCCAGCAGGGCAGCAAGGTGCATAGCCTCAGCCTAGCGATAGGCAAGGGCGGCAGCGGCGCTCTTCTCGATCTTGTGAGGATCCTATCTCATCACCAAAACTCTTATCTTAGACTAGGTGAGGAATTTGAGAATTCGGATAATCAGGAATTAAAGAGCATCCGTGAGCGTGAGCTCGCCTTCGAGAAGGAGCTCAAAGCCAAGGCCACTCAGGAGCTGCAAGCCCTCAAGCTCCCCAGCATTTATCTCGTAGCGGAGATCGACAGTGAGCTCATCCAAACTCTCACCATGTTCAATCATACGATAGAGCCTCTTCTCCAACAGAGCTCCGAGCATCAAATGAAGCTCTACGATGGCATCTACCTCACAGGCGCGAAGGCCATTGAGCATAAGGGGATGAAAGGCTATCAATTCGAGCTTGACGTGCACGGTGTGAAGAAAAGCTACTGCTTGCTCCAGCAGATCACGGGCAACAAGGTGAGCCTCATTGGCACGCCCAATGTCGCCGAGCTCAAGCTCGTGGGTAGTGAGCAAGACTCCTTCCTGAGTAGCGATGTGGGGCGCAGCCTCGCAGCGGATCAGGATGCCCATCTCTACAGTGCGGCGACTGACACGATCGGTCAACTAACTCGTCTCATCGATACAGAAATATACTTAGATAAAGAGATTAATTGCATGAACACGCAGCTCATGCTAGCACTCTACGAGATAGCACCCCACAGCCTCCATGGTCTGCGTGCCAGCCTGCGCCTTGCGGGCAACCCAGAGCTCCAAGTCACGTGGCAAGATGATAAGTATCAATTTGCTCCTAAGATCTTCAAAGGCGTCAATCTCATTAACAAGGATGCCGACAGGGTGCACTACTTTGAAAGCAGCAGCTTCAACGTCCCCTATGCTCCTGTGGCCTCCATCCTTGAGCTCTCTGGGAAGTACAGCTCGGCTACGCAAGTCTACTACAACAAGCTCATCGACTTGATGAACAAAGAGAACAAGGTCACCACATCTGAGACTCAAGCGCAGCTACAGCAACTGCGACGCAAAGAGGAGGAGATGAAGACCGCTGCTCGCCAGCTGGGATTAAGCACAGCCACAGGGGAAATCTGCCTCTTCGAGCAAACACCAGATATGAAGGACTTGATGGCTATAGGCTTTAAGGACAAAGCAATCATGCAATCCGCGATTGAGCAATTCCAAGCAGCCCAAAACGACTATAGTGAGGGGGTAGATGCACTCTCAGCAGTAAAGCTAAGTGAGGGTACACAGACTCTACTAAGACTGGGTACAGAGCTTCATGATGCGATACGCCTTACACCCAACGCAGTCATCCTCTGCAGGGATACCAGTCGGAGCGAGCAGTATGCGAAGGCGCAGGGGGGGCCCTCACTTGCCGGTGCTCTCGCCATGGCGGGCAAGCGTAACATCATGTACTATGCACGTCTGGATAAGGTCGGAGAGAATGTCACGCTGAAAGTCCAGATGCGTTTTCGTAAAAAGAAGTAAAGCGGTGCAAACGATAGCTACGCTTCTGTTATTCCTCTTTTTCTGACCCTCAATGATGCCGTGCTGCATCCCTCCTTGATGAGAGATGCAGCACAGCTGTTTGCGCCCATCACGTTAGAATCGCGGCGCGATGATGCTAGTGCTACTTTATTACTTTGGATATAGTTATTACTCTGGCATGAGTTAATGCAACAAATTGCAGGATTCACATCAATGAGTATATCTGAATATCAAAGCTTCTTTTTGTTGGGTGAAAAATATTATTTTTCATTCAACAAAAGGAAGTACATGCTCCTAAGCAGACCGTTGTTCCTCCTATTATCTATTGCCAAAGTAATAATGGGAGCAACAACGGTCTGCGTACTTGATTACGCCTTGACAGACTCTAGCTAATTAAGTTAAAAGAAGCTTTGATATTGAGAAGTACTAGCTTGCTGAGCCCTGCGGGGGGCTTTCTTGCTCAGTGGTGGGCTCATCGCTACTAGTCGGCGCATCCATACTGGACTGCTCGTGCGCACTGGCATCGGTGGCAGCAGAGGGGCGTTGCTTTTTTTGCTTTTTCTCTTTCTTCGGATTATAAAGATTCGCCGCCGTGATAAAATCCTCCTTCATCGCGCAGATTGCCGCTAGGGTCGCCTGCTCGATAGCCTGCTCCAAGGGCTCTTGCTCCTCGGGGGTGAAGCCTCCCAAGACGTGACTGGTCATATTTTTGCACCCTGGTGCTCCTATGCCCACACGTATGCGCGGGAAGCGATCACTGCCGAGATGCGCGATGAGGCTCTTCACCCCATTCTGCCCACCAGCCGAGCCCGCGCCACGTAGCTTGATCGTGCCCGTGGGAAAGGCTATGTCATCGTAGATGACAAGCACCTGCTCAGGCTCAAACTTGAAGTAGCGCATGAGCGGTCCCACGCAGAGCCCCGATTCATTCATATAGGTCTGCGGCTTGATGAGCAGCACCTTGGCCGCCGCGGCGAGCTCGCCCTTGCGCGCCTTGTCCATCTTCCAGAGGGCACCTAGCTTGTCCGCGAGGCGGTCGAGTACCATAAAGCCTACGTTGTGGCGGGTGTTACGGTACTGGGCTCCAGGGTTGCCCAGCCCGACGATGAGTCGTATGTTGCTCATGAAATGCAGTTTGTTGGGTGATGATAAAAACGCTCCCCTCTTCGCAGTGATCGGGGAGCGTTTGATAAAATGTTAGAATGGCTTTAATTGTCCTGTGCGCGTTGCAGCTCGATGAAGGCGAGGTGGCGATTCACCGCATTGAGGTAAGCGCGAGCGGAGGCTGTGACGACGTCGGTCGAGGAGCTCTTGCCGACGATGGGCTTTTCCTCGGGAGTCTCGGGGAAGCTGAGAGTCAGGCTCGCGTAGCCAAAGGCATCGCGGTTGACCGTGTTTGCCGTGACGTTGTAATCGACGAAATTGCCCTTGCACTCGGTGGCGAGGTCGATGGCATTGCAGCTGGCGTTCACAGGTCCGTTGCCATGCGCGCTCTTGATGTAGCGTGTGCCCTGCTTTTCAAGGACGACGGTGGCAGTGGCATTTGCCGTGGAGTGCTCATTCCCCTCACTCGTGCAGAGGAATTGAATGTCGATGAGCTTCCATGTGCCATCCTCGTTGTCCAGAGAGTCTCCAACAAGGGCGATGAGGTCATCATCGTAGACGAATTTCTTGCTATCGCCTATTTTCTTGAATCGCTCAAAGACAGCTCCGACTTCATCGTCGGTGAGCTTTTGGTTGAGCTTCTCAAGGCGGGCCTTGACGGCTGCGCGTCCCGAATGCTTGGTGAGGGGGAGCTCGGTCTCGCCCCAGCCGACCTCGACGGGGTCGATGACCTCGTAGGTCTCGCGCTTGGCGAGGATGCCATGCTGGTGGATGCCAGAGCTGTGTGCAAAGGCGTTCTCACCGACGATGGCCTTGGAGCGTTGCACTTGCAGACCACTGGCGCGTGCGACGACGCGGCTGGTGTTGACAATCTCCTGCGTGACGAGCCTGAAGGGCTTTTCGCCAGCAGAGAAGCCAAGCGCCTCGGGGCGCGTGGCGAGTGCCATAGCGACCTCCTCGATGGCAGCATTGCCGGCGCGCTCGCCTATGCCGTTGATCGTGCCCTCAATTTGGCGTGCACCTGCGCGGACAGCGGCGAGGGAGTTCGCCACGGCGAGGCCTATGTCATTGTGACAGTGTACCGAGATGACAGCCTTCTCGATGTTGGGGACGTTCTTTTTGAGGTAGGCGATGATGTTGTAGTACTCATCTGGGGTGGTGAAGCCCACCGTGTCGGGGATATTCACCGTCGTGGCTCCTGCGTCAATGACAGCCTCGACGACTTGGGCGAGGTAGTCGAGCTCCGTGCGGCTCGCATCCTCGGGGGAGAACTCCACATCTGGGACGAGGCTCGCAGCGAGGCTCACGCCCGCGACAGCCATCTCGATGATCTCTTCCTTGCTCTTCTTGAGCTTGAATTCACGGTGCAAGGGGCTTGTCGCGAGGAAGGTATGAATGCGAGCGCGATCACCTGCGGGGGCGACGGCCTCGGCACAGCGGCGGATGTCGTTTTCGACGCAGCGTGCGAGACCCGCGATGCGGCAATTCTTGACCGTGCTGGCAATCTTTTGTACAGCCTCAAAGTCCCCATCGGAGATGCAGGGGAAGCCAGCCTCGATGATATCGACGTTGAGCTTTTCGAGCTGACGGGCGACTTCGAGTTTTTGGCGGAGATTCATAGAAGCCCCAGGACATTGTTCACCATCACGTAAGGTGGTATCGAAGAATATTACATTGTCAGTCGTTTTCATAATAAAAATGAGTGTATGAGAGACCTATTCTATGCTTTTGCGCTTAATAAATCAAGGAGAACTTTCGTACATGCTTATATTTTCTCCATGCAATTTTGGCTCCCTTTGCACTTCTTGATTTACACGGAGGGTGAGCTGTGTTAAATATAGTGCGATATGGATTTAAAGGAACGAGAAATTACTGCCGATACCATAATACCTCTTTTTGAAGAATATTTTGCCCAAAAGCCCCTTGTTGTCGCAGCAGCACCAGGGCGCGTGAATCTCATTGGAGATCATACCGACTATAATCAAGGCTTTGTCCTTCCTATGGCTCTCAGCAATGTGAATGTAGTCGCCATAGCACCCTCTCCCACAGACAAGCATCGCTGGATAGGTGGCATAGGAGATCCTCTCGTCGAGCTCAGTATCGATGAAGTTGCGAAGCCCGGTGAGCCCTTCTGGACGAACTATATTCGTGGTATTATCTGCATGCTCAAGCGTCGCGGTGTCGAGGTGCCCCCTGTGGACATCCTCGTTGATTCTAATGTTCCACGTGGCGGCGGTCTTTCGTCAAGTGCTGCCTTTGAGATGTCTGTCTGCATCGCGCTGGCGACGCTCTGCGGCGTGGATATCCCTCCCACCGAGCGTGCCCTGATGGGTCAGGCCACGGAGCATGAGTTTGCCAATGTGCCCTGCGGGATTATGGATCAATTCATCTCGGCCAATGGACGCGAGGACAATGCCATCATGCTCGATTGCAAAGACCTGAGCTATGAGTTCATCCCCATGACCGATGAGCGTATCAGTGTGCTCGTCATCGACTCGGCCGTCAAGCATTCGCTGGCTGATGGAGGCTATGCGGCTCGTCGCAAGAACTGCGAAGAGGCATGCGCCCTCCTCGGCGTGGAGTCGCTGCGCGATGTGAGCTTTGAGCAGCTGGAGAAGAATAAGGACAAGCTCGGTGAGCTCTGCTACCGCCGCGCGCGACACGTCATCGGTGAGAATCGCCGCGTGCACAATTTTGCCAAGGCGCTCGCTGAGGGCGATTGGGAGAGTGCGGGCATTGCCATGCGCGGCTCTCATGCCTCCCTGCGCGATGACTACGAAGTCTCCTGCGCAGAGGTCGATTGCCTTGTGAATCTCGTTGACACCATCCCGCATGCCAATGCCGTCTATGGCGCCCGCATGACGGGGGGCGGCTTTGGCGGTAGTGTCGTCGCTCTCGTGAGCAGCGATGCGGTCGAGCAGGTCGCCCAAGAGCTCATCGAGAGCTACCGCGAGACGCTCGGTATTGAGACGACCTACCTCGTCACCCGCGCGGGTGCAGGTGCTCGCGTGCTCGTCAACGCCATGAGCTAATAGCCGCCCCCCCCTTTTTTTGCAAGAATGAGTGCCCCATCTGGTCGCTCATTCTTGTTATTAAACCCAATAATCATATCTATGAAAACACTAGCAACGCTCGTAGCCCTTGCCGCCCTCCTCTCCTCAGGAGCGATGGCACAGGACGCAGCTCCCGCTATTGATGCAGATACGACGACTCTCGCCACATGGGAGATGATCGTCTTTTGCATCGTGGTGGTGGGAGTCATCGCGCTAGGGATCTGGAAATCCAGTGACTCTAGCGATTCCTCAGAAGAAAAGAAAGAACAAGGGGCCGCCGACTACTTCCTCGCTGGTCGCGGTCTGAGCTGGTGGCTCGTGGGCTTCTCCCTCATTGCTGCCAACATCTCCACCGAGCAATTCGTCGGCATGAGTGGCAAGGCCTCCAACTGGGTCGGCCTCGCCATCGCGGGCTATGAATGGCTCGCCGCCATCACGCTCCTCGTTGTCGCCTTCACCTTCCTGCCCATGCTGCTCAAGCGCGGCGTCTTTACCATCCCGCAATTCCTCGAAGAGCGATTCGACGGCAAGGCACGCAGCATCATGGCTATTTCCAATCTCGTCATCCTCGTCGGTGTCCCCACCGCAGGTGTCATCTACGCCGGTGCCAAGGTGGTCTCTGGCTACTTTGACCTGACCATGACCACCAGCTGCATCATCATTGCTGCCAGTGCTACCGTCTACGTCTACGTCGGTGGTCTCAAGGCCTGCGCATGGACGGACCTCATCTGGGGGGCTGCCCTCATCGTCGGCGGTGGTGTCGTGCTCATCTTTGCCCTTGAGCATCTGAGCATGGCTGACCCACAGACGCTCATCAAGCCGGCGTCTGCGACCTCGGATGTAACCGTCCAGAGCCTTGCGCACTCCTCGGCCATGGAGCGATTCTTCTCGTTGAATGG
>CAYJJA010000016.1:4953-8010 GCA_964370355.1 uncultured Akkermansia sp. | reverse complement strand
AGCTCTCTGCCTCGGTCTCTGGATTCCTAACTTCTTCTACTGGGGTCTTAACCAGTACATCATGCAGCGCACACTCGCCTCCAAGAGCCTCGCCGAGGGTCAGAAGGGTATCGTCTTTGCCGCCGCTCTCAAGCTGCTCATCCCCTTCGTGGTCATCATCCCCGGTATCCTCGCCTACAATCTCTTCCACGATGATATGAAGGCACAGGCTGATGTGAAAAACGCCTCCATCATGGAGAGCACCGCCACGGCAGCCACAACCGCCAAGAAGCAGCCTCTCTACAACATCACGGCTGACTACCTCATGGCGAATCCAGATGGATTCACCCTCATTGAGGAGAACTTCACCACCGCCAAGCCCGCCGAGAAGACTCTCTTTGCCTACCAGCAACAGCTCGATGCGCTCAAGCGCTGCATGGCAGCCACACAGACTGCCGATATCAGCGCGATTGTCAAGGAAAACAATGACAAGATACCCAGTACTGCTATCATCATCCCCGAGAGTGTCACCGAGCTGGACAAGCAACAGCGCATCGTCGCCTCCCACCTCGCCTTTGGCCTTGCAACGCTCAACAACGAGCACGTCACCGCCATGACAGGTGAGGGCAGTGCCTACCTCGCCTCCTCGCAGCTCGTGGGCTACGACTACGACTCCTCCTTTGCCCTACTGCTGCGCAAGCTGCTTCCCAATACGGGCTGGGCGTGGTTCGTCCTCGCGGCTCTCTTTGGAGCTGTCGTGAGCTCGCTCGCCTCGATGCTCAACTCCGCCTCGACGCTCTTCACCATGGACATCTACAATCAGATCCGCAAGGAGCAGTCCAGCCAGAAGGAGCTCGTCACGGTGGGCAAGATCGGTGTGCTCGCCTGCGCGGCTATAGCACTGCTGCTCTCCATCTATCTGGAGACAAAGCTGGATAGCATCTTCAGCTACATTCAGGAGTTCCAAGGCTTCTTGAGCCCAGGGGCACTCGTCGTCTTCCTCTTTGGCTTCTTTGTACCCAAGTGCCCCCGCTACTTCGGCTGGCTGGGTATTGCCATCAATGTGGTCGAGTACGGTCTCATCAAGTACTTCATGCCCGAGATGCCCTTCCTCAACCGCATGGCAGTGTGCCTCGTCACCATCGTTGTGATCGGCTTCATCATCACGCTCATCAACAGCAAGCGCGGCGGCAAGGCCATCGTCCTCGCCGACAAGGGCATTGTCGAGATGGAGACCTCGGGCTCTGCCAAGATGGCAGGTATCTTTGTCGTGATTGCCACCATCGCCCTCTACGCGGCCTTCTGGGGTTAATCGTCAGACATAATCACCTATCCACAAACGCTCGCTTCTCAAACAGAAGCGAGCGTTTTTTATGTATAAAAGAAGATATTATCTACTAATTATGTTATATTATGAATATATTCATGATCATGCTGGAGAAAGTGATCTAAAAAAGGAGTTGACAATAGGCTTGATGTCTCTGCAATATTTTGCTAGAATTCACGCACAAGACTCCCCTAGCATAGGTAACTACTTCTTTTATCACATATAATCCAAGGACATGGACAAACTCATCGTCAAGGGCGGACACCGACTCAAAGGAGCGGTCAATATCAGTGGCTCAAAAAATGCCTCCCTACCCATCTTAGCCGCTGCCCTGCTCACGGATGACCCCGTGCGCATCAGTCGCGTCCCCGATGTTTCAGATACGAACTACATGATACAGATTCTCAGTCAGCTGGGAGCATCAGTAGAGCGTTCTAGCGGCACCGTGCGCATCTCCTCTATCAATGGGATAGGCTCAAGTGCCTCCTATGAGCAAGTGCGCAAGATGCGTGCCTCCATCTGCCTGCTAGGCCCCATGATGGCGCGTATGCATCGCTGCACTCTTCCTCTGCCCGGTGGCTGCGTCATAGGCGACCGCCCCGTGGATCTCCACCTACGCGCCATCCAGGCCCTCGGGGCTCGCGTGCGCGTCAGAGGTGGCAATCTGCACATCGAGGCGCCCAATGGTCTCATCGGCACCACCGTTGATATGCGTGGGGAGAATGGGCCTACCGTCCTCGGTACAGACAATCTCATGATGGCCGCCGTGCTCGCGCAAGGTACAACAGTCATCGAATCTGCGGCTCGCGAGCCCGAGGTCATCGACCTCGCGAACTGCCTCAACAGCATGGGTGCTCGCATCGAGGGTGCTGGCTCACGCACCATCACCATTCACGGCGTGGAGAAGCTCCATGGCTGTGACCACACCGTCATCCCCGACCGCATCGAGGCGGGCACCTTCATGGTTGCCGCCGCTCTCATGGGCGATCCCAACGAGGGCGTGCGCTTGAATCGCGTCTGTCGTGAGCACATGACTGCCATCACCGAGCTACTTCTTGAGTGCGGGCATAGCGTCGAGTTCAACGAAGCGGGCACGAGCGTTCTTGTCAAGCCCGGTGCCGAGCCCATAGGAGGCAATATAGTCACCGCCCCCTATCCTGGCTACCCCACCGACATGCAGGCGCAGATGACGGCTCTCTTTGCCCTCTCGCCCGGTCTCAGTGTAGTGCGTGACACCATTTTCCCCCAGCGATTCATGCACTGCGCAGAGCTCAAGCGCATGGGAGCTCAGATCAAGGTAGACGCAGGCTCAGCCCTCATCACGGGTGGACTTGGGCTCTCGGGTGCTCCTGTGATGGCTAGCGATCTCCGCGCCTCAGCCGCCCTCGTCCTCGCCGCCCTCGCGGCCGAAGGCACCACAGAGATTCACCGCCTCTACCACATCGACCGTGGCTATGAGCTACTCGATGACAAGCTCATCATGCTAGGGGCAGAAATTTATCGCGAGCCTGACACAGAAGGACAACTTGAGGACTCGTAAAGTCACTTCAATCGTGCTAATATTTGTCAGTCAAACCGCACAACTATGAGCACGATATCATTTTCCCCCGCTAACAAACTCCGCAGCCTCAGCACAGCAGCCCTCCTGCTCCTCGCCTCCAGCCTCCCCGCATGGGCGTGGCGACCTGTCGCCGAGCGAGCCGCGAGACCTGCACAAGAATTCCGCGCCGCTTGGGTCGCCACCGTCTACA
>CAYJJA010000016.1:0-4943 GCA_964370355.1 uncultured Akkermansia sp. | reverse complement strand
GCCCTCGCGCTCGGGACTCAGTGCTGCGACACAGCGCAGCCAGCTGCTGAGCATCCTCAATCGCGCAGCTCGCATGCGGCTCAATGCCATCATCCTGCAAATTCGCCCCAGCAGCGACGCGCTGTACAGCTCTAGGCTTGAGCCATGGAGCGCATGGCTCAGCGGACCGGGAGTGAGCCCCGGCTACGACCCACTTGCTTTTGCCGTCGCTGAGGCCCACAAGCGTGGCATCGAGCTGCACGCGTGGTTCAACCCCTTCCGCGCCACCGTCGGCTCCAAGGGCGTAGGACGCGGACACGTCAGTCGCACCATGCCCAGCCTCATCAAGCGCGCAGGCAGCACCACCATGCTCAACCCCGCGAGCTCCAAGGCACGCGCCCACGTCATGCGCGTCATCCTCGATGTCGTGAGACGCTACGATATTGACGGCGTACACCTCGACGACTACTTCTATCCCTACCCACCGCATCACAACATCTCCGATGGACTCAGCCCCCGCCAGAGGCGAGCCCATATCGACAGCTTTGTCCAATCGCTTTACAGAAGTATCAAGCAGACAAAGCCATGGGTGCGCGTCGGCATCAGCCCCTTCGGCGTCTGGCAGTCAGGCTACCCCCGCGGGGTGAGCGCCAATGTCAATGCCTACGAGCACCTAGCCTGCGACTCGCCCAAATGGCTGCGCAAGGGCTGGGTAGACTACCTCTCCCCCCAGCTCTACTGGCGCATCGCAGGACCTCAGAGCTACACCTCGCTCATGAAATGGTGGAGTGGCATCACCTCCTCGCGCCCCATCTGGCCAGGTATCGCCAGCGAGCGCATCAATAGCAAGACCGACCCAGGGCGTCCCGCCTCAGAAATAGGCCGCCAGATCGACTACTCCCGCAGTCTTGCCCGCCAAAGCGCAGGACAGCTCTACTGGAGCTGGTCCTCGCTAGCGCAGAATCGCGGTGGCGTCCAGCGCGAGCTCGCGAGCCGCTATGCGAATCTCGCCCTCCCCCCCGCCATGCCCTGGCTGAGCCGTAGTGCCCCCGCACGTCCCGCCCAGCTCTCCGCAGTCGATCGAGGCAGCTACACCATCATCAGCTGGCAAGCAGCAGACAAACAAGCCCGCAAATGGCTCATCCAAGCCCGCATTAACGGACACTGGTACGGCATCTGCATCCTGCCTGGGGGACAACGGCGCGTCACCCTGCCCGCCAGCATGCTCAACCGCGCCGACCGCCTCGCCGTACGCCCCGTCAATGCCTATGGGAACTCGGGCGAAGCCCTCGTGCTAGCACGCTAAGCTCTATCAACACAACAGATAGCAATCACACTTGACCTGAAAGGAGAAATCAGTACAATCTTGTAAGTCATTCTCCCCCCCCTCACCCGTCCGCCTCCATGACCCCCAGCAACAGCACGCCCATCGCCCCTAGCCGCCCCTCGCGCTTTGACCCCGAAGCCCTCGCCGCAGGCATCCTCGCGGGCAACACCGCCCAGCTCGGCCGCGCCATCACCCTCATTGAGAGCAACGCCCCGCGCGACCAAGAGCCAGCGCGTCAGCTCATCGCAAAGCTCCTCCCCCACGCGGGGAGAGCCATGCGCGTCGGCATCACAGGAGTCCCCGGAGCGGGCAAGTCCAGCTTCATCGAGGCCTTTGGCAGCTACCTCTGTCAAAAAGGGCTCAAGGTGGCCGTGCTCGCCATCGACCCCTCCAGCACCCTCTCCAAGGGCTCTATCATGGGCGATAAGACCCGCATGGAAGAGCTCTCAGGCCATCCCAATGCCTTCATACGCCCCAGTCCCTCGGGAGGCACGCTAGGAGGAGTCGCGCGCAAGAGCCGCGAGACCATGATAGCCTGCGAAGCCGCAGGCTACGATGTCCTACTCGTCGAGACCGTTGGCGTCGGGCAGAGTGAGACAACTGTACGCTCCATGGTTGATATCTTCCTACTGCTACTCATCACGGGAGCAGGAGACGACCTCCAAGGCATCAAGCGCGGCATCATGGAGCTCGCCGACATCCTCATTGTCACCAAAGACGACGGAGACAACCACCAAGCCGCCCTCGCCCACCAGCAGGAGCTCAAGATGGTGCTCCACTACCTCCAAAGCCCCACGCTAGGCTGGACACCCGAGGTACACACCGTCTCCTCCATCGAGGGGCGCAACATCGACACGATAGAAGAATGCCTGCATCGCTTTCGCGACGGTCAAGAGCAAAATGGGGAGTGGGATCTGCGTCGCCGTCGCCAATCCCTCGACTGGGTGCGCACCCTCGTGCATGAGGCTCTCCTCGACGCCTTTGAGCGTCATCCCGAGGTCGCGGCCAGCCTCCCTGCGGTGGAACAAGCCGTTGGCAGCAAGGCACTCGACCCCGTCTCTGCCGCCCAACGACTCCTCGCCAGCTTCCGCTACCCCAGCTAAGCTGCATCTCTGAAAAAATCGCGATTGAGTGACACAAATTTCATTGCATTTCAATGCGTGATTCTGTACACTCTAGGATGAATCCACAAGGAGAGACCCCATCTTATGAAAACACTTTCTGTCATCATCGCGCTCACCCTCGCAGCGACCAGCCTACATGCCCTCCAAGAGGTCCAGAATCTCAAGCGCTGGGCGCAGCCGGGGAAATACGAGCTCGCGCGTAAGAACATCAAAAGCACCCTCAGCCAAAAGCTCCCTGGCAGACTCGCCGACTACCAGCTGCGTCTCATCTCCTATGAGGTGCGAGGTGCCATCAGCTTCACCGCCATTGGAGGTCCCAAGAACGGCCAGCGCGTGACCCAGCAGCACAACAAAAACGGCGGCTACGGTGTCCTCATGCTACGCGCCAGCAAAGGCAAGAAGCACTACCACTATCTCTTCTCCACCTTTGGACACATCTACGGTGAGCATCCCAAGGGCAATATGAAACCCCGATAAGCTTCCGACTAGCCTCATCGCCCCTTCATGCTGGGCTCTCTAGTGATCAAATCAACTTACAACGCATACAAAGCAACCCATATATCGTGAAAATCAATCCCCTCCTCGCTCTTTGCGCCCTCCCGGCACTCATCCAGCCCGCCGAGGCTGCAAGCAAGGTCAAACGCTGCACAGATCTCATCGTCGAAGGCTTCGAAACAACCATCTCCTACGTAAGAATTATCGAAAAGGTAATAGGAAAGAAAATGTCTCCTGCCGAAGCAGCGAAGCGCATCCCGATGCTCACAGCAAGGCTCGACGAGATTCAAGAAACCATCATATTACTCACTTCACAGCTTAGCCCCGAGGAGCAAGTCGAATTCTTAAAGGCATTAGAAGTATTCGGTGTGGAAACAATTGGTTCAGAATTTGATACTACTATCGAGGAGTTCAAGAAAAAGCTTAGCGATCTAGAGTACTTTGAGAGCGCTGAGTTCAAAGCCGCCAGCGAAGACTACGTCAACACTTATTTCAAATAAATCATAAACAGCCCCCTTTTATGACATCCCGCCCATCTCTCACAAAGATACAATATTAACAGTATAAACCAAACCATTCTACATGAAAATCAATCCTCTCCTCGCTCTCTGCGCCCTGCCCGCGCTCATCCAACCCGCCATGGCTTCAGAGAAATTGGACGCATGCGAAGCCCTCATCGCCGAAGCCATGCAAACAGCCTATTCCTACGCCGAGGTCATTGACATGATCACCGACGAGAAGACCACCCCAGCGGAAGGCGCCAAGCTCATCAAAGATCTCACAGCGAATCTTAAAAATATCCACGAATCACTCAAGAAACACACGGAAACACTCAGCCCAGACGAGCAGGAAGCTCTCCATAAAATGCTCGCCGATCCCGAACTAACCAATTCGGGCTTAAAGATTCGTCAAGCATTCGATGACCTCAAGGTTCTACTTACGAAGAACAAATACTTCGATAGCAAGGAGCTCCAAGCCGCCTGCGAAGAATACGTCGATACTTATTTCTAATAAATCATCCACAGCCTCCTTTTACAGCATCCCCTCCTCCGGCGCGAGAAGGGGATTTTTGGCATTTATCTAGTGGGAGCATGCAAAAACTGTAGAATATTTGCCGCTGCTGGCGTTCTTTAAGGTAACGGAAAACACCGTTAAACAAATACAACAATCAAACAGAAAACATCAGAACATGAACAAGTCATCCCTCCTCGCCCTCCTCTTCCTCGCAGCCGCAGCCCTTCCCGCCGCCGCCCATCACGCCCCTGTGAAGCGCGTCGCCGCCAAGCCAGCTGTCGTCAAGCAAGTGGTCGTCAAGAAGGCCGCCGTAGCCAAGAAAGCTCCCGTCGTGGTACAGAAAAAGGTGGTCGTGAAAAAGGTGGTCGTGAAGAAAGTCGTCGTGAAGAAGCCCGCTGTCAAGAAGCCCGTCGTCGTGGTAAAGAAAGCCCCCGTCCGCGTCCTTGCTCGCCGCTAAAAAAACATACAACACCAACAAGATACACCCCCTTCTCCCCCGCTGAGAAGGGGGTATCTTGTTGTCTCGAGTATTGCCTTCTGCTCGCTTTTCTGGCACTCCGTCAGAATCGTATCGTGAATGCCTCACTCGATAAGAAAGTTAGTATTAGTAATAAATCAGCTATAGAAAAAGTAACATGATTTAGCAGAGTAGGCGCCTCATCTCCCCTTTCATGTGCTTCATTTGGAGGGAAAAGACAAAGTCTTTTTCAACCAAATGAAGATACATGCTACCGACCTTAGAGTGCGAAGTTGGTCAAGAGAAAAACGGAATAAATAGCGAGCAGAGCGCAGCGGCGCGAAGCGGTTTATGCCGGATTTTATCTTGAGCAACGAAGCGCTCTAAGGTACGCAAGCGGTGGTTGCGCAACAACAGTCTACGTACCTGAAGCCGCCGCAGCAATCAAGTCGCAATCCAGCACAAATTGCATGCCAATTTGAGACGAAGGATACCGCTTCGCGACGCTTCGCTCTGCTCGCTATTTATATGGATTGCTCCTTGACAG
>CAYJJA010000015.1:28726-30661 GCA_964370355.1 uncultured Akkermansia sp. | reverse complement strand
CTTCTATCTTGGAGCGCATGTTGTTGGCGGATTCCCAGATTTTGTTGGCGAGTTGCTGTTTGTTCATGTGGCGGCGCGGATGGACTGTCTTTGTCACTTATACCATGGGGGGAGCAGTGTGTTCAAGCTTTTGTTTGTTGGGATGGGGGACTTCTAAATTCTCGTCATTCTAAATAAGAAAATTCAGAAAATCGCTTCACGAGGCAGCTTTTGAGTGTGAGATGAGAGGCTCTCTGATAGTGATTAATCAAGAGAAGAATTCGGAGGGTATACTTGATTGAGTGCTGGCTGGTTGTCCTTCTTTCGCTCAAGGGTGTAGCCCGTGCGGGCTTTGTAGGCCTGTTGCTGAGCTTTCACGCGGGATTGGAAGCTAGCCCAGTCGCGACGAGAGGCGGGAGACCAGCTGATTTCTGCTGTCGCCATGGCGCGTGGGAAGGTCTGATAGAAGACGTGTTCTTGATTGGGCACACGCTCTGTCCAGAGATTACACTGCATGCCGAGTACTTCTGCATAGCCCTTGTACTTTTCTGGGGTGAAGCTATACGCGGTCTTGAGCGTCATGTCTGGCATCCATTTGTAATTGCGATGGCCTGCTATCTGGGGGAAATCGAGGTAGAAATAGGTCGAGGGGCTGATGATGAGCTTGAGCTTCTTCTTCTGCGCGGCCTTGACAGCGGCTTCTGTTTTATTTGCGTACCATGTGTGGACGACTTCGCCTTCACGGTAGAGTTTGTCGTCTAGCTCATACCAGTACATGGGCTTCTTGCCATACTTGGTGACGATAGTCGCGAGACGCGCGAGAAAGTCTCGCATCTGGTCTGAGCCATCGCTCTGCCCCATCTCCTCGCGCTGCTTTGCACAGTCGGGGCAGCTATCCCAGCTCTTTGTCGGAGCCTCATCTCCTCCTACATGGATATAGGAGCTGGGGAATATGCTCGCAAGCTCCTTGATGGCGGCATCATAGAAGACCCAAAGCTGCTCTCTCGCAGGGCATGTGAGATAGATGCGGCCATTGGGGCCGGTCTCCCCTGTCCTCACCTCGGCCTCTTCTACGTCGCAGAAGAACTCGGGATAGGCTGCGGCCAGTGCCTGACTATGACCTGGGGCATCCATCTCGGGGATGACCTCCATGCCATGCTCTGCGCAGAAGTCTATGATCTCCTTGAGGTCCTCTCGCGTGTAGTAGCCGCCCTCGGCAATGCCATTGCCAAAGCTCTCGCGGCGCTGGCTGGCTACACTTGTCATCTTGGGGTAGCCCGGCACGGCAAAGCGCCAGCCGTTGTCATCGGTGAGGTGGATGTGGAATTTGTTAAACTTGTAGCGCGCGAGCTCCGCGATGAGCTTCTTCATCTCATCTACGGGCATATAATGACGCGCGACATCTATCATGTAGCCGCGCCAGGCGAATTGGGGGTAGTCAAGGATCACGCCTGTTGCGATGCCGTCGGGGTGTGCCTTGAGCTCGTCTTGGAGCTGCGCGAGACTCGCCATGGCGTAGCGGCGGGCCTGCTCATCACTCCAGCGCAGATGCACCCCCTCGGGGCGGATCTCGATGCGGTAAGACTCGCGATGTGTTTTGTCGGATAGCTGAGGCTGGGAGGAGAGGATGGTGAGCTTTCTCGTCAGCTGATCGCCCTTCACTACTGAGACGGGGGCGGGGATAATATCATAAGCGAGGAGAGACGCACTGCACAAGAATAGGGACAATGCAGAAAGTAGTGATCTAGATGGCATGAGGGGGGGTATTTGCTAAGTTTTTTTGGGGCTGAGATTGCTAATGTATCATTTTCATTTGGCGAGAGTCGTCTATAGAGCTCTAGATCGGTCGAGAACTCAGGGCTGCTCGGACTCCTTGAGCACCTTGTGCAGTCTCTCCCAGTGAGCGTCTGTCATGCTGGAGAAGGTGAATAGTGCGATGCCGTCCACGCCCTGCTT
>CAYJJA010000015.1:0-28716 GCA_964370355.1 uncultured Akkermansia sp. | reverse complement strand
CGCGGCGGTCTCGAGCTCACTGGGCGTGAGTCCCCATGCCTCGGGGTCTTTGAATTGCTCCTTCTTTTCTGGCTGCCCGCAGATGAAGAGTCCGCAGATGAATTGGGTCTCGGCACGCTTTGCAAGGAGTCCTTCCTGCGTCTGCTCCGCTATCCATGAGGGGGGCTGGAGGTAGAAATCATTGTAGAGCATAGGGGCAACCATATCCAGATGCCATTTCCCCCAGTCTTGTCGCACCATGGCCTTTGCCAAGGTGGGCCCTGGGAAGACAGCGGCACTGATCCGGCTCCCAGCACGGTGTAGATCCGCAGCGAGGCGGTTGACGAGGTGGGTGAGGCTCGCGTAGCGGAATTGCTTCCAGCTGGCGATGTGCTGAGCTGCGTCGCCCTTGCTGTGGATGTCGATGCCTGAGTGCCTCTTGTAGCTCTCAGCGCAGCGCGTGCAGTAGCAGTAGTCGTAGGGGGCGGCTTCTCCCTTCATATCCAACCCATACTTTGCCCAGAGACCGCGCGCGAGAATGACATCGGGGTGGCGGATGTAGTCGAGCTGCACGCCCGCGACACCTGTGATGCGGGCGACCTGTTGGTAGCTCTGAGAGAGATACTTGTAGACCTCTTCGCTATTGGGGCAGAGGAACTGGTAATAGCTGACGTAGGGGGGCTTGTCCTTCACAGAATGCCCCTCGCGACTCACAGAGTACCAGCTATCCTTCACGGCGGGGTTGCCCACCTGCGTGAGCGTGGGCACCCATGCGTGAAACTCAAGCCCGAGCTGCGAGGCTATACCCGCAGCGAGGCCTATCTGCTCGATCTCGCGGAAGTTTGAGTGATAGAAAACGCCCTTCACCCCGCGAGCCTTGATGGCGCGCATCTGGGCACGCACATGCTCCTCATCCTTGCCCGCCTGCGGAGCATGCTCCCAGACGTAGATATCGGGCATCTTCCCCTGAGCCCATGAGGTGAGTATGGTGGTCAGAGCTGTGAATACAATATTGCGTATCATGCTTATTTTTCTTGTGTGATGCTGCGCCCATCCGAGTAGATGACCTGCGTGCGCCCCTCGACATCGGGGCTCGTGATGCACCACTCATCAAGGAAGCGGTGGAGTACGGGGGTGAAGTGGGGGACTCGCACCTCGTCGGCTCGGATTGAGTCGAGGCTGCTGGCATGCTTCTTGTACTTTGCATGGTACTCCCACATACGGTAGTAGAGCTCTCTGAGTGCTCGCTGTGTCGCAGCCGCGCGGTCGGGGCGGAAGGTGTCAAAGCCTTTGGCTGCTATTTTTTCGGAGAATTGGAGATAGCCCCATGTCTCGGGGCGGTGCATATTCACCACCCCCTGCGGCGACCAGACCCAGTTGTCCTCGGCACCCGAGCCTTCTTTTTTCGTGATGGGATGGGGGATTTTTTTGTAGCGATCTCTGTCCCATTTGCTCGCCCACTGGACGCGGGAGAAATTGATGCGCCACTGCACGCCATCGGCGGGCAGCTTCTTGTCCGCCTCACAGAGCGAATCCAGCGGCATGGCTATCTCCACCGTCCAGCCCTCGTCGCGGTCATCTCCCTTGTTCAGTGTGCCCCTCACATGGATGGCTGAGCGCACACCGTTGATATTCCAGCAGTCGAGCACCTTGTTGCCACGATCGCGGTAGGGCTTGGTGAGCATGAGATCCCACTCCGTGCCCAGTGCGTTGATCTCGTACTCCATATAGTGGTGCGTGTCGCCATCGGGGTCGATGAAGATCTCAAAATCATTGTCATTGAAAATAATAGACTCGCGCTCCGTCAGTGTCGCCCAGACGTGGGGATCCTCGATCTGGGCGGCAATATAGAGGTACTGCCTGTCCCAGAGCAGCTTGGCACGCGTCTTGTACGTGGGCTGCTGGGGGTGCTGGATGCCGCGTATATCGACGAAGTACTCTGTCCATGGAGCCTGCTGCCACGCACGCTCATCGAGCTTGCCGTCGATGCGCAGAGGCTCATCGGTCTGGTAGCAGATGTAGTGGCGAGGAGTGATGCGAACAGGCTGCTCAAATGAGATCTCTTTTCCTAGAAGAGCTGGCATAGCTAGCCCAACTAGGAGCTGGCAAGCGCTTGTGGGACGTGATAGGAGGGAGCGCACGTGCATTGAGTCATTATAATGAAATCTGAAGCCTTGTCAAGAGAGCGCTGCTCGCTACCATCGCGCCCAGCCATCGAATCAAACGATCAAAGCGCGGCTCAAGACAGGTGCATTCTAGAGCAGGCAACATGATATATCATATTGACTGTTCTGCAAGGGGAGCTGTATGAGGTTGGAGCGCGATCAAAGGGAGCTGAGAACTCACTCGCAGCGGCAGCATTCCCCCTCTTGACACGAGGAGCGGTCGTCTGGTTTGTTCAGCTTCTCAGAGTATAGATCTTGAGCTTACGACTTGGGCTTCAGGGCTTGAGGGTTGAAGGAATAGGGCATCCATGGTCTCCACTGCTTGGTGGAGTCGCTGATGCCTGCTGAGACGGGGATGCCCCATGCGATGAAGAAGGGGGCAAGATCACGCTGGGTGATGTCTGAGAGATGGTAGACCCAGTTGTCTATCTTGCGCTGATCACCGCTGCTCTCGCAGGGGAGGTAGCAGGGCTTGTTGGTGAGGCTGCTTTCGTTGAAGCGGGCAAAGATTTTCTTGTAGACATCCCAGCCAAACTCATTGCGTATTTGGCGAAAGAGAATGAGTCCCAAGAAGGGCGACTTTTTCCAGTCTTCATATTGTGCGCCCCCTGCAAAGTATTCTTTCATTGCCTTCTGAGTGGCGGCGGCACTGACTCCGTCGTGGGACTGATCGCTGCCCATGATAATCTGATCGTAGATATAGAGGGAGAAGAGATTCACACTCACCTCTGAGGTGCCGCTAAACACCCAGTCGGTGGTGTTTTGCATGTTGTGCCCTATCTCATGAAAGAAGCCCCATGCGGCAGAGAGGGTGCTGGGATCGTAGATAAATTGCTCTGCCTCGTAGTGCTCAACGCCTTCGCAGTGGTGTGCCATGACGGGGTAGCCGCTGTGCATGAGTCCAATCGAGATCTGCTCATCGAGCACGATTCGCTGCTTGCGAAAGAAGGGCTCAGGGATCTGGGCGAGCTCATAACAGGCACCAATGATGCCCTGCCAGACGCGGGCGGACTCGGCGGGGTCTTTGATCTTTTTGAGTCCTTCGTTGGACATGGTGATGATGAGGTTATCTGTCTCGAACTCGCCCCAAGGTGCTGGACTTTGCGCAAGCATGGCGCGGAATTGCTCTGGGGTGGTCTCTCCTGCGATGTAGCGGGCTGTTTGCACGCCTCCGGAGATGCGCAGAGTGCTGTCGAGATCCTGCATCTCGGGATCTACGTTGATGTAGATGAGACCGCCAAAGGGGCTCGTGATGGTGACTTTTTCATCACTGAGGGCTTTCGAGTTGGTGACATAGGGCATGCGACGCCAGTGCCTATGCCAGCTCGATTGAGCGGGGATTGTGTCGGTGTGGATGCCTATCTGGACGCTGGCCTTGCCGCGTAGATCGGCGGGGACGATGAGCTCAATGGGTACTCCTGCGGGGGCGTAGAGACCTGTGGAGTAGTGGGTCAGATCGTTCGGAAAGTTGAAATTGCGGCTCAAGCCCAGTTTCTTGTTGATGCCGCGCAGGTGGTCGGGCATTTTCTTATGCTTGATGGGGATATCCTTGCTGATGCTCTGGTAGCCTTCCTTGAGTAGGCCGGGGAAGTGCTTTGCGGAGGGGTGAATGCTGCGGATGTCGGGTGAGTGCTGAGACCATTGGGCACCTTGGAGCAAGATTCTATTGGCTTCTTGGACGTTGTTGAGGCGGTAGGGCCTCTCTGGGGAGAGCTCGAGGGTGAAGAAGTCAGCGGCATGCAGGGGGGAGAGCAAGAGGATAAGCGCGGCGGACTGGAAGCGTAGAAATTTCATTGTGAGCTGTTTGGTGCTTTGATGTATTCGTGCGTTTTGTGAAATTGTCGGCTAATCAGAGCTTTTTGTCGAGATATTCGCAGTAATAGAGTATGCTTTCTTTCGTCGATCATGCATACTAGCAAAACGGAGCTTTCCTTTCAAGGCATAAATTTTCTAACGATCGCTAAGCACTATCGAATCAATAACTAACAAAGAAATAGAAGCTTGCATACTTGATTATGACGAGTGCTGCGTAAATATGAGTAACGCTTTTTTGCTTTTCTACGAAGGATGGTAACTATTCTCTTAGCAAGCTATGGCGCGTCTACGACGCATCAGCATTCCTATGCAAGCAATCAGGCTGAGAGCGACAGTGCTGGGCTCGGGGATGAACTCATTGGTCAGGATTCTCACGCGTAGCCCCGTGAGTGTCGAGCCATCGCCTAGGGCTGCATCAATATCGGCGACTTTGATTTCATTGCCATTTTCGTCGAGGAAGAAGACGGCAAATTCATTCTCCTTTAGAGCTCTTTCACCGACGGCGAAGACAACTGCTTCAAAGGAGGTATCAAGCTTCAGAGAAGTCACGCCCTCTTCTGCGACGATGAGGTCAAAGAAGTCACCTGCCCTTGCCGTTTCAAAATTGAGCTCGATATTATCAAAGTCAAATGAGGTGGTCGCATCGGCGATGATCTGCTTGCCCCCATCGTTGACATCATACATCGTGCTGCCGGTAAAGAGCAGGGTCTCCACATTCACCGAGGCGCTTTTTTGCAAGTGCAGCGTATCATTGACATTGATCGTATCGACATTGACGGTCGCTCCTGAGAAAATGGTTTCGGTGCGTCCCTCATAGAGGCTGTCTGGGCGTTCGATTTGGATAAAGCCTTCCTTGTGACCATCAGCGTTGATGTCAGAGCTGAGCGTGCCTCCTGTCAAGACCAACGAGCCTACCGATGCTCTTCTATTCTCCGCTGTATCGTATGTGGTGATTGTTCCTTGTAGGTCCACGTGACCGACGTTTGCGAGATAACTAGCATCCGTCCTTACCTCACCGCTCCTAGCTTCTGCTGAGGTGCGGGCTTGGACCGTGAGGTCAGCTTTATTGATAAAGCGACCGTGCGTTACTGTACCATCAGCATGTGTAAAACTGCCCAGTGCCACTCCCCCGCTTTCGACAATCATTTCGTTCACCCCGATCTCGCCATTGAGCATGATGCCGTATTCATTTGTCGATTGGTCGTCGATGACGAGCTTGCTTCGACCGGAGGTTGTATTGGCCACACCTATGATGCTATCGTTGACAGTGATGGTTTTATCTGAGTTTTGCGTTGTAGCCAGCGTCACGGTAGAGCCCACGGCGTAGATGGCATTGTAGTTGCGCTTGGAGGCATCTGTCTCCTGGATCATGTTCGTCACGCTATCCCATGAGGCATCGGTGACCGTGTAGTTCTCACTGATGAGTACATCCTCATTATCAGCGACGAAGTACACGTCTGAGGAGTTTTCTATATAAAAGCCTCCTCCTTGGGGCGTCTTTGTAGAGCTCTCCCCAGCACCTGCGATATTGCCGATGAAATTGGAGTCGGTGAAGACAATGTCCTTACTCCCAGATTGATTCTTAAGAACGAAGGCACCCCCCTGTGCAAGATTGTTGTTGGAGAAGGCGATATTGCCTGTAAAGTCCCCTGAGATGCCACCGTCAATGACGGATCCGTCAAGGGATATAGCCCCACCCGTGGCACTGCCATCTTTGGAGTGTGCTACATTGTGCTCAAAATCGGCATTGATCTGTCCAATGGTGCCTTGCCAGACGCGTATCGCTCCCGCATTCGCTCCGCCTGTGGTCTGAGTTGGCTGGACTGAGCCCTCGGCGAGGTTGTTGATGAAGAGTCCGTTGATCTCCTCGATGACTCCATTGGGGGCTACATAGATAGCACCACCATGCCCTGCCTGATTACCGTCAAAAGTCCCTTCTATCGTGCCTATACGTGTGATGTCACTCGCATCAGGCGTATATCCATCTGAAGATTGGTCGAGCTTGCCTATAAAGATGGCTCCTCCGCGGGCGTATCGAGGTACATCGGAGGGGTACTCGATGCCTGCTTCATATTCAAGTCTAGCCTCGTTGCCTATAAAGTCAACATACAAGTCAGAAATCTCGCTGCCACCCGTCATAAAGATCGCCCCACCAGATGCATGGCCGTAGGTGGAAATCGTCTTGTTATTTTCAAAGGTCAAGGTAGGGATGGGATTGCCCTCTGTATCAAAGCGTGAGACGATAACCGTCCCCCCGTTGAAGAGCGACATCGCGGAGCCCTTGGCATAGTGCTCTCTGACGTAAAAGTTCTCAGCCTTGAGTACATTGGTGAATGTGAGCTCAATATCAATGCGATCATTGCCGGTCTTATAGTAGACCTCTATACCGCGATTTTCTCCTAATCCGTCAATGATAGGTGCAACACCATCTTTGTATTGACCCTTAATCGTATGAGTCAAACCTTGCGTAAATACCGCAGAATCATAGAACAATCGCTGCCCCTCACCCGTGATCGGCGTCCAGCCATCCACGATGTAGGCGGGGAAGGTGGCAGACTGGGTCACTTGACTGCTGCTATATGCAACACCGCCGCCAGAAAAGCCACCGACCCCTCCAGCAGAGCTGGCCGAAGAGCTCGTGGAGCTTGAGGATGTGCTGAATGTGCCTCGCGTCGCAGGGGCAGTGTAGGTGGGGCTGGTGATATCAATGAGTTGCTTTTGAATTTCCTCATTCCACTCCTCTTCGCGCACTAGCCACGAGTCATCCAGAGCCATAGAGTCTTCTGTGCTCATGTCTAGGGAAAAGTCCATCGAGTCACTCATGACCTCATCGACAGTCAGTACGGCAGGAGACTCAATGGAGGCTACTCCCGCGCTGGCAAGACTAGGGCTAGACGTGCTGCCACCTGCTCTCACTGTGGAGGGGGCGAGCTGTACGGACTCTTGATCTTGGAGTGAATCAATGTCCAAAACTGGTAATTCCTCATTCAAAGCGTCAGTTAAGGCTTGCTCTGCGTCTGATGTAGATTCTTCCTCACCGCCTGTCGGGTCTTGCTCGGATTCTTCTTGGGATTCTTCTTGCTCTTCATTCTCGCTAGGAGAAGATTCAGAGCTCTCCTCGCTCGATTTTGTCTCGATAGATGATTCTGAAAGAGTCTCGGCATATGTGCTAGAAAAAGCTAGGAGCACAAATACTATGTGTAATAGAAATCTCATATAGGTATAGGGAATTTTGCGCTCATTTTACCGCTCTAACTAGTTATTACAAGCAAATTATCAAAATAAAAATGTCTTATTTGATAATAAGTTATCAAGCCCTTGTATACTGATAATAAACAAAAATATCCACATACAAACATATTATTAATAGTTACGTTTATATAATTAAAAAACTTTAAATCTAACTATAAATTTTAACTTTAAAGTTTCAAATTAAATAGCATTCGCAACAAAGATGTATCACTATTCATCTCGAATTTGTGTTATTGTTACAATACGAGACAAAAGGCAATAACAAGCCAGCTGCCCCCTCCTAAGAGGGGGCAGCTGGCCGAAAAGCGCGAGATGCTAGATTTAGCTCACGAGATCGGGAGATGACTCTCCCATTCCTTGCTTGTCGTAGAGCTCACGATAGAGCTCGCAGCTCTCATAGAGCTGCCCATGGGTGCCATCAGCGACGATCTCACCCTGATCAAAGACGAGGAGCCTATGCGCATGGCGCAGGGTGCTAAAGCGATGGGCTATGATGAGCGTCGTGCGACCTTGGGCTAGCTGCTCAAGAGATCGTTGAATCTCCCTCTCGCTGCTGGCATCGAGCGACGCGGTTGCCTCATCGAGGATGAGCACAGGCGCATCTTTGATAAAGGCTCGCGCTATGGCTATGCGCTGACGCTCGCCGCCCGAGAGGCTCTGCCCGCCCTCGCCCACGAGGGTATCAAGCCCCTGTGGTGACTTTGCAAGCAGCTCACCTAGTGCTGCTGCATGCGCGGCTACGAGGATCTCATCCTCACTCGCTTGGGGCTTGCCAAAGGCGATATTCTCGCGAATGGTTCCTGTAAAGAGCAGCGCATGCTGACCCACCAGCGCGATATGCTCGCGCAGCTCAGCCTGCCTCACATCGCGAATATCTATGCCATCAAGTCGTATCTGACCTACAGTCACATCATAAAAACGCGGAATCAGGCTCGCAAAGGTCGTTTTACCCGCCCCACTGGGGCCTACCAAGCCGACAATCTGCCCTGCGGGTATCTCCACCTGCACGCGATGCAGAGCGCTCTTGCCCTCTGATCTATCATAGCGAAAGCTCACCTGCTTGAGACTCAGAGCCCCTGTGACAGGGCTCTCCCACTGCTTGGGAGTCGAGGGGTCGGGCATCTTGTTGGGCTCATCGAGGATCTCTGTGAGGCGCGTGAGTGCCCCTTGTGCCTCGTTGATGCGGTTATAGGCACGGCCTGTACGCTTCATCGAGTCAAAGGCCATGAAGAGAGCTGCCGCAATGGCGAGGAAGTCCGAGAGCGTCATGCCACTGAGCTTTCCTTGGACGAGGAGGAAGGAGAGCGTGAGGGCAGTGATCACCTCCATCATGGGGATGAGTGCCTGACGGTACTTCGCCACCTTCACAATAGCCCTGCTATAGACCTGCGTCACGCGGGTGAAGTCCGACACCTGCTGCGCCTCCATGGCATAGGCTCGCACATCGCGCTGGGTCTCTAGATTCTGCTGGAGGATGGTGTTCATCTCACCGAGATCCTCCTGCGCCTGATGGGATTGCTTGGCTATACGACGACCAAAGACAATGATAGGATAGACCGCGAGTAGCACCGCGAGCAAGCTCACGACAAAGAGCCAGCTTGCGCCATTCTGAATAATGAGGTAAAAGAAGGCACTCAACGCACTCAGGCAGGTGATGGGCTGCTTCACCAGATCATTGGATGTATGCGAGATGACCAGCTGCACATTCTGCGTATCCGATACAATGCGACTGAGCAGGTCGCCCTTGCGTTGCTTGTCCAAGAAGGCAAGAGGCAGCTCCAAGAGGCGCACAAAGACCGAGAGGCGAATGTGCTCGAGGATGCGCAGAGCCAGCATATTGACCACCACTGCATTGAGCCACATGGCTAGTCCTCGTACCACAAAGACCAAGGGCAGACAGATGCAGGCGAGAAGCAGGATGGTCGAGTGCTGCCAGTCCGCGATGATGGGCTGCACACTCTGATGCGCCGCCTCAACACCTGTAAAGATGATGGGAAAGACGGTATAGACCATCAGGGGCAGCCCGAGACCACTGGCTGCGGCTGCGATAAGCCCTGTGAATAGAGCTAGTGTGAAGAGCCGCCACTGGGGCAGCATAAAGAGCTTGATAAATCGGAAAAAGGAGCTCATGAGATCAGAGGGTGCTTTGGGGGAAATCGGCGGCGGACTTGGGCGTAGTGGAGGGCGACTCAGCACCCTCATCTGCTAGAGGCTCGGAGAGCGTGGGGACATCGGTATCGGCATCACTCGGGGCGCTATCGTCTGACTCCTCAGTCCCCATCTGCTCATCATAGAGACGCTTGTAGAGGGCACTGGAGCTATAGAGCTGCTGGTGGCTCCCATCGGCAATGATGCGCCCCTGCTCAAAGAGCAAGATGCGCTGTGCCTTGCGTATCGTGCTGAATCGGTGCGCGATGATCAGGCAGGTATGCTCGGCACTCAGCGCATCAAGCGAGCTCTGTATCTGAGCCTCACTCTTCATATCCAGCGCAGATGTAGCCTCATCGAGGATGAAAATAGGCGCGTTCTTCAGCATGGCACGCGCGAGCGCGACACGCTGCTTTTGACCACCAGAGAGACCTGCCCCCCCCTCGCCTAGCTGCAAATCATAGCCCTGCTGGCTCTCGCGTGTGAATTCATCGACGAGCGCGAGCTTGCCCGCCTCCTCGACCTCAGCATCACTGGAATCAGGAGCTCCGATACGAATATTGTCACGCACACTGCCTCGGAACAAGGCGGGGAATTGGGAGACGAGGGCGATACTACGCACGCGATCATGGCGGCTGATCTGGCGCACAGGGACATCATCCAAGCGCAGCTCACCCTCAGTCACATCATAAAAGCGACAGATCAGATTGATAAAGCTCGTCTTGCCCGAGCCACTCGCACCTAC
Organism: uncultured Akkermansia sp.; assembly: GCA_964370355.1. Lineage (GTDB taxonomy): Bacteria > Verrucomicrobiota > Verrucomicrobiia > Verrucomicrobiales > Akkermansiaceae > Akkermansia. The sequence goes on along the minus strand of CAYJJA010000015.1, from coordinate 18,612 downwards.
GAGAGCCACGGTCTGACCTGCGGGTATATCCACATTGATATCGCGCAGCACGTACTCATCGGGTAGGTAGGCAAAACTAACCCCAGAAAAGCGAATCGCTCCGCGCGGACGCTTGCCCAGATGGATGGGCTTCTCAGGCTCGGGCATATCAGACTTTGCCTCAAGGATGCTGCCGACCTTGACAAGCATCATCTCTACGACGCGAATTTGCGCCATCATGGAGCCCAGCCTCTTCACAGGCGTGTAGCAGAAATAAAAGGCCGCCGCAATCGCGGAGAATTGCTCTAGCGAGAGCCCATCGAGAGCCCCACGATACAAGGCAAAGCTCAGGCCCAACGCGCTGACAATCTCAATGGCAGGGCTCATGCTCTGCTGCCACACGGCGAGGCGCAGCATGCGCTGGCTGTACTCGGCTATGCCCGCCTTGAGGCGATCAATCTGGCGCGACTGGAGATTAAAGGCGCGCACCTCACGCTGCGTGTTGAGACTCTCCTCTATGGTGACATTGATCTGGCTGAGTCCCTCTAGGGCCTTGCGCATCTGCTTGACAATGCGACGCCCGACGAGGCGCACCAGCGGCACACAGATCACGGCGATGAGCAGATTGCCCAGCAGGGAGGCCGCCTGCGTACTCATCAGCGCGGTGTAAATCAAATAGACAAGTGCAAAAAGCAGGGTCAGCGGCTGAATGACGAGATCATTGATAATCGTCGTCATGGACTGCTGAATGCCCTGAGTGTATTGGAGCGTGTAGGTCATCCAATCGCCGCGCTCCTTGGAATCGAGATAGGAGAGCGAGAGCTGCTGCATCTTCTCGAATAAATCACGGCGCAAGTAGGCCAGCATCCCCATGCCAGCACGACTCAGCAGGTAGGTATTCACATAAGTGGAGACCCCGCGTACCAACATGACGAAGGGGATGAACAAGGCCGCCCCCCAGAGCAAGGCTGACTCCATGCTATCCCTAGCCACAAAAAAGCCAAGAATGTCAATCAAAAAGGCAGGAGCAAGCTCGGGCTCAAAGACCACGGGGAAGATATACTCCAGCATAAAGGGGATACCAAAGCCCGCCGTCGCGGCAGCTAGCGCACCTGCGAGTAGGGCGGTGAGAAAGTCGCGACTAAAGGGAGTCGCATAGCGTCTGAGCACGAGGAAAAAAAGCCGTCTGCCCTGAGATTGATCTATCTGTTGTTCTTGCATATAGGTAGAAAGTTCGCTCATACTAACATGAGCTTAAAAATGATTATGACGAGCCCAATCGAGAGCGAAAGTCACTGTAGTCAAAACGCTTGAGCAGCACAAGATCGCCCTGCTCGCTCAGCAAGCAGAGATCGGGATGCATCACACCGTTGAAATGGGAGGTCTTGACCATCGTATAATGACTCATATCGTCAAAGACGAGGATATCACCCACACTCAGGGGCGTATCAAAGCTATAGTCGCCGAGCACGTCACCCGCGAGGCAGGTAGGGGCTCCGAGACGGTAGGTGCAGGACTTCTGCCCAGCAAGCCCTGTCAGTTCATAGGACTCGGAGGCAAAGACGACGGCGGGGACGGGGGCAGAGTCTGGGTAAGCACGCGCCTCATGCACGCGAAATACATCGGGTCTGTAGGGCATCTCCAGCACATCGGGCATGTGAGCCGTCGCGCTCAGATCGAGAATGGCATGCCTATGCCCCATGGAGTCAAAAATATCAAGCACCTCAGCACGCAAGACCCCCGTGTGAATGCACCAGGCCTCACCGGGCTCTATATAGACATCGAGCTCATATCGCTCGCGCAGCTCGCGTATGAGTGCCACGAGTCCCGCGCGGTCGTAATCGGGCTTGGTAATCCAGTGCCCCCCGCCCATATTGAGATAGCGTATCTGAGGAGAGGCGAGCAAAGCACCGAAGTCACGCTCAACGGCACGCATCGTGCTGAGTAGATCCTCAAAGCCCTGCTCGCAGAGCGTATGAAAATGCAGCCCCGAGATCCCCTCTAGCTGCTCACGCTCCAACTGCTCTAGGGGAATGCCTAGGCGCGAGCCTGCGACACAGGGGTCATAGAGTGGCGTGTGCCCCGTGGAGTGCTGCGGATTGATACGCAGCCCAGCACGCAGCTCACCTGAGCGATAGCGCGGGTGCGCACGTAGCACATCGCTGTAGCGTCGCCATTGACTCATGCTATTGAAATCAATGTGATGCGCTATATCGCAAAGCTGGCGCAGCTCATCGGGTCGGTAGGCGGGCGAATAGACTGCCACCTCACCGCCGATGAACTCCGCTCCGAGCTGCGCCTCGTAGAGCCCCGAGGCACAGCAGCCAGAGGCATAGGGCTTGAGAATCTCAAGCCCTGCCCAAGTCGAAAAAGCCTTGAGCGCGACAAGCACACGCCCGCCACTCTGCCTCGCGATATCTTGCAGGATCTCTCCCTGCTCTTGCAAGGCCTTTTGGGATAGGACGTACTGCGCCATGCTTCGTGCTACAATAAATAAGTTACTAGACTTACTGAGTAGGAGACTCTGATGCAGGGGGAGCTTGTTCGTCTGCGGCTTGAGCCTCGCTTGCCTCTTGCTGAAGCTCCAGTTGCAGTCTCTGCAAGAGGGGCGTGAGTCGGTTGGCGATCTGCACGGCTTCAAACTTGGAGCTACTACTTCCAGATGTCTTGGAAATTTGTGTCGCTATGCGTACAGCTGTCACCCAGTGAGTGTAGGCTTCTCGTTTCCTCTCTTGGCTGCGCTCCAAGTCACCGAGCGCGGAGAGAATCTTGAGCAGCTGGAGCGAGGACTTGTCACCTAGCTTTTGGATGCGCTGCGCAACCTTGATACCCTGAGTAAAGGCCTCGCGAGCCTGATCAACCTCATCGTTAAAGCGCAAGCCATCACCGACACAGCGGTAGGAGCTGATCAAGTCCTGTGTTGCGCGATCCACCTCAGGTCCCCAGCCCGCCTCGGGGAGGGCTTCCCCCTCCTTGGGGGCGAGGGCGGAGAAGATAGCGAGATCACTATCAAGCTGCTCTTTGAAGTAACTGAGCGAGTCTTTCTTTTGCTTTGCTATCTGCTCTGAGTCATCAGCTGGGATGGGGAGATAGAGCAGGACGGCTCCTAGACCATTGTAGATAGAGCTCTTGATTTGTTGAACTGGAATCTCAGCTTTTTGCTTGATATCCAGAGACTCCCATTCTTTCAACGCACGCTCATAACTCTCAAAACTACGCTGCCATGCGCCCAGTTCGCGTTGGAAGGAGGCTATGTCGAGGGCGAGCTTGACGCGCTCCACACTCACGGGCTCTTGACTCATGGACTTGTAGTAACTTTCCAAGCGTTCGAGCAGCTGGGTTGCGGTGTCGCGGATCGTGGGATTGGCTGCGGTGGTGTTTATGAGTGTTTTGACCTCGTTGTAAAAGAGCTCATCAAGCTGCCTCTTGGCCTCCTCGCGCGTCAGAGTTTCGCTGGGCGCGGTGGTGGACGTAGTGGATGCGACGGGCGCGGTGGTGGACGCGACGGGGGCTGCATCGGCAGTTGGCACTACTGCACTAGCTTGAGTATCAGAGGAGACAGTTGCAGAGCTCTCTTTTTGCTTCGCATCCTCTCCACAGCTGCTGAGACTCGCTGAAGCCAACATGCAGCCTGTCAGGGCGAGGAGAGCCTTGCGACGAGCTGAGCTGGCTGGGTGGGGGGTATAATTCATCGCGCCTAGTTTAACGGTCAATGCCCAACTTCGTCAAGCACTTTTCGATACAGCATCTTGAGAAACTAGCATTGACAGCATCTTTTATTTACTGTAGTCTCTCTGCTCTATGGCAGGTATCATTGTAGCACCAAAGGCTCGCATATTTCACGGTCACGACTGGGTCTATGGCTCAGAAGTCAAGGCAGTATTTGGCAATCCCCAAGCTGGGGATGTCATCCTACTCAAAGATCAGCGCGATAAATACCTAGGCTCTGCTATGTATAATCCGCACTCTCAGATTATCGCCCGCCGCTTTTCGCGACGCAAGCAAGACCTTGACCGCGAATTCTTCATTCGTCGCATCTCCCAATCCATTCTCCTGCGCGAGCGCTGGCTTCCCAATGAAAAACTCCTGCGCCTCGTCTGGAGTGAGAGCGATGGTCTCCCAGGTCTCATCATTGACAAGTACGATGACGTCTACGTCATCCAGACGCTCACCGTTGCCATGTATCTGCGCCTCGGTCTCATTCGCGACATCCTCGTTGACCTCCTTCAGCCTCGCAGTCTTATCGTACGCAACGACTCGCCTATGCTCATCGCCGAGGGACTTGAGCAGCAAAGCTACCTTGCCTACGGTGAAGAGCCCGCCCCCTTTGAGGTCGAGAGCAATCACAAGCTACATTTTCTCGTCGATCTCACCACGGGGCAAAAGACAGGGCTCTACCTCGATCAGCTCCAAAACTACGAAGATGTAGCGCGCTTCGCCAAAGGGCGACGTGTGCTTGACTGCTTTTGCAATCAGGGAGGCTTTGCCCTTGCCTGCGCCAAGGCAGGTGCTGCTCAAGTGACAGCCGTTGACATCTCGGCTGATGCGATGGCATCCGTGCAGCGCAACGCAGAGCTCAATGGGGTGACAATAGACTGCGTCACTGAGAATGCCTTTGACTTCCTCAAGCGCGAGAGCGATCTCGTGCGTCAAGGAGGCGAGCCCAAGTGGGACCTCATCATCCTTGACCCTCCAAGCTTCACGCGCAACAAAAAAAGCCTCAATGGAGCCATGCGCGGATACAAGGAAATCCATCTGCGTGCCCTTCAGATGCTACCCTTGGGAGGCCTGCTCTCTTCCTTCTGCTGCTCTCATCACGCCAGCAGCGCGCTCTTCAAGCAAAGCATAGGAGAAGCTGCTGTTGATGCTCATAGCACACTAAGACTCATCGCGCATCATGGGCAGCGACCCGACCACCCCGTACTTCTAAACATGCCTGAGACTGAGTACCTCAAGGGCTTCACATTTGAGACTGTACCTGGTCGATAGAATAGAGAGAGCAAGCCGCTATAAGGGCTTGCCCTCGCCCCCCTTCGCGCGGACGATTGTCCCTGAGCGACAAAGGGCATCTCTAAATAGGAAAGTTGCTCAATTCTCTTGACGCTAGAATTGAGATGGATTTTTCTCGAATTTTCATATCAGAGTGCCTACTGATATGAAAATTCGGAGAAAACACAAGAGAAAAACCTTCAAAAGGCGACTCTAGATGCGGTTTATTGCATCCTCTCCCCCCTCGCTTGTTAGTCAAATTTCCTTGACAGGAAGAAATACAATGTTAGAATATAGGTCAGCTTGCGATTCACCTTTTTCCTTAGCCTAAATTGAATCATTTTAATCAAGGAGATGGTGAATCACTCGTAATCTTATACACTATCTCCATGAATACAAAATTCTTACATCCATCAAGAGTCTCAAAGTGGGTCTCTAGAGAGGAGGAGTATTCTTTTTTATATTCAAAGGCGATGAGTATTTCATGCTATGCGAAAAAATGTTAATTTAAACCTTAATATGACAATGAATTATTTTACTCTCCTTACTGTGGCTTCTGTCGCCACAAGTGTTTTCGCCGCTGACTGGGCTACATGGCGTGGCCCTACCGCTGACGGCATCTCCACCGAGACGATCAAGGCCTCGGGCGACGTGGTATGGAAAGCTGAAGTCGGAAGTGGCTACAGCGGCGTGACCGTGATGGATGGCAAGCTCCTCGCCTCGGGCAATAAGGAGAATGTTGACTCCATCTACTGCCTCGATGCGACCACGGGCAAGGAGATTTGGGTCTACTCTCAGCCCAGCGATGAGGGCAAGCCCTACAAGGGCACGCTCGCCAGCCCCGTCACGGATGGAAAGCATGTCTGGTTCACCAGCCGCATTGGTGAGATGACCTGCGTAGATTTTGCCACAGGCAAGAAGGTCTGGGGGAAGATGCTCTGCAATGACAAGAGCCCTGTGCCTCGCTGGAATGTGTCGACCTCAGCCCTCCTCTACAAGGATCTTGTAGTCGTCGGCATTGGCTCATCAGGCATCGCCCTCAACAAAAACACAGGCGACATCGTCTGGAGCTCTGAGGGTGTCTCAACACACGGCACGCCGACGCTCATGACCTACAAGGGCAAGGACTATCTCCTCATACTCAGTGCAAAAAACATCAACATCGTCGAGCCCCTCACTGGCAAGGTGGTCGCGGCTACCGACATCGTGACGCAGAGCGGCATCATCGGAGCTAGCCCCCTCATCGTGGATGCGGACAAGGGGATGTTCATGATCACCTCCGCGTACAAGACGGGGCATGCCGTCATGCTCGCCTTCGACGGCAAGTCGCTCAACGAGGTGTGGACGGTCAAGCATCTCAACAGCCAATTCTCCACCCCCGTCTTGCACGAGGGCACGATCTACGGCTCGCATGGCAATACGAATGCCCGCAAGTCGCTGCGTGCGATCGACGCGAAGACAGGCGAGCTGCTCTGGACAGGCTCACAGCGCTTTGGCTCTCCCATGATCGCGGGTGACAAGCTCGTCTACCTCGATGAGCGCGGCACGCTGAGCTTCCTCAAGCTCGATAAGACCAAGGAGGATGTGATCAGCAGCCACGACGTCATCTCGGGTGGCAAGTGCTGGCAAATGCCTATCGTGGCTAACGGTTATCTCTACTGCCGCAACAGCTTAGGCACCTTAGTCTGCGTCAAAGTCCAATGAGTGATCCCATCATCGTCTGTAGCTGCGAGAAGTACAAGCTTCTTGACTCCCAAGAGGTGAAGAAAGTCGTCTCCTCCCTCCGCTCTGGGGGGAGAGAGGTGCAGCTCGTGGCTGACTTCTGCCGCATGGCTCTGTCACAGGGAGACATCCCCCGCCTCGCGGGGCTTGTCGCCTGTCACACGCGTGCGCAGAAGGCACTCTGTGCCTATGCTCAGGTGGACTGCGCGCATTTTTACGATCTGCGCGGTCAGTCAGCCCAAGCTCTCGCGGAGCAGATGGAGCTCCCCTTTGACGCGGATGCGCCTCTGGAGGATATCTCCCTGCCCAGCTACGATGAGTCGGAGGTGATCGCGTGGTACCCGACCATTGACTACGATCACTGCAAGAGCTGCATGAAGTGTGTGAACTTTTGCATGTTTGGCGTCTACGACAAGGACGACAAGGGTCGCCCGCGCGTCAACAAGCCACTCAACTGCAAGACGAACTGCCCCGCCTGCGCGCGCGTCTGCCCGCATGCCGCCATCATCTTTCCCAAGCACGGGGATGCTCCCATCAATGGGGGAGAGGGAGGCACGCGCGCCGATCTGACCATGGCACAGGCTCTCAACGACAAACAACTCTACGAAAAGCTCTCCGCCCGCCGTGCCTTGGCACGCAAGATACACCTATTCAACGACGACGATTCTTAAATTCTCCCTATGCTCAAGTTCTTCAAACGCATGCTCACCGAAGTGCCGCCCGACCTGCTGCGCACCATCCTTTGGAATTTCTGTTACAAAGGACGCGGAGCGGTCAAGGCCTTTGAGAAGCGCAAAAAACAGGGAAAGCACTTCCCCGCCTTCATGGTCATCTCGCTGACCAACACCTGCAATCTCAGCTGCAAGGGCTGCTGGGTCACACAGACCCCGCGCGTCGAGATCGCCCCCGAGCAGCTCGATGAGCTCATCTGCCAGTGCAAGAAGAACGGCAGCTACTTCTTTGGTCTCCTCGGGGGAGAGCCCCTGCTCTACAAGGATCTCTTTAACGTCATTGCCAAGCACCCCGACTGCTACTTCCAAGTCTTCACCAACGGCACACTGCTCACGCGCGAGGTCGCCAAGAAGATGCGGGAGCTCAAGAATGTCACCCCGCTCATCAGCATCGAGGGCGACGCGGTCGTCTCCGATGTGCGACGTGGCGGGAAGAATGTCTATGAGCGCAGCTTGCAGGCACTCGATCACTGCGCCGCCGAGCGACTGATCACAGGCGTGTGCACGAGTGTGTGCAAGAATAATATCAACACGCTGGCGACCAAACCCTTCTTGGACGAGCTCATCAAGCGCAAGGTGCACTACGTCTGGTACTACATCTACCGACCCGTAGGCCCGCATCCGAATAGGGACTTGGCGCTCTCTCAGGAGGAGATCACGCAGCTGCGCCGCTTTATCGTGGAGCGACGCTGCACGGAGGCGATCGCCATCGTGGATGCCTACTGGGATGCGAAGGGTCATGGACTCTGCCCTGCGGCGACAGGCTTTAGCCATCATATTAATTCCTGTGGGGACATTGAGCTCTGCCCGCCGCTGCAATTCAGCATGGATTCTGTGCGCGGTGAGGCTCACCGCCTCGAAGAGCGTCTGGAGAACTCGGCATTCTTGGAGCGTTTCCGCCGCTTCATCGCGCAAGAGACTCAGGGCTGTATCCTGCTGAATAATCCTGAGAAGCTCAAGGCTTTCTTAGAAAAGGAGGGCGCGCGAGACTCCAGTGGGCGCGGCTGTGCCTACGCCGAGCTAGCCAAGATGAGCCCCTGCCCCTGCCACCACAACCCCGAAACCGCGATACCAGAAAAGAGTTTCTGGTACAAGTGGGCAAAGCGTTTCTACTTCTTTGGATTTGGAGCTTATGGTTAGAGCCAAGCAGCGTGAGCTCATGGAGCTCATCGAGTCCTTCGTGTCTCGTCAGCATCTCGTGCCGCCTCTGAGCCTCGCCGAGCTGCATGACTGTGCCGCGCAATTGGGCGTAGCACCCGAGGACTATGAGGTCAGCCCCGAGTGGGTCATGATCATGATCAACAATGCGCTCTGGCAAGACACCGTCGCTCGCATCCCCGCGGATCGCAGGCTCTTCTTGCTGCCTCGCTGCATGAAGAGCTCTCACAAGTGCCGCGCCATCACCGACGAGCTCGGGCTGCTCTGCGAGAAGTGCGGCAGCTGCCACGTAGGAGGGCTGACGGCGGAGGCTGAGGCGCGCGGCATGATGTGCATCGTGGCGGAGGGCGGGCCGGTGGCTCGTGGCGTGATCCAGAGTGGCGCGGCGGATGCCATCATAGGCGTGAGCTGTCTTGACTCACTACGCAAGGCCTTCCCCCATATGGTGAACAACGCCTTGCCGGGCATTGCCATCCCGCTCGACACGGAGGGCTGTGTCGATACGAAGGTGGATATCCCCCTCGTGCGCCAGTACCTACGCCTCCAGTCGGAGGAGGACGCGCCCCAGATCCTCAACGCCCACGCGTGGGAGAAGAGGGTGAAAACATATTTTACAGAGCCTGAGCTGCTGCGCCTCATGGGCGAGGCGCGCAGCGCGCCCGAGCGGCTCTCACGCGAGTACTTGATGGGGGATGGCAAGCGATTCCGCCCCTTCCTCTGCGCGGCGGTCTATCTCTGCCTGAGTGGCGCGGAGGATCTCCCTCACTTTGCCCAGCAAGCGGCGGTGGCGGTCGAGTGCTTTCACAAGGCCTCGCTCATCCACGATGATATTGAGGACAACGACGCGGAGCGCGACGGCAACGCCACCTTGCATTGCACGCAGGGGCTGGGTATCGCGCTCAATTGCGGCGACCTGCTGCTCGGCGAGGGCTACCGCCTCATCGCGGAGCTCGATCTCGCGGAGCATGCGACTGTAGACCAGATCGCGCTGCTGCGTACAGCGAGCGCGGGTCATCTCGCTCTCTGCCGTGGGCAGGGGGATGAGCTCGCGCTGCTGCGCAGCGGGGAGCTCTACAGCGTGGCGCAGGTGCTCGATATTTTCAAGGGCAAGACTGCCCCCGCCTTCGAGGTGGCTCTCGTGATGGGGGCTCTCTGTGCCGAGGCTGAGCCTGCGCTCTGCGAGCTGCTCAGCTCCTACAGCGAATCATTCGGCATTGCCTACCAGATCTACGACGACTTGGGCGATTTCCACGAAGGCAAGGACGCGCAGCTCGGACGCTTGTCTGTGCTCCTCGCGCTCGCCCACGAGACGCAGCCCGAGCAGGAGTCGCTAGGCTATCTCCTCGCCACGATGGACAAGGAAGCCGCCCGCACCCAAGCGATAGAGCTCTACGAGCACTACCGCGCTGAATCATACAGCTGCCTCCAGCAGCTCCAAAACCCCGAACTCAAACGACTCCTCTTCCGCATCACGACGCGCATACTCAAAGATGTCTAGCTCCCCTCAGCCCCACTCGCATGAACTACGTGCGGTGTTGCGAGCTGCCCTTGCGACGATGAGCGAGGCGGCACAGGGGAGGATCAAGGAATTCGTGTTAGCTGAGACTAACCTAGAGCAGGGAGCCTTCCTCGACAGGGGGGGCAAGCCTGACCTCTATTATACCCTGTTTGGGCTAGCCTGCGCGGATGCGCTGGGGCAGCGTCTGCCCTGGAGGAATTACCAGCGTTATCTGCTACGCTGTTCGCTGGGCTCGTTGGATATTATCCACCTGTGCTGTTGGGTGAAGTGCGCTCTCATCACGCTGGCGCATCGCCCTGTCTCTTGGTCGTCAGTCCGCCTGACGGCGAAGATCTGCCTGCTGCGCGCGCAGATCAAGAAGCTCCTCGCCTTCTCCGAGGAGACCTTGTGCGACGACCCTTATATGATGTTCCTTGCCTTGAATATCAGTCAGGATCTCAAGCTTTCCACCCCCCTACCCTATGCGACCGCGCTGGAAGCTTGCCGTGCGGCGGATGGCCGCAGCTATGGCAAGAGGGGCAGTGAGAATGCTAGTGGGGTCGTGTCGACGACGGTGGCGGCTCTGCTCACGATGCGTCAGCTGGGCGCGGGGGTGGATGAGCTGGCTCTGCGCTGGCTGGCCGAGCAGCAGGAGGCGCGCGGGGGATTCTTCGCGAGCGAGGCGAGCCCGCTGCCCGATACGCTCTCGACGGCGGTCGCGCTCTTTACCCTGCGTGTGTGTGGGTACACCGAGCCCGCGCTGTACAAGGCCGCGGCGGGCTATCTGCGCGATCATTGGCTCGAGAATGGCGGCTTTGCCAGCGTGATCGACGATGAGCAGAGCGATAGCGAATATACTTTTTACGGACTCTTAGCCATGGGATCTCTCAAATCATGATAGAACAAGCCAGACAGTACCTCGCCGCCCAGCTGCGCGAGCATCGCCAAGCCTCCTCTCTCTGGGAGGGACGCCTGTCCCCCAGTGCGGTGTCTACCGCCGTCGCGAGCTTTGCCCTGCACCAATGCGGGGAGGATGCGCACGCGGGGCTGCGCTGGCTGGTGGAGCATGTGAATGAGGATGGCGCGTGGGGCGATAGCCCCGAGAGCCCGAGCAATATGTCGGCGACGCTGCTGAGCTACGCGGCTCTCTACGCGGGGCGCGAGCGCATCGACTCCGAGGCGGCGCGTGGCAAGGCCTACGCGTGGCTGACCGCGAAGCTCGGGCATGAGAATTTTTTGCAGGCCATTCTCGATCATTATGGGAAGGACCTGACCTTCTCCGTGCCCATTCTCTGCATGTGCACGCTGGCGGGGCTCTTTGAGGGCGAGGAGGCATGGTCACGCATCCCAAAGCTGCCTTTCAGCCTTGCCGTCTTACCTAGAAAATTCTTCACCCTGATCAATATTTCCGTGGTCAGCTATGCTCTCCCCGCCCTGATTGCGGTGGGCTTGCTGCAATACAGGATGTCGGGGAAACGCTCGGCGTGGAAGGAGCGATTCATCATCCCGCGCGTCCTGCGCAAGCTTGAAGGCATGCTCCCCGCGAGCGGGGGATTTCTAGAGGCAGCCCCTCTCTCGGGCTTTGTCTCCATGTGCCTCTACGCGGCGGGCTACCCCGATGCCAAGGTGACACGCGGCACGCGCGATTTCCTCATCAGCAATCAGCGCGACGAGGGCTCATGGCCTATTGATACGAATCTCTCCACATGGCTTAGCTCGCTCTCCATCAAGGCTCTCGCTGAGAACAATCTCCTCAGCGAGCAGGAGCGCCGCGAGATGTGCCAGCTGCTGCTCGCGCGTCAATGCCTGTATCGTCACCCCTTTACCGAGGTGGCGGCGGGGGGCTGGGCGTGGACGGACCTTTCGGGCGGCGTGCCCGATGCGGATGACAGCTCGGCGGCACTCGTCGCGCTGCACCTGCTGGGTCACGGCTATGACGAGCAGATTGAGCTCGGGCTGCGCTGGCTGCTCGACCTGATGAATCGCGATGCGCGTATCCCGACCTTCTGCAAGGGCTGGCGCTTTTTGCCCATTGACCGCAGCTGCCCCGACATATCCGCGCACGCGCTGCGCGCCTTTGTCCTCTGGGAAGAGAGCGCACCTGCCGCAATGCAGCAGAGGCTGCGCCGCGCAACGCAGCGCATTCTTTCCTACCTCCGATCTGTGCAGAGTCCCGAGGGCGCGTGGATTCCCCTCTGGTTTGGCGCGCAGGATGCCCCCCAGCAGCAGAACCCCGTGTACGGTACGTCGGTGGTGCTGGAGCATCTCAGCTCGCTTCCCGCGCTAGCAGCGGAGGACTTCGTACAGCGTGCCGTCGCTTATCTCGAAGGCGCGCGCCATGCCGACGGCCTCTGGGGAGGTGCGGCGGGTATGCCGAGCAATATCGAGTGCACGGCCAAAGCAATCAAGGCTCTCGCAGCCTACCGCCCCGATGCCGAGGCGACTGAGGCTCTCACCGCCCGCGTCCTGCGCTCTCCCCTCTCCTCTCTCCCCTCTCACCCCATTGGTCTCTACTTTGCCTCTCTTTGGTATGATGAAGAACTTTATCCTCTTATTTTCACCCTCAGTGCCCTTGCCCCCCAAAAATGAAAGACAAGCTCATTAAACTCGCCACCTTTTCAGCCGCCTCAGCTCTCAGTCTCGGGCTCATCGCCAGCTGGCTCATGCTCCCCATCGAGCAGGAGCGCATGAGCCTCCCCGGAGGCGATAAGGTACCCGAAGGCGCGCGCAACGCCAGCGCGAATATTGTGATAGGAGAATTCTTTGACTCCTATGACCCCAGTATGATAGACGCGCTCAATGCGAAGTGGTCGGGCATCTGGCCTCACTTTCGCGGCGCGGATCTCAGCAACATCGTGCGCGACTGCCCGCCGCTCATCGAGAAATTCGACGACATGACGAAGCGCATGAAGTGGAAGATTGAGCTGGGCGAGGGTCACTCCGCCCCCGTCGTCTACAAGGGCGTGGTCTATCTGCTCGATTATTCCGAGACAGAGAAGGCGGATGTGCTGCGTGCTTTTTCTATCGAGGATGGCAAGGAGCTCTGGCGGCGTTGGTACAAGATTGATATCAAGCGCAATCACGGCTTCTCTCGCACCATCCCCGCCGTGAATGATGACGTGGTCGTCTGCATCGGCCCGAAGTGTCAGGTCATGGCGGTCGACCGCAAGAGCGGCGAGCTGCTCTGGAGCATCGACATGGTAAAGGACTACGGCGCGGAGATCCCCCAATGGTACACAGGGCAATGCCCCATCATCGAAGATGGCGTGGTGCTGCTCGCGCCTGCGGGCCCCGACGTGCTCGTCATGGGCGTGGAGGCCAAGACGGGCAAGGTGCTCTGGAAGTCCCCGAACCCCGAGGGCTGGCGCATGTCGCATGCCTCGCTCATCCCCATGGTGCATGAGGGCAAGAAGAGCTATGTGTACTCCGCCATAGGCGGGGTGGCGGGTATCAGTGCCGAAGAAGCCGATAAGGGGAAAATCCTCTGGAGCAATAGCGAATGGGCTCCCTCCGTGGTCGCGCCCTCGCCTGTGCCCTGCGGGGAGGGCAAGGTTTATCTCACGGCGGGCTACGGCGCGGGTGGGGCGATGTTGCAGGTGCAGGGGAGTGAGGCGAAGCTCATTTCGCGTCACAAGCCCAATGAGGGCTTTTCCATCGAGCAGCAGAGCGCGATCCTGCATGAGGGGCGGCTCTACGGCGTGATGCCCAAGGATGCGGGCTTCCGACGCATGCAGTTCATGGGTGTGCCTGTCGGTGATCTGAAGAATTTTGTGGTGAGTGCGCCGCGCGACTTGCGCTTTGGACTCGGGCCCTACATCATGGCGGATGGGAAGTTCTATGTGCTCAATGACGGAGGGGCTATGAGTATTTTCAAGGTCGAGGGCGATCAATGCAAGGTGCTAGACTCCACCCAGCTCATCAAGGGGCAGGATGCGTGGGGGCCTATCGCCTATGCGGATGGGATGATGATCCTGCGTGACTCGGTGATGATGTTCTGCTTTGATATGAGAAAGGAGGTCAAATGAACAAGAAGATGCTCTTTTGGGTCATCCTCAATTCCCTCGTCCTCGCGCTGGTGGTCTACTACCTCTGGCCGACCTCCTCGCAGGATGTCAGCTCGCGCACCCCTGCCACGACAGGCATCACGATAGCGCTAGCTGGTGCTCAGGCCTTTGACCCGATAGAGGGGGGGTATCTCGTCGCGAATGCCGAGGGTGTTTTCCGTGTGAATGAGCAGGGACAGCGCGCCGAAAAGCTCTACGATCTCAAGGACATCACCTGCCTTGCGGGCGACTGGGCGGCGAGCCGCCGCGCGCTCTTCCACCGAGGGAAGCCCTTTGCGGACTTGGGCGAGCGAGCCTACATCACGGATATTCTGACCTTGGACGGAAGGGTGATCCTCGCCGATGCGGGGCAGAAGAAGCTCGTCGCCCTCGACCTCGAGGGCAAGCAGCTCTGGGAGCTCAGCCGCTACGAGGGGCAGAGCTTCAAGATCCCCAGCCCCTATTTCAGCCTCAGTGCGGATGGGGAGGGCGGCTTCTGGGTCAGCGATCCGGGGCGTCATCAGCTGGTGCAGATGGATGCCGAGGGGCGTTTCAAGGCGACGTGGCAGCCGCAGGCGGGGCTCACCTTCATGGGCTGCTGCAATCCTGCGCAGTTCTGCGCCCTGCCCGGTGGCAAGTTCGTCTGCCTAGAAAAGGGGCTCATTCGCCTGCGCCTCTTCCTGCCCTCGGGGGCGATGGAGCGGCTGCTCTGGTCGCATCATATCCTCAGCCCCGATTTCCTTTTTCAAATCAAGCTCAACACGCGGGGGCAGGTTGCCCTCTTTGACCCCAAGACTAGAACGATTCACCTATTACAGCCATGAAGAGACGACATTTTATTCACACAGCCTCGCGCTGGCTTATCGGAGCCTCCCTCCTCGGGGGTGGGGGGGCTCGCATGGCCAAGCGCAAGGACAAGGCCTGCATCCTCGATGTACCTTATTGCAAGGACTGCAAGATCGTGAGCGACTGCTCACGCCCCCAAGCCCTCCTCTTTAAACAATTCAAGAACAAACAAGATGGACAAGGATAATAAAAGACGCAACTTCCTACGCGCCGCCCTCGCGAGCAGCCTCGGTGTCGCCGCGGGCTCTCTGCTCGCGCGCAACAAGCAGGAGGAGACGCTCTGGCAGATCGACCCTGCGAAGTGTACCCACTGCGGTGAATGCGCCAATCTCTGCGTGATCAAGCCCTCCGCCGTGAAGTGCGTCCACGGCTACGCGCTCTGCGGCTACTGTGATCTGTGCAGTGGCTACTACATCCAAGGGGCAAAGGAGCTCGACACCGCCGCGGAGAATCAGCTCTGCCCCACGGCGGCGATCAAGCGCACCTTTGTCGAGGACCCTTACTTTGAATACAGCATCATCGAGGACAAGTGCATAGGCTGCGCCAAGTGCGCGAAGGCCTGCGCCGCCTTTGGCAATGGTTCGATGTTCCTCCAGATCGTGCATGATCGCTGTGTGAATTGCAATGAATGCGCCATCGCCCTGAAGTGCCCCGCCCAAGCCATCGTGCGCGTCCCCGCGGAGAAGGCTTACATCTTAAAGGAAGGATTCAAAGACTGATGAATGCATTCACCCTCCTCGCCGAATTCCGCTTCCCGAAGCCCGAGTTCACCCAAGGCTACGAGACCCCCACCCTCGTGCTGCCCGATCCCGCCGCGCCGTGGTTTGAGTATCTCTCGCTGGGGCTCTTCATCGCGATGCTCGTGCTCAGCGCGCTGGCGATGTTTCGCTGGCGATCGCGCAAGCTGCTCTTCATCCTCATGGTCTTTTCCGTGGTCTTCTTTGGCTTCATCCGCCAAGGCTGCGTCTGCGCGATTGGGGCTATTGGGAATGTGGGGGCGGCCATGGGCTCGCCCGAGTACCCGCTCTCTATCTTCACGCTGCTTATCTTCCTGCTGCCGCTGCTCGTGGCACTCTTCTTGGGTCGCGTCTTCTGCGGGGCGACCTGCCCTTTTGGGGCGTTGCAAGATCTGCTCCTCATCAAGAATAGACCCGTGCCCCTCGCGCTTGATGCCGCGCTGCGCACCATCCCGCCGCTCTTTCTCGGGCTCGCCTTTGTCTTTGCCTACTGCGATATGGGCTTTCTGATCTGCCAGTACGACCCCTTTGTCGGGCTCTTCCGACTGGACCTCAAGGCGGGCTCTATCGTGTTCACCTTGGGCTTCCTCGCCCTGAGCACCATGATAGGCCGCCCCTACTGTCGCTACCTCTGCCCCTATGGCTTCCTGTTGAAGGTAGCCAGCTACTTCGCGCAGCGACGCATCAGCATCACCGCCGAGCAGAATCAGTGTGTCAATTGCCATCTCTGTGACAATGCCTGCCCTGTGAATGCCATCGAGCGTCCGCGCCTCAAGAAGCACAAGCAGAGCATCCACCAGATCGCCAAGCGCGTGCAGGTGCTGCTCGTGCTCATGCCGCTCTTCATCGCGCTGGGCGTGCTGCTCGGTCACTCGCTCGCGGAGCGCACCAGCACCCTCAACCACGAGGTCGCGCTGCTTCAAAAAATCGAGGTCAATGCCAACGAAGACGATGCCGTCATCGCCTACATGTCCAGCATGCGTCCCCTCTCGGAGCTCCAAACCCAAGTCGCCGATATCAAGCAGCGTGTCCATATCTCCATGATGGTTCTGGGTGCGTGGTTTGGCTTCATCATCAATATCTCACTCATCATGACCTACCGCCGTCGCTACAACGACAACTACGAAATCGATGCGGGCAATTGCATCAACTGCCTGCGCTGCTACGACTACTGTCCCATCAACCAACAGCTTAAGAAGAACCCATGAAAGCTCAACCCCTCCACCGCCAGTGCATCCAGATCGCCCTCAAAGTCTTCGGCGTCTCGGCTCTCGTGATTGCCTTGATCATGATCTTGCAATACCTCAATCTCCAGCAATTCAACCCCGAATCCTCCGAGCTCATCCCGCAGCTCAAGGAGCGTCTCACGGCGAACTCCCAAGACGCGGAGCTCCAGCAGATGGTGCGTGAGCTCGACCTGCTCTCGCGCCGCTCGTGGTTCGTCGCACAAGAGCAGCTGCTGCGCGGCAGCTACATCCTCTTTGCCCTGCTCGGGCTCATGCTCGCAGGCGGTATCTACCTCAATCTCACCGCTGAGAAGGAAGCCAAGAACAGCACCCCCGAAGAGGATGAATCCCAGAGCAAGCCCATGCGCTACGCCATCGCGGGTCTCGTGCTCGCCCTCTGCGTGACCGCTCTAGGCGTCGCTCACCTCGGCGACATGGACGCGAGCTCATCGGCAGCCTCGGGCGCGACCGCCGCGGCTGATTCCGCCCCCGCGGCTCCCCTCGTCTACGCGAAGCCCGAGGAGCTGCTCACGCAGTGGACCCAATTCCGCGGCCCGCAGCAGAACGCCACCATTGCGAATACCGAGCTCTTCACCGACTGGAATGTCGAGGAGGGCAAGAATGTGAAGTGGAAGGTCGAGATCCCCCTCTCGGGCTTCAGCTCCCCCATCAAGTGGGGCAATCAGCTCTTCCTCACCGCTGGTGACAAGAAGGAGCGCAAGATCTATAGCTACGACTCCACTAGTGGAGCACTCCTCTGGGAGCATAGCGCGACCGATATCGCGGGCTCGCCCGCCGAAGCCCCCAAGGTGACCGAGGACACAGGCTACGCCGCCTCTACTCCTGCGACCGATGGGGTGCGCGTCTTTGCCGCCTTTGCCACGGGCGATATTGTCGCGGTGGACATGCAGGGCAAGCGCGTCTGGGCGAAGAATCTCGGCGTGCCGCACAACCCCTACGGCTACGCCAGCTCGCTCGTCGCCACCGAGAAGTACCTGCTCGTGCAGTACGACAATGAGGAGAAGCAGGAGCTCTACCTCTTTGACAGCGCGACAGGCAAGCAGCTCTGGAAGAAGACACGCGACGCCACCATCTCATGGTCGACCCCCATCATCGTCGATCAGAGCATCATCGTGCTCGCCACCTCCACCACGATGGAGGGCTACGAGCTCGACACGGGCAAGGAGCTCTGGAAGCTGGAGAACATGGCGGGCGAGATCGCCGTTGCGCCCTTCTACGCCGATGGCATGATCTACATGGCCAATGACAACGCCATCGCTGTGGCTCTCGACCCCAAGACGGGTAAGGTCGCGTGGGAGAGCAGCGACTACGATCTCCCCGATGTCTCCTCACCGCTCGTGAGCGGGGACGTGCTCGTCCTCTGCACCAGCGGGGGCGTGATCGAGGGCGTGGACAAGGCGACAGGCGAGCTGCTCTGGGAAAAGGAGCTCGAATACGGCTTCTACAACTCGCCACTCATGGTGGGGAATCGCATCATCGTCTTTGACATGGAGGGCAATGGCTATATCTTTGAAGCCAGCAAGGAAGGCTACAAGGAAATCGCTGTCGTGAAGATGCCCGAGATGGTCGTTGCCATGCCCATCGCCGAAGACAAGAAACTCTGGATCCGCAGCCGCGGCCACCTCTACCACCTCGCGCCATGAAGGACGAAATCACCAGAAT